>PMSX01000132.1 GCA_003167495.1 Bryobacterales bacterium | reverse complement strand
TTGTTGAAACGATATACTAGATTCGGTCTAGTTCGTCCGAGACAACTCGGCGTATAGGCTGTGGAGTCGCTGTCCAGGAAAGTTCAAGTGCCATCCAAGATCGTCAGTCTTAAGCTGCGCCATGAATTGGTCTTCAGTGACGCCTTTCTTCACGAGACTGCTGGCGCGCGAAAGCACCGTATCGATTTTGTTTTTGAAGGCTTCCAATTCTGCTCTACTAATCATAGGTCCGCTGCTCGGCACGGCGACGTCGAAGTCCAATTTCAGAACTTGGGCGAGCACCGGACTCCACTCCACCAGGCTTCCGCCGGCAGCGAAATCCGGATCGGGAGTATCGGCATAGAGACCTCCCACCGCCACCACTTTCAAATTAGGAAAGTAAACGACCGTGTCGCCGTTGGTATGGGCGTTGCCGAAATGCATCAAGTCAGCTTCCACTCCGCCTAAGCGGATCGTATAGTTGTCCCGGTAAGTGATGGTTGGCGCCGCGACCTTGCCACCACCATCGCTGGAATGAGCCAGCGATTCTTTCACGTTTTCCTGTGCAACAATCTGGGTGCCAGCCGCGAGAAATTCCGCGTTGTTGCCGTTATGATTCTCCAGATAATCGGTAACGATCAGCGCTCGGATAGGCTGGTCGGAAAGGGATAGTTTCCCCGCCTGCCTCAAAATGGCTTTATAATTTCCGGGAAGCTTCCCATCCACGAGAATCATCCCATTGCCGCTCAGGCGCAACAGAGTGTTACAGCCCCCGCCCGAGATCATAAACAAACCTGTCTTGACGAACTGCGCGGTGAGCTGGCTATCCGCGCCACTCTTCGGCGTTTGGTCCCCCGGCGGCGGAACGTTTTGCGCTGAACAGGCGCAGGCAATCACGCATAGAACGATTACAGATCTGAACAAGAAGAAGCCCCCAGAAGTCTTTTCGGTCTGTAAAGGCGGACCGTTAGATCCGCCTTACAAGTCACTTAACAGTTCATTTTATTTTCCGTTGAGTGAGAACGCGTAGAACGTTTTGCTAGTCGAAAAGCCTGGCAAACCAAAGTGTCCGTAGCCAGCCCCCCAGTACACTACACCGTCTACGATGGCGGCTCCGGAGATCACCGATGCGCCCGCTGTGAATTGCCAAAGGGTCGCGCCATTGGCGGCATTCAAAGCCAACATTGTGGGCGCCTTGGTGGAACCACCTGTGAGGTTGAGGTATCCGGCACCCATGGATGGAACGTACAACACGCCGTTAGCCACAGTGAGCGGGCCAAGGTCGACAGCGCCGTTAGGATCCGCCACCTGCCAGAGAATCGTCCCAGTCGCGGGATCAAGCGCCGACCAGGAACCGGCGCTGATGCTGCCGCTTGGACCATAAGGGATGCCAAAAAAATCAGCAATCGAAACGTAGATACGCTTGCCATCCGACGCAGATCCCCACTCCATGCCTCCGAGAGACGACCCTGGCCCTACCTGCGTATGCCACAGTTCGGCCCCGGTATCGGGATCGAGCCCGTAATAAATTCCGCTCTTTTGCCCAGCGCCAATGATTGTCTTGGGGCCCTTGGCGGTTTGGTAGGTGATTTCGTTGGGGTCCGAGCCAAAGTCGTAATCGGGACCGGCGGCGCCGACACCATTCGGACAGTTCTTGGTAGAGGAGCCTGCAACGATCGCGGCACAGGAGGTGTTCCAGAAGTCAGTGCCGTTGGTGACGCCTTCCGTCTCCTGTTGGCCCCACGTCATCAACCGCGTGGCCCAGATGATTTGCCCGGTCAACATATTGAAGGCGACGATCGAGTCGGCGTGGTCGTTAGGCGAAAGGCAAGAGGCTTGCGTCGCACCCGGCTTGGCAATGCAGCTAACAAAGGCCGGGTCGGTGGGAACACTATAGTTGTTTCCAGTGCCGACGATGACCATTCCGCGGAGCAAATCCACAACCGGACTGCTGCCCCAAGAGTTGCCGCCGCTATAACCCACCGGCACGGTAAACGTCTGCCATAATTTGATGCCAAAGAAAGCATCAACGGCGACAACACTGCCTCGCGCGGAGCAGCAGACGTAACTGGCGCTGGACGCCGCGTATTCCTCGTTTGAGGTCATACCGACATAGACGATGCCAAAGGAAACTGTAGGGGAACCCGTGATCACCGGAAAAGGATTTGAGGTATCCGGCTGCATTTTCCACCATAGGTGCCCTGTCGCCGCATCAATCGCCAGCAGCCAACCAGTTTGTCCTGTTGGCGTGTATTGAGTGCCAATATAAACTATCCCGTTCGCCACGGTAGGGCTAGTACGGGACACCGTTCCCGCCGTCAATCCATAATCGGAAAGCTGATGCGACCAGATCGATTTTCCGGTTTTTACGTCGACTGCCCAGATGTTACCGCCCCAATCCGGGAAGTAAGCGATCCCACTCACGATCGCTGCTCGCGCCGATACATCCCCGCCCGTCGTAAATGTCCACTTTGGTTTTAAGGTTTGGACATTTGTGGCAGAAATTGTGGTGTCCGTCGTGCTCGCGCTGTTTGCGGCGTTCTGCCCGAACACCGGCCAATCGGTCGGCGATGGGAAGCCAGGTAGGCCTTGTGCCCTCAGCGGGGTCACTGCCAACGCTCCAAGCATTACGTAAAGGCTTAATCTACTTGTGCATCCACTATTCCTCGCTTGGGGTCGAGCCTTCGGCCTAAGCGCAAACATACTCATTGTTGTTCTCCTTGTGGTCTCTTTGCTGCGTCGTCTCATTGAGTCTTCCTAATCTAAGGGACACGTCGCCTCTGTCACAGCCCGGCAAAACTCTGCCTGGATCAATAAGTAGCGGATGACTGGAGATACGAGCCTCAGTTAGCATATACGCAAAAGGAACGGATGCAAATGGAACTGTGGTACTTGAAGATTGACAGTACCACGGCTGCAGCATTCTTTTGTTGCCCAACCATCACGTGCTGGCTGTTCCGATTTTTGCGTTGCTCACCGTCACATCGAGACGGCCCGCTGTTCAGAAGATCGGCTTCAAGACCATCCGGCCGTACACGATGAACGCCATGAGGAGACCCAGCACGCTGCTTAAGATGATGGACGTGATCTCGCCGTACTTGGCATGCACCCAGATGAACACGAGGCTCTCGATCGTCAGGATCGTGGCGGCCACCACCGTGAGCGCTGGATGCCAGTGGAGGGCGGCGGGGACGATCAACCCAACCATGCAGACTAGTTCGAGGATGCCGAGGGCCTTCCAGGCTTCCCGCGGCAACGCACCAAACGATGGGACCTGCTGGCTTACCTTGTCGAACATGAAGACCTTCATGACGCCCGACGCTCCGTACAGGAGCGCGGTGATGACCTGCAAGACCCACAACAGGATGTTCATCGTGTGTCACCTCCCGGTTTCTGCGTCGGCACGCCCGGCGCGCTTTCTCCCCGCGCTATCCAGGTACTGAGCCCAGACCTAGCGACCATGGATAACCTCGCGATGATTCGAAAACACGCTTACGAGTCTCTCATACAAAGATTTCTGCGGCTCGGTGTTTAACGGCCCTGAAAAACCGCCGTAGATTAAAGCGGCGGCGGCGGCGGCAGAAACAAGGCGCTATTCAATTAACCACTTTTGCATCACAACGCGTGGTACGGCCTCAAATCCGACCTGGTTGTAGAAATCGACGACCTGCCTATTGGTATCTCGCACCAGCAGCATAACCTTGACGACCTTCCGGTCACGCAGCCATTCCTCACCTGCCGCGACCATCTGCTTACCTATGCCTTGCAGCCGCCTGTCCGGCGCGGCGGCAACGTAATAAAGCCATCCGCGATGGCCATCATGCCCCACCATGACGCTGCCGACAATCTGCCCTTCCGGGCTAACGCCAACGAGAATGTCCGAGTTTGGCTTCGCGCGGGCGAACCGGAAATCCTGCGTCAGATCGCTGTGCGAAGTTTCCAACCCGCAGGTACGCCATAGGCCGACGATGTCTTCTTCGTCATCAGCAGTGGCGCAGCGGATCGAAAGAGTAAACACGGCCGCACACCTTAAACTTTCTAACGCTTCAATCTATGCATGGTATCGCGGGTATTTGCAAACGAGCAGATCATCGCGTCTTGCGCGGGCGTTTAGGGTTTCGGCTCGTTGCCGTTTTCATTCTGTTTTTTGTAACGCTCCAGCATCGCACTTGCTATCTCGGGCGATGACGGCCACACGCCGCCCCTCTTCAAGGCGTTGCTCCGTATCCTGAAAAATATCGATGTCGCCCGAAAAACGTGGGCCTTCGCGGTTGATGGCGACCCCGCCCGCGATATAGCTGTCGGGGCTGCGTTCTGCAGCAAGGATACGCAACACGTGCGATTGCAGTTTAGTGAGGGGCACGGCAGACCCTCTCTATCCGTTCTGCCAAACGGCGGCCTTCCATCCCGCCATGCGTTCGCAGGGCCTTCGTGATCGCTAAGGCGTCGGCAGGGGTGGGGTCTTCCATGGCTCGCATGTTCCAAAGTGCCTGAGGCCCGTACTCCGCAAAGGCTCGTCGGTACAGCGTCGGAATGTCTTCTGATTCGGGCGGCGTATCGTTCATAGCGTCTCGTTTTACGGCGGGGACTCTGCTGGTCGACCGCGAATTTTTTGGCTGGTGAGCCGCATCACAAAAGCCCCACAACTCAATCTCCTTCCTTTTCAACCACCTCCAACCCAAAATCCGTTTCACCGTTCGCCCCATTGCTTAAAGTGAAGTCGTCTGCCGGTGTGCCGTCGCTGCCCCGCAGGCCGCCCTCAAGGCAACGCAAAAAAGCAAAACGAAAGGAACTCATCCCTATGTCCTCCGCGGCGCAAATCCTCGCCAACCAGGCGAACGCTCAAAAATCCTGCGGTCCTAAGTCAAGAATCGGTAAAGAAGTCTCCTCCGAAAACCACCGCATTCACGGCCTCTCCTCCACCACCTATAGCCGGTTCTTCATCCTTGAAAACGAACGCGAAGAAGAATTCTACGCTCTCAAAGACAACCTCATCCGCGAACACACCCCGCAAACCGAAACCGAAAAGCTTCTCGTCCGCCGCATGGTCGAACATGAATGGCTGCGCGCCCGCGCCGTGCGTCTTCAAGACCTTTCTTGCTGTGTTCTGAATAATGGCAAAATCGCCGACCCAAAAGAGTTCGCTCTCTACCTGCGTTACCAAAGCATGCACGAACGCGGCTTCTATAAAGCCCTCAACGAACTCCAAAAGTTAAGAAACGAAAAGAGAAACGAGCAAATTGGCTTCGTTTCGCAAACACGCGCCGCCGAAGCCCTCAATCTGAAACAACAACAGTTCGAAATGAAAAAACAGCAGTTTGAATTGAAAAAAAACCGAGCCGCCGGCGTTCCACAACCCGAAAACACCCGAAAGGAGACCCCTCAAGCCGAATCGAGCCCCGCAACCTTCGAAACGGCCGCGTAAACTCGCTCGAAAATCGAAAGTAGGGCACAACCCAAACCCGAACTGTGCTTCTGAATGGCCGCCATCAGGACTCTGTCTGGAGCGCGAGAGCTGACGCGCTAATTTCCTGCTCAATGAAAGGCTCGCAGCGCACCGGAAAGTTGACCGACCGCGCTATGAAGCACTTGGAGTGAGCAACTTCGTGGAGAGCATGTGCTTTCTCCCGATCGCTGCCGGCCGCCAGGTTCACTCGCGGTCTCAAAGTCACTTGCACAAATTGACCGCTGCCGTCTGAGCTCTCTTCCATCAAACCCTCCGCTTGGTCCACGTATGCAACAACTACGACCGCTGCATCCGCGCAAAGGTGCAGATACCAGAGCTTGTGACAGGCTGCCAGGGACGCGACCAAAAGATCCTCGGGACTCCAGCGAGTGGGATCGCCTCGAAAGGCAGCGTCAGACGAACCCGCGATAATTGCTTTTCCGCTCGCCGAAAGATCGTACGAGCGTTCGTAACTTCGGTAACCGGACGTTCCGCTGCCCGTATTTCCTGTCCAGGCGACTGTAACCGCGTAAGAGTGCAAACGTGGCATAACGCATTGTAACCTGTGACCTACCGATGATGATGAGAAGAAAAAGGGGGGACACTCCGGGCCCCTGGGAAAGCTAATGGTAGACCAGTCCGGCAGGCGTGTCCCCTCTTTTTCGCTGCCCACCGGAGAGCGTTTTTCAACGGAGCGCCACGTAACCCGCGACCCCCACAATTCCACCAAACCACCCAAATCAGTGATAGACTCATCATGTAGTTACCGCTTAAGTTGCCAAAAAACCCGAAAAATCCATGAACCCCGGAACCACCTTACGAACCCGTATCTGCGCGTTGCCGCTGTTCACTTTGAGTCTCGGTTACCTCCACGCACAAACGCCCGCCCAACTCGAACTCTTTGAAAAAAACGCCCGCCCGCTCTTTACCGAAAAGTGCCAGCCTTGCCACAGCGCAAAACTGCGCAGCGGCGGCTTCGATCTCAGCTCACCGGAAGGCGTCAAAGAAGCCGCCTCCATTGGAATCTTCGGCAAAGCGGCTGAGCCCGAAAACAGTCCCATCCTCAAAGCGCTAAGTTACGAAAACCGCATCAAGATGCCGCCGCAAGGCAAGTTACCCGCCGAAACCATCGCCGCTGTCCGCGACTGGGTAGCCGCTGGCGCCCCAACGCCCGCCACCACTCCATCTGCTGGCAATTCCCTGGCGGGAACCGGCGTCCGCCCCATCGCCCTGCGCGGAGTCATCACCGACGCCGACAAAAACTTCTGGTCTTTCAAACCTCTGTCGCAGGCTCCACCTCCCACTCCCAAACTGACTGACTGGGCGGCGAACCCGATTGACCAATTCATTCTCGCCAACCTCGAAAAGAACGGTCTCACACCCGCCCCTCAAGCGGATAAAACCACGCTCCTCCGCCGCGCAACTTTCGATCTCACTGGTCTTCCTCCCACTGAAAGAGAACTGCAAGCCTTCCTCACCGACAAGTCTCCCGCGGCGTTTGAAAAGGTTGTCGATCGCCTCCTCGCCTCGCCCCGCTACGGAGAACGCTGGGGCCGGCATTGGCTCGACGTCATGCGCTACGCCGATTCCACTGGCAGCGACGAAGACCACCGCTATCCTCACGCTTGGCGTTATCGCGATTACGTCATTCAAGCGTTCAACGACGATATGCCGTACAACCAGTTCGTGCGTGAGCAACTGGCAGGCGATGTCCTCGCCGCCGACCCCAACTCTGGCGTAGGTTATCGCGGCATTGTTGCCACTGGCTTCCTCGCTCTCGGTAAAAAAGCCCTCGCTCAAAAGGATCTCCCACTCAAGCGCTACGACGTTGTCGACGATCAGATCGACGTCACTGCAAAGGCCTTTATGGGCCTCACAGTCACTTGCGCCCGCTGCCACGATCACAAATTCGACCCGATCGCCACCAAAGACTACTATCAAATGGCCGCCATTTTCGCTTCAACGCTCAGCTACGAGAAAGGCGAAACCGGCGATCCCATCCAAACCCCGCTCGCCGCGCCCGGGGAATTCGAAGCCTTCAGAAAGCAATGGACCGCGTACAACGAAATCGAGGAGAAGGTGAATAAGATCATCGATTTCGACGAAGACGCTCGGAAGAATCGCGAGCTCGGCCAAAACCAGATCGCTTCCTCCATGCTGGTCGCTTACCGCGTCTATGCCAAAGGCGAATCCACTGCCGCGGCTGCTGCTGCCGCCAAGATCGACGAAAAGCAACTCACCCGCTGGGTCGAATACCTCACTGACAAAAAACGTCCGGAACTCGCAAAGTGGCATGCTGCCACAGATTCGACCCGCGAAGATATCGCCGCTCAGTACCAGGAAGACTTTCGCCGCAGTGCCTATCAATACGATCAGGATTTGAGCTGGTGGAAGGAGGCCAGGAGCAGTTTCCCCAAATCAGGTAAGATCGCCGGCCCACGCCCGCGGATGACTGCGGATAAGGACCCATTCTTCGTTGCCGTTTGGCAGAATAGTGGCCCTCTTTATCGCTCTAGCGACGAACAACTCGCCTCGCTCTCCCCTGAAAAAACGCAGGAAGCTCGAGCGTTGCTTTTACAAGCCGCCGGCATGGAAAAGACTCTTCCCAGAAAAGAGATCCCCATGGCCTGTGCTGTAAGAGAAGGCGAGACCATGGATCAGAAGGTCTTCTTACGCGGCGATTATCACAGTCTGGGCGATCCCGTGCAACGCACTGTACCGTCAATCCTACGTCTAAGTGCTCCGGCGCCCGAGGTCAAAACGAAAAGCGGCCGCCTCGAACTCGCCAACTGGATTGTCGATCCCCACAATCCGCTTCCACCCCGTGTGATGGCCAACCGCATCTGGCAGGGGCACTTCGGCGACGGCATCGTGCGCACGCCCGACAACTACGGCCGTCTGGGCGAGCGCCCCACCAATCCCGAGCTTCTCGACTATCTGGCGAAGACCTTCATCGAGGATGGCTGGTCTATTAAGAAAATGCACCGCCTGATTATGCTCTCAAAGACCTATCAGATGAGTGCTGCTTTCGATGAAGAGAAGAAAGCGAAGGACCCCGAGAACCGCCTGCTCTCCCACTTTCCAAGACAGCGTCTCAGCATCGAGGAGATCCGTGATGCGTACCTGGCCATGGGAGGTGATCTCGATCTCACAATGGGAGGTACGCTCGATCCCGGCGTCGGTACCGACGGCGAGACCAGTGCCAACCGTATCAGCATGAATCCTGAAAAGACCAATCGTCGCAGCGTTTACCTGCCGCTACGCCGTTCGAATCTGCCCACGCTCTATACGCTCTTCGATTTCGGCGATGCCACTTCACCTGAAGGCCACCGCAGCCCCACTACCGTTGCCACTCAGGCTCTCTTCGTCATGAACAGTCCCCTCGTGATTCGTGAAGCGACGCATGTCGCCGATACCGTCCTCAAACAGCAAAAGCAGGATAAGCGCCGGGTTGAGGAAATCTATCTCCGTGTCCTTGATCGCCGTCCCGACGCCAACGAGATCGACCAGGGTCTCACCTACCTATCGAGCCTTCGCCGAAAGTGGAATGATATCGACGAAGAGAAAGCGTGGACCAGTCTCACGCACGCGCTCATGGCTTCCAACGAATTCATATTTGTCTACTAAGTAAGAAAGTCTCAAGCATGGACATCAACTCGTTTCTCATTAAACCTCCCAAGACCTCGCAACTGTCACGCCGTGGCATGCTGCGCGCCGCCGGCTGCGGCTTCGGCTATATGGGGCTTCAGTCATTGATGGCGGAAGTCGCCATGGCTTCTAACTCAGTCGACCCGCTGGTTCCCAGACCTCCCATGTTCCCGGCGCGCGCCAAACGGGTGATTTTCCTCTTCATGCACGGCGGTCCGTCTTCCATCGACACCTTCGACCCCAAGCCGTACCTCGATGCGCACGATGGCCAACCCCTCCCTATCAAGCAGCCCCTCACTTTTGCCGCGGGCGAGACTGGCGGCTTAATGAAATCGCCTTGGAAGTTCAAGAATTGCGGTCAGAGCGGATTGCCCATCAGTGACCTGTTCCCAAACATCCGTGAGTGTGCCGACGATCTCTGCGTTGTCCGCTCCGTGGTGGGCGAAGGCGTAGATCACGGCGCTGCTCTCCTGCAAACCTTCACTGGCACCTTCACATTTACCCGTCCGAGTGTCGGCTCCTGGGTCCTATATGGGCTCGGCTCCGAAAATCGCAATCTCCCAGGCTACATCACCATCAAACCTGCGCTCTCCCACGGTGGCGCGAAGAACTGGGCCTCAGGATTCCTTCCTGGCTCAGTGCAGGGAACAGCCATTGGCAATGCGGGAATGCAAGTTGCCGAAATTCAAAAAGAACCTATCGAATACCTCGTCAACCCGGGTCTAAACCGCGAGCAGCAGCGTTATGAACTGGACATGATTCAGGCCATCAATCGCAAACACCAGGAACTCTGGAAGCTGGACGACGAGCTCGAAACCCGCATCCAATCGTTTGAAATGGGCTTCCGCATGCAAGCCGAAGCCTCCAAAGTGTTCGATGTCTCTAGCGAATCCGACGCCACAAAGAAACTCTACGGCTTGGACGATCCTAAGACCGCCGATTTCGGCTGGCAGTGCCTCCTTGCTCGCCGCCTGGCTGAGGCCGATGTGCGTTTCATCCAGTGCACTCACAGCTACAAGTGGGATCAACACTCCGATTTGTTCAAAAAACACAATGAAAATGCGGCCGAGGTTGATAGGCCCATCGCCGGCTTGCTGACAGACCTCAAAGCGCGCGGCCTACTGAAAGACACTCTCGTCATCTGGTCGGGCGAGTTCGGTCGCACGCCTGTCTCCCAAGGCGGCAATGGCCGCGACCACAACCCTTACGGCTACTCGCTCTTTATGGCGGGCGGCGGCGTGAAGCCCGGCTTTGCGTACGGCGCGACGGACGACTTTGGCTATCATGCCGCCGAAAACCGCATGCACATTCACGATTTTCACGCCACCGTGCTTGCTCTCCTCGGCCTCGATCACTTGAAATTGACCTACCGCTACTCCGGCCGCGACTTCCGCCTGACCGACACTGCCGGCAACGTTCACGACGGTATCTTCGCCTAAGCACGCCGACCCGCGCGCGCAAGCAAGCGTTCAATACACTGACCTACACAGCCGCGCCTACCCCCCGCGCAAACAAGCGTTTGAACCTCTGAACTCTCCTACTCATGCTTCACTTTCAAATATTTGTCGAACCACCCAAACGCCCGCTCGTCGGCCCGCTTCGCATCCACGCCTTTGAAGCCATGCCCCGCGCCGCTAATAGTCTCCAACTCCGCTGGCACACCCGCGGCGATCAGCCGTTCAATAATCCACAAAGACTGTTCGTACGCAACATAGGTATCCGCCGTTCCGTGAATCGCCAGTATCGGCGCGGCATTGGGCGTCACCCAATTCAGTGGACTCGCCCGCATGTGGCGCAGCCGCTCATGCACAAGATCGCTGCCTAGAAACAGCGGCAGAACCTCCGCTGCATCCACCGATTTGGCATACGACTGTGTAAAATCCGTCGGCCCGTAATCGTCCACTACGCACTGCACCGCGCTCGATTGGTCGCGATTCGGTCCAGTACCTTCAAACTCCGTCACGCCCGCGGTCAGGCCCAGCATCAGCACCAGATGACCGCCCGCGCTTCCACCCAATGCCCCGATATGGCTCGCATCAACGTTGTACTTCGCGGCATTGGCCCGCAGAAAACGAACAGCCGCTTTCACATCTTCCACCGCCGCCGGAAACTGATACTGCGGCGCAAGCCGGTAATTAACGGTAGCCGCAACGTATCCACGCTCAGCAAGTTGGACGGCTAACGGAATGTATCCTTCCTTCGAACCGGCTCGGAAACCTCCTCCATGAACCAACAAAACCGCTGGGCGCGCGTTGGCAGAAGCTGCCCGCGGCCGCACGATATCCATCTTCTGACTCGCGCCAACCGCTGAGTACTCAACATCTCGATCAATCAGTATAGTGTCCGGAATACTGGCAACTTGGGCGAGCACGCCGCCGGAGGCCGCAAGAAAAAGGGCGAGGAAACAAGTACGCATCGAAAGAAGTATATGTCATCGCCGCGCTACGGCAGCGTCCTTGGCCGATTCGTACAAGGCAGCGCCGCATCGAACAAACACAAATTCTCAGCCTTCCAGCGCATCGCCGCGTAAATCCGCGTCCTCCCACTCGGGTGATCGAAAAAAATCATCTCCTCTAGTGGCCCCGGGTCCATCTTGCGATATTCACCCAAAAGTAGATCCACTTCCGCTTCCCCGTCCGGCTGCCGCGCCGCATTCAGTCCATATATATCCGCTTCGTATTCCTGTTGGCGCGTAAACGAATTGCCAATCGGCGTAAACAAAAATCCCAGCGTCCATAAAATCAGCAACGCCACCGGCAGCGCCGCCACATCGCTTACTCCACGCAAACTCCACCGTTCGCCCCAACGCGCCAGCGCACTCTCCATCCCGCGCCGCAGTATCCAGAACATCACCGCAATCACAATCGTAAAAAAAATCACGAGGTTGTAAATGTGATGCAGCACATAATGCCCCATTTCATGGCCCATCACCGAGAGAATCGATTGTGGTGAGCACCTCGCCAGCAAATTATCGTTCAACGTGATCCGCTCCGTGCCCAAAAACCCACTCACGTTCGCGCTCACACGGTTGCTTTGCTTCGAAGCGTCCACTTCGTACACATCCGTTGCTGGAATTCCGTTGGCTCGCGCCAGACTCAAAATGCCTTGCTTGATCGTCTGATTTTCCAGCGGCTTGTATTTGTTGAACAGCGGCGCTATGAATACCGGCCCAATCACGATTCCGATGCACAATAACACTACGCCGACGAGCGTTCCCCATATATGCCAGCTATTCGGCAGCCGCCTTATTACTCCAACCAGCGCTGTAAACGCCAACCCGCCCAAAACCGCTGAAACCGCGAACCCCGTCATCTCTTCGCGGAACCATCCGCCAAAGCTCAGGTTCGACAATCCATAGTTATGTTCCCGAAAGTATCCTTCCCAAACCGTCAACGGGAACGACAAAACATAACCCACCGCGCTAAACAAAACCCAATAAAGCCACGACCGAAAAAACGCCGCCTTCACGAAGGTTTCCGTCCAATCTCGTATCCGCGCCGAGAACTTCGTTTCCAGCAACAGCACCATAACACCCGCTGTGTAAAGGAAATCCCAGAGAATCAACCAGTAGCCGCCTTCAAAATAATTGTCGGAATTGGCTTTCTGCTTGCCCGTCATAGTCGCCAGCCATGCGTCGGTCGCAACTTTGGCGTCGAAGTGCGCCGTCGCCTTTGCGGCCTCTGGCACTGGCGGAGCCTTCGGCGGCTCCGCCCAAACCGCCATCGTCAGCAACAGCAACGCGCTCCACAACCGAAGCAGCCTCATATCGCAAATCCTATTTCACTTTCTTGACGTAATCCTTGTACAAATCCTCAATCTTCTTCTTCGGGTAATCTCCCGGATGAATTACCACCCGGTAACGTAAGCGCAAGGTATCACCGGCCTTCAACTCCAGTCCGCCTTTTCCTTCCGCTTTCGGATCGAATTCCTTCAACCCGAACGGATTCACCGCGAACAATCCGTAATCGCGCGAATGCCAGCGCGGCGGCTCGGCGTCGTTTTTCGGATTGTTGAAAATCACAATCCCCACCTTGTGGCCGTCCACCGTGCCGTCGTAATCTACCCACTCCGCTTTCTTGCCCCAAACATTCTTTTCCGTTTGTGCGCCTTCCGCATTCGTCATCAAGCCGCCGTTTTTGCCCGCCATGCTATCCGCTAGCCGAATCGCGAAAAATCCTTCCTTGGTATCGGCGAACTTCACCGCCGTCTTCGCGGTAAACGTATCGTCTACATCAAAAGTTCGCACGTCGCGGTCGGCATAGAACGTCATGGTGCGGTCTTCTTCAAGCACCGGACCTTTGTCCGGCGCAGCCCATTCAAAAACCGCCTGAATTGTCCCCGATTTTTTCCCCGGCTTCAATTCACCTAAGCTCTTCAGCGTCAACAAGCCTTTCACCGACGGGTTATCGCCGCTTGTTTTCGACGCCGCTTCGTTCTCCCAAAAATTCACCCCGTTCACATCGCCATAGCCGATCCAAAACCCGCGATGGTGCGGGTGATCGCGCGATTCGCCCTCCACCATTTCCTGCGGAAAATGCCGCGTCACAATCAGTCCGTTCGCTGTGCGCAACGGCGCCAAGAACGGCTTCGGATACGCTTTGCCGATGTGGAAATCTGTAAAAGGTTCGCCATTAATCGTGATGCTGATGTGATCGCCATCTACGTTTTTGAACTCTACCTGCGCGTTCGCAGGTAGGGCACCCGCGAGAAAACACGCCGCCGCCACCATCGTACCCAGGATCTGTCTCTTCATGAAAATGCCCTCGTCCATCGTCCGTTGAAATCATAACAAGGGACGCCAAGTCTACGCTGGGCTATCATTGAAACAGGAGTTTCAAACCATGGGACCGATCGGCGCGCAGGAGATGATCGTGATTTTCCTCGTTGCCCTTGTACTTTTCGGGCCGAAAAAGTTACCCGAGCTCGGCCGCTTGCTGGGCAAAGGTTTGACTGAATTCCGGCGCGCCAAGAGCGAACTGAAATCTACTTTCGAAACCCATCTCCGCGAATTGGAAAGAGAAGCGAACGTTGACGCAGCATCAAAAAACTCCACGTTTCCCTATTCTTCTCCGAAATCTGTCACTTCAACAACTTATGATGAGTACGGCCAGCACGAACCCAGCTATTCCTCACCTTCGCCTTACCCGGAAACTGTTTCGTCCCAGCCCGTCTCCTCACCGTCATCCACCGCCAGCGCAACCGCAACTCAGGACGCCGAGGCCTACCGGGAAACACCCTCCACTACCGCCGCTTCTCCCGTGGCCGGAACCGTGCCTCGCTCCAATGGCGTTCAGCCTGCTGCCGAGTCGCATTCCGCTACCGTGCCTGAGGGTCATTCCGCCTGATTCGGTGAGCTTTTCAAATGCCTGACGATACCCAGGAGCCAACCGCTCCTAACAGTGAACCTGCGGCTTCACCCGCCGCGCCCGAGCAACAACCGTACGAGGTTGAAGTCGATTCGGAACTGCCTCCGCAGGTCTACCGAGCCGATCAGCCCCAATACGCACCGCCCACACAAGCGTTAGCCACCGTTCCACCGCAGGCCACGCCGCCACCACCACCCACGCCGCCCAAGCCTCCTGCCGACGACGATGAAGACGAAGATCCCGAAGAGCGCGGCATGCTCCGCATGTCTTTCATGGAGCATCTGGAAGAATTGCGCGGCGTTATTTTGCGCGCCGTCGCCGGTGTGATCGTAGCTTTCTTTCTCAGCTTCTTGTTCGCTAAGAATATCTGGGATATTGTTTCAGCCCCCGCCATCAATGCGCTCCGCGAAATCGGCGCAAACCCCGCACATCTCGTGGCCATCGCTCCGCTTGAGATGTTCAACGTCATCTACCTCAAGCTACCTTTGCTCATGGCCGTATTCGTCGGATCCCCTTGGATTTTCTATCAGGTTTGGTCTTTCATCTCGCCTGGCCTCTACAAGCGCGAAAAACGCTGGGCCGTTCCCTTCATCCTGGCTACCGCTGGTCTCTTCATTACCGGTGGTTTATTTGCCTATTTCGTGGCTTTCCGCTATGGTTTGGTCTTCCTTTTGGGTATCGGCCGCGACATCAATATCTCCCCCATGGTGTCCATCGACACTTACTTCGACCTCTTCGTCAACGTGACCCTCGGCGTCGGCTTGGTGTTTGAGATGCCTGTCATCCTCTTCTTCCTCACCCTATTGCGGGTCGCCTCGCCACGCTTTTTGCTAAAGCACTCGCGCTACGCCATTCTTGCTATCACCATCATCGCCGCCATTGTCACACCCACGCCAGACGCGTTCAACATGACGCTATTCACTGTACCGATGATTGCGTTGTACTTTCTCGGCCTCTTCGCCAGTTACCTGCTGGTGCTGCGCCGTGAAGGCAAAAAGTTCCCTTGGCACATCGTTGCGCTGGTCGTTGCGGGAATTCTACTGACCACCGCTGGTGTCGTCGCTTTACTGATTTTCCATTTCCACTTCCACTGGATTTCGAAATGGCCCTTCTTGATCAAATAACGGATGCACGAGTACGACACCGTTCTGAAGGCCTTGTTGCAGAGCCCACAGAACACAATATTTGAAAAAATTACTGGCGTGCGAGTTGATCACTGGCTGAATGTAGAATTTCCAGAGGTCCAACAGACGCGCGTCGATATGTTGGGTGTCACGGCCGATTCCGCGCACTTGATCGGCCTGGAACTTCAGACCACCAACGATATCAAACTGCCGCTCCGCATGGCCGAATACGCATTACGGACGTACCGATTGCACAATGCTTTCCCAGATCAGTACGTTCTTTACGTAGGCGACCAAGAAATGCACATGCCGTCGGAGCTCATTGGCCCGAATTTTCTATGCCGCTACACAATTAAATATATCTGCACGATTGATGAGGAATCGCTGCTCAACAGCCCATTCGCAAGCGACGCCATCATGGCGATTCTCACGAACAATCGTGATCGACGGCAAACCATCCGGCGGATTCTTCAGCGAATCGCTACACTAGAAGGCGGCGTGACGACGCTTTCAAAAAACTGATGATCCTGTCCGGTTTGCGGAAGCTGGGAGACTCAATTCGCGCAGAGGTGAAACATATGCCAATACTTGATGACATCATAGACCACGACGTTATCGGTCCACTTATTCGCCAAGGCAGACAGGAAGGCGAGCTGACGATTCTTCGCGGTCTTCTCGCCAAGCGTTTTGGCGAACTTCCCGCCTGGGTCGATGAACGCCTCGCGGATCTCTCCACCAGCGAACTGGAAGACCTTTCGCTCCGCTTATTCGACGTACAGAGCCTTGACGAATTATTCAGCCGTTAAGAAACTTCTCAATACTTCCACAACGCCACGCCACCCAGCAATCCATCTTCATTCGGCACACGCGTGGCTCTAGCGGGCAGCGAAAAGTTAATCTTCTCCGCGTTCCCGCCGCCAATATATAGATGATCGTAATTGAACAGCGCTTCTAGTTGCGTAATCGCCTTCGCCAGCAGCTTGTTCCAGCCCTTCTTCCCGAGCTTCGTCAAGCCGTCTTTGCCTAGAAAATCCTCATACGTCTTTCCCTTGCGCCACGGGTGGTGCGCCAGTTCCAGCCCCGGCACCAGCGTGCCATTGATGAACAAAGACGACCCAAAGCCTGTACCCAGGGTAATCACCAACTCCAGGCCTTTGCCGCGGATAGCGCCATAACCCTGCACTGCCGCGTCGTTGCAAACTCGCACTGGCTTCCGCCATCGCCTCGCCAGCACCTTTTCCAACTCGAATCCCACCCATTGCGGATTCAAATTGTGCGCCGTTAGAGTCGCCCCAAGCTTCACCACGCCGGGGAATCCGACTGACACGCGATCAAACCCTGTCAGCTTTTCGGCAATCCCATCCAGCACTGCCAAAATCTTCTCTGGCGTGGCCGGCTGCGGCGTCTCCAGCCGGATTCGCTCGCTAATCGGCTTGCCCCGGTCGTCTAGCAGAATTCCTTTTACGCCTGTTCCGCCTACGTCAATTGCAAAAGTAACGGGCGTCTTTTCGGTAGCTTCCTTAGCCATACCCACCTACTGTACCGAACAGTCCGTAGACAACGACGTAAAGGGCGCGCGCGTTCCCCAACAAAAGAAAACCTCCCAACCGCTTGTTATACTTTCGTTGAGCCCTTGGGAGGTCGTCTAATGGTAAGACTGCAGACTCTGGATCTGCGTATCGGGGTTCGAGTCCCTGCCTCCCAGCCAACCCAATTCGCGTTTCCGTCACGGCTTCGTATCCGTTGCCGTCTTCCCCTCGACTTTTTCCGCGCCTTCCGCTGTCACCTTTGCTACCTTATGGGTGCCCTTCTTTAGGCCTTTCTCCGTGGTGCTGCCCAATTTCTTGGCTTCATGGCCGGTGGCCTTCGCACCCTTCGCAGTGTCCTTAGCAGCATCTTGCGTGCCGGTTTTAACGGCATGTCCGGCTTTCTCGGCTCCATGCCCCGTCGCCTTCGCGCCTTTCTCGGTGCCCTTGGCCGCATCTTTCGTGCCCACTTTTACTGCATGTCCAACTCTCTTGGCTCCCTTAACCGTATCCTTTGCGCCGTCTTTCACGGCATCTCCTGTTTTATCCCCCGCAGTTTTCAAGTCATCCTTCACTTGTGCGGAAATCGGCGTCATTCCTGCTGCGCTCAGTAGTAGAACTACGGACAATGCGATATATTTCATACATCCTTTTTACTAAATCCCTCGCAAAAAATCTGGGCCGGCCCCCCAAATCGCCTGCGAGGATCATGCGCGGGGATCTAATACAAAGTACTTTGTGATATAGTGAACGGCGGGAGTCTCTTCATGACCCTTTTCGATCTCTTCTTCCTTACCCTCGCCCTCACTACCTTGATCACCCTCTGTCTCGCCGCCGCACTCGCCGCCACCGGCCACCGCCAAAAATCCCTCCGCATCCTTCGTCGTCTCGGCCTCGGCGCATTACTCTATTTCACCGCAGTTATAACTGTTTCTCTCGTCGCACCGCGCCGCACGTTCAACCTCGGCGAAACTCAATGCTTCGACGATTGGTGCATCGCCGCCACCTCAGCCAGCCAAAATGGCGATTCTTATGTCATCGGTCTGCGCATTTCTAGTCGTGCCCGCCGCGTTTCCCAGCGCGAGCGCAACCTTGTCATCTATCTGCTCGACCGCAACAACCACCGCTACGATCCTGCACCCCAGGGCTCCGACACCTCGTTGAGCAGCCTCCTCCAACCCGGCCAATCCGTTGATCTCACACGCACGTTCTCTATCCCTCCCACCGCCAGAGACGTAAATCTGGTCGTCTCCCATGGCGGCTTCCCGATAGGATGGTTCATCATCGGTTATGATTCCTGGTTTCGCCAACCCCCACTCATCCGCTTTCATCCGTCTACAAATTCGTTATAGTACGTTTACGCCCATGCGCAACGTTATTATCAGCCTTTTCACTCTCGCCCTGACCGTTTGCTCCGCCCGGACGGAACCCGAAACCTCCTCTTTCTCTCTCAAGGAAGTTATGATTCCCATGCGCGACGGCGTTCATCTGCAAACCGCCATCCTCACGCCGTTGAATCAATCCGCACCGCTGCCCATCCTCCTCGAACGCACACCCTACGGTGTCCCGAGCAACCCACCCGCGCCCATCCCCGCTCGCTGGGCCGAACTGTCGCGAGACGGCTATATCTTCGTCATTCAAAATCTGCGAGGCCGCTTCAAATCCGAAGGCACGTTCAACCTTTCCTCCTACGTCAATCTCACTGACCCAAAAGCTACCAACGAAACTACCGACGCCTACGACACCATCGAATGGCTCGTCAAAAACGTGCCTCAAAACAATGGCCGCGCCGGCATCTTCGGCGTCTCCTACGACGGTCTCACTGCCGCCCTCACCTTGCTCCATCCGCATCCGGCTCTCAAAGCCATCTCCGAGCAAGCATCCCCTGCCGACGAATGGATGAACGATGACGACCATCACTACGGCGCCTTGCGCCTCAGTTACGATTTCGAATATGCCGTGCTCGAACAGGCCGATAAAAACGCCAACACGCACTTTGCCTTCGATGTGTTCGATACATACGAGTGGTACCTCAAACTCGGCCCTATCTCAAACATCAACGCCAAGTATCTGCACGATTCCATCCCTTATTGGAACGATTCCGTCGCCCATCCGAACTATGACGAGTTCTGGCACAAAGAAGCCTGGGTCAATCAATTGCACTCCAGCCCCGTACCTAACTTGAATGTAGCCGGCTTTTGGGACCAGGAAGACCCCTGGGGCCCGTGGAAAATCTTTCGCAACTCCGAGAAAGACGGCGCGTCCGCTCACAATGTCATGGTTGCTGGCCCCTGGTATCACGGCGAATGGCAATCTCCCAAAGGTGACGCTATCGGCCAAATCTCGTTCGGCGGCCACGAAACCGCCCGCGAATTCCGCGAGCAAATCGAGGCCCCCTTTTTTCGCTACTATTTGCACGGCGATGGTGAAAAAATCGCCTGGAAAGCCAGCACCTTCCAGTCCGGCTCGAACACTTGGCGCACCTACGGTTCGTGGCCCCCGAAAGAGGCAAAGCAGACAAACTTGTACTTACAACCCGATGGCGGACTCTCGTTCAACCCACCCCCGTCCGCCGCTAAAGCCTATGTTGAATACATCTCCGACCCGGCCAATCCGGTCCCCTATCGCCCGCGGCCCATCTCTCCCACCTATCCTGGCGGTGACTGGCGTGACTGGGAGGTTTCAGACCAGCGCTTCGTCGATCATCGCCCTGACGTTCTTTCCTTCGTCAGCGCGCCACTCGATCATGACTTGACCATCACCGGCCCCGTCGCCGCACAACTTTATGCGTCCACCTCCGGCACCGACAGCGACTTTATCGTTAAGCTCATCGATATTTATCCCGACAATGCGGTCAAAGACAGCTGGGACCCGGACGCCGGCCCCAAACCCGGCGACTACGCCAAATCCCTCAATGGCTACGAACTGCCCATCGCGATGGAGGTCCGCCGCGGCCGCTTCAATGAAAGTTACGAGCACCCCGCACCACTCAAACCCAATCAGCCTAACCTTTTCCCCATCTCCCTCCGCGACCGCGATCACGTCTTCCTAAAAGGCCACCGGATCATGCTCCAAGTCCAATCCACTTGGTTCCCTTTAATCGACCGCAACCCTCAAAAATTCACTCCGAGCATCTACACTGCCACCGCTGCCGACTACATCAAAGCCACCCAGCGCGTGTATTGTTCGTCTGTGCTGCCTTCACACATCGAATTGCCAATCATGCCCTGACCTTTAGCTCCAGCCCATCATTCGGACATGATTGAAATTGATCGCGTCAAGCCCAAGCGCACCGAGAGCGACTTGCAACTGAACGTCCGCCGTGAGGACCAATACACTCCTCGCGCAAACTGTAGCAATCGAGGCGTCCCCCAAGCCGAACCTGTCGAATAACTTATGCTGAACTAGTTGACGAGCCGCGTCATGTTCCTCTTTGATGGTTTCTATGGTGGATTTGAAAAGTTAACGCACAGCGAACCGCTCGGCGCCCGACAGGCGAATCTTCATCGACAGAACCTCGCCGCTGTCCTTTGCAACTGTGAAAATCTTGTACTCCCGCGCTGCATCTGCGCCATAGGCGGGAAACAAGGAGGCGGGCAAAGATTCTTCCCGCAGATTACTGAGGGTGATCAACCAGACGGCTTTGCCATCTAGGCTCGCGGATTCGATCTCCTCAAGCCGAAGACCCGCCGTCGCTGTCCGCCCAGCGAGACCCTCGCAAAGTCCATGGCATTGCCAACAGCGATCTTTATGTCCACCACAATTCGAAGATACCATCGGACTCCTGTCAAAATATTCATAAGTGAACCGGGTACTCACCATCGTCGTCACCGCTCCATTCTTCGTCGCCTCCATCGCTACCACTCAAGACCCACCTACGCCTGAACCGCCCGGAATCTTAGTAGACATGGGCGGCGGCCATCGCGTTCACCTATACTGCACAGGCAATGGTAGCCCGACGGTCATGGTGGTCGGCGGCGGGTTCTCTTTTGATTGGGGCATGATTCAACCCGAAGTGGCGAGGTTTACGAGAATCTGCACCTACGACCCCTCAGGCACTGCTTGGAGCGATCTCGATCGACAGAAGCCCGTTCCTCGTTGCGCCGATAGAGTCGACGAAATTCACCGCCTTCTTGTGATCGCCAATGTTCCTAGCCCTTACATACTCGTCGGATTCTCGATCGGAGGGCTCATAGGTCGCCTATACACCCAACAATATCCCGACCAAGTCGCCGGCATAGTCATTATCGATCACGCGTTCATCAATATCGGCTCCACTACGCCGCCGCCCCAACCGCCTGTTTCCTCGGACAGTCCACCCGTTCTCATCTCGGCGCCGCCTATCTCGTTCGGCATCGAAGACGATCAGAACTTCAGCAAACTCCCACAGCGAAATCGCGACCTTCATGCTTGGGCCGTGTCCAATCACCCACTGCGCCCCGCCGCCGAAACGGCAGCGGAGTGTTCCGCCGCCATAGAGCTGGCTACCAAAGGCCAACCATACCCCTTTCGCGACCGCCCTGTGATCGTCATTCGGACCATCGAAGATCAGCCCGCTTACGAAAGCCTCCAGGCAAGCCTCCTAAGGCTCTCTCGTAATAGCAAACAAGTCGTCGCCCAGCACAGCTCCCATGCGGTCATCATTGATGAACCCGATCTGGTGACCACTTGCATCCGAACCGTCTTCGAAGCCGCAAAGACCAAGACTAAACTTCGGTAGGTTTGGGTGATTGTCTGCGTCTCACGGCTCCACCTGACCTACATAAGACCCAAACGCTGGCAACGTAATATGCCCCAAGTCCACTGGCTCTACACCGGCAAACGACGCAATCAAGGTTTTCAAATGGCGTCCTTTCACCCCACGGCTCGTCAAATCAAGACTCACCGTCTGCGGCTGCGCCGTAAAGTTTAGCGCCACAACCACTGCTTGGCCGTTCCGTGTCACCCTTACATAGGACAGCACTGTCTCACTCGTCTCGTTCGTTAAAACAAAGTCGCCGTCGCGCAGTTGCTCATTCTCTTTTCGCAGCTTGATCAGCCGTTTGTAGTAGTTCAGCAGCGAATCCGGTTCTTTGCTTTCCATCGCTACGTTTACTGTCCTGTAGTTCGGCCCCACTGGCAGCCACGGCTTGTGCGCATCTCCAAACCCCGCGTTCGTGTCGTTGTTCCACTGCATGGGAGTCCGCTCTCCGTCACGGCCTTTCTCTTTAGGCCAGCCAATCCTCCCGATAGGATCCCGGACATCCTCCACTTTCGTCGGCGTATTGGTCCTCATGCCGAGTTCCTCGCCGTAATACAACAATGCCGACGCTCGCGGCGTCAGCAACACGGTCGCTATCAATCGCTGAATTGCATCGTTGTGTACGCCATCTCCGTAACGATCCACGCTCCGCGCATTGTCGTGGTTGTCAAACGCGAACAGCGGCACGTTGCCATTCAGCTCCGTCTCAGCCTCAAAGAGCTTCCTCCGAAACTCCGTCACTGACAGCTGGTTTATAAACCCGAGCTGCATATCCATGGGCAGATGTAACTCATCTCTATTCCTCCCATACATCTTCGCCAACTCATTCACATTCGGCAGATAGGTCTCTCCTATCAGTACTCGCCCCGGATACTCATTTGTCACTTGCCGGAGTTCGCGCAGTACTTCGTGCACCTCGGGCAGATTGTCCGTATACTGCCGCGACACCTTCCGCTCGCCGTATGCATCAACGCCTTCCACATAGGGCTCGTCCCGCAACACTGGATCCTCAAACAAACTGGGTACTGCATCGAGCCGAAACCCCGCAACGCCTTTGTCCAGCCAGAACCGCATCGTGTCATACATTGCATCTCTCACCGCCCGGTTGCGGAAGTTCAGGTCGGGCTGCTCTTTGTAGAACGCGTGGTAGTAGAACTGCTTTCTTGGGTCACTCCACTGCCACGCCGAGTGCCCAAAGATCGATTGCCAGTTGTTTGGCGGATGGCCTTTGGGGTCGGCATTCTGCCAGACGTACCAATCGGCCTTCTTGTTCTTGCGCGATGATTTCGACTCCTGAAACCACGGATGTTGGTCGGACGTATGGTTCAATACCATATCGTTCACCACCTTGATGCCGCGTTTCCCGGCCTCCCTTAGCAGCCGGTCAAAGTCCGCCATCGTGCCGTACTGCCGGTCTATCGCCTCGTAGTTTGAAATATCGTAGCCGAAATCCACTTGCGGCGATGGATAGAAAGGCGTAATCCAGATCGCATCCACTCCCAAATCTTTCAAGTAATCCAGGTGCTCCGTGATCCCGTTCAAATCGCCAATCCCGTCGCCATTCGTGTCCGCAAAGCTGCGCGGATAGATCTCATAAATAACAGCGTTCCGCCACCAGTCAGCGTCGCCTCCCCATAACAAGTTGCAAAACAGCAGCGCGGCCAACAGCCTTCTCATAACACTGAGCTTAATGTATAGGGATATGACGTTATTTGCAACCAAAGCAGTTGAACCAGAGAAGACAGAATTAAACCCGACCCTCACAGGCCTTCAATTGATTGCTTTGGGAATAGGTGCCATCATCGGTGCTGGCATATTCACTCTCACCGGAGTCGCCGCCGCCACTCACGCAGGCCCTGCGGTGATTTACTCGTTCATCTTCGCCGCCCTCGGTTGCGCGTTTGCTGGTCTCTGTTACAGCGAATTCTCCACTATGATTCCCGTTGCCGGCAGCGCCTATACCTACTCATACGCAACGCTAGGTGAAATCGTCGCGTGGATCATCGGCTGGGCGCTCGTCCTTGAATATGCTGTCGGTGCCGCCACTGTCTCAGTCAGTTGGGCCGAGACTTTGACCTCCATTCTTACTTCCTTTGGTATCCACTTGCCCCACTCCCTGATTGCTTCTCCGTTCGATCCCACGCCCGGCAAAGTCAATCTACTCGCGGTGGCAAGTCTCTGCCTTGTGACCGCCATTCTCATTCGTGGCATCAAAGAATCCGCCACTTTCAACAGTCTCATCGTCGCCTTGAAAGTCGCGGTCGTGGTGTTCTTTATCGGAATCGGCTACTTCTTTATCAACTACAAAAACTACCACCCATTCCTCCCACCGAACACTGGCACATTCGGTTCATTCGGCTGGAGCGGCGTGCTGGCGGGCGCCGGACAGATCTTCTTCGCCTACATCGGATTCGACGCTGTTTCAACGGCCGCCCAGGAAGCCCGCAATCCCAAGCGCGACATGCCCATCGGCATTCTTGGTTCGCTGGCCATCTGCACGGTGCTCTATATCCTATATGCCGCTGTGCTTACCGGTATCGTGAACTACAAAGACCTGAACGTGGCCGCACCGCTCGCCGTTGCGGTCGACCAGATGAAAGGTCTGCCCTGGATTGCTTTCCTCATGAAGTTGGGCTCGCTCTGTGGATTGACCTCCGTAATGCTGGTCTTTTTGTATGGACAATCGCGTGTCTTCTACTCCATGTCGAAAGACGGTTTGCTGCCCAAACTCTTCTCCGAACTGCACAGTCGTTTTCACACGCCCTGGAAATCCAACCTTGTCCTACTGCTCTTTGTGTCTGTGGGATCTGCTTTTACTCCCATCGCCCGGCTGGGCAGTCTCACCAGCATTGGCACCTTGTTCGCATTCGTCGTCGTGTGTATTGGGATCGTGATCATGCGAAAGAAAAGGCCCGATCTGCCGCGCCCGTTTAGGACTCCCTGGGTTCCCGCGCTTCCAATTTTTGGTGTCCTGATCAACGTGGGCCTGATGGCGGGTCTCGGCGCAGTCACTTGGAGCGCATTTCTGATTTGGATGGCGATCGGATTAGTCATTTACTTTGCCTATAGCCGATTCACCAGCCACCTGCAAGGCGCGTCAGGGAGTCGTTAAGACGTCCTCTATATATTTCAGCGCCCGCGGATCGTGGGTCTGCCCCAACCAAAAGAACGCCTGCTTGCGCACTTCCGGATTCCTCTGTGTCCTGGCCACTTCAATCAACTTCGGCACGCCCTCGTCCGCCGGCAATTGCGAGAGCGCAAACACCGCTTTCTTCTTCACTCCCGTATCCGGATCGTTTGTGATCGCATCTACAATGGCTGCCGCTGATTTAGCGCCTGCTCGTTGAGACAGCCAGAATAATGCCTGTTCCCGCACGTGCGTAGACTTGCCATTCTTTGCCTCATCAATCAGGATGTCGGTCGCCTCCGTTCCAGCATGCTGTGAGATGAGAAAGATCGCCTGGTCCATTGGCAGAGTCTTCAGATACGCCAAACTCGCCTCTGCGCTAACACCGGTCAACCAAACAAACGGCAACCCGCCCACGTCCAACGCGCAGTCTATTGAGTAGAGCTTCATTTTCTCAACCTGATTGTTCTCCACTCTCAGCAAAACCGATGCCGTATCCGAACCTTCCAGCTGAATGGGGCTTGAATGCTGACCGTCGCACCAATTGTCTGTTCTGCGTTGTGTCTTGATCGCATACCCGAACCATGTCGCCTTGTCACTCTTCAACTGTGCCGCCAAGTCGCCGCTAAACGCTCGCGTCTCAAGCTGCCCGTTTTTCAAAGCTGGCGCATTTTGGGCCGCCAACACAGCCGCAAAGCACAACGCGATGAGGGCCTTCATTTCAGGATCTCCATCATGTAGTCCGTCACTTCCTTCGAATGAACGAGCGACATCTTGTTCACAATCTCCCGCTTCATCTCCAGGTCTTTTTCACTCCGTGCCAAGTCCACTAGTGCCTTGCCATTGTTCTGCAGAAACAGCGCTTGCAGCACGGCACGCCGGACCTCCGGGCTGGTGTCTGACTTATAGATGTCAACCAACACGTCGGGCCGCCCGTTTTCTCCCATCAGTCCCAATGACTTGATTGCCTCAGCCCTCAGTGACGGATCTTTCTCCGCGCGAGCCAGCTCCGCCAGTCTGTCAGACTTTCCCGTGATGAACATCTGCTTCAAAATGAATCGCTTGTTGTCCATCGAGGATTCGCTCGAATACAACTGCCACAACTGCTCACTACCGCCTGAAACCGCCAGTTGCTTAATCGCCTCATGCCGCAGTTCGGGATCCTGCTCCGCCTTGGCTGCGTTCAACAGCAAGTCGCGCGAGCCAGAGGTCATATAACTCCTAAGAATCGCCCGCTTCACTTCCGGATTGTTTGAGGCCGCATAAACCGCCGGCAACTCTCTCCGCGATTCTTCATTGCCCATCATTCCCATGTAACGGATTGCTCTAAGCTGCAGATTCGGATTCGACGTTCCACGTGCTATATCTCCCAGCAGCTTTGCTGCCTTCGGAGATCCACTCTGCACCAGCACAAAGAGTGCCTTGTCCTTCACCTTCTCCGAGTTATTGCTCGCTAGCACCTTCTCGATAATCGGCAGCGCTCGGTCCGGATCACCCTGCATCAGGCTGTTCAGCGCCACCATCTTCAACTCTTCATCGGATTCCGAACCAGGGTTCACCGGCGCTCCGCTCTGTCCGCGCATTTCCACTTCCAGTGCTTGCGCGTCGTTCAACCAGCGGCTGTTCTTGTAATCGCGCCGCAGTTGGGCAATGCTCTCCAGCGCTTCCGATCGTCGGCCCGCCTTATTCTGCGCATACGCCTTCCAATACAGGGCGGCGGGAGCGCTGTTCTTCTTGTGCGAAGCCGACTCGTCAAAAGCGGCAATCGCTCCGTCCCAATCATGATTATCCAGCGCACTCAAGCCTTTCTGATAATCCTCGTCCCCTTTGCCCGCATCACTTGCTTGAAAGCTCTGCGCCTCTCCTACCGAGACGTTCTGCGCCAGCAACGGCGCACTCAGTGCAATCGCCAACAAAACCCTTTTCATAACCTCAGTCCTCTCTCCCGCGCATCTGTCGATGTGATTCGTACTTTAAACAACAATTCGTTTTGTGCAATGCGCTGCTGCACGCGCACTGTATCTTCATTCGTCGGCGCATCCGGCGCATTCGCCACTTCCAGCAGCACATGCTCCAAATCCTCTAACACCGCGGCGTCTTGCCGGTCTCGCAACCGCGTGGCTGTCTGGCGTAGCAGACGGTTCGCGCCAATTAACTCCCGTGCCCGGTCCCGTTCTTCCAACAAGTCACTCGAACCAGGGGCCGCATTGGCTAACTCCGTTAACACAATTTGCGACCGTTCCAGGTGTTCGCTCAACGAAAGCAGCAGCACTCGCTCTCGAGCCTTCTCAGGAATGCTTGCATTCACCGGCGCGCTACGCTCCATCCATCGTCCCGCCAGAAAAGCCACCGCCAACATTGTTGCGAAAGCTGGTATGAACAGCCACCAAGTCCGCTTCTGCCGTTGCTTCGGTAGTCGTGGCAATAGCTTGGTCCACACTTCGCCCCCATAGCCGGGCCCACGTTCGGGCACGGGATACTCGCGCACCGCATCCAGCACTTCGCGCTGTCTTTCAAATAACGCCCTGCACTCCTCGCATTCCGCCAAATGCTGGGCTTCGTCTTCCGGTATCTCACCGTAATAAGCGTCCACCATTTGTTCCTCGTTCAGGTGGTTCATCGTGTCGCTCCCCATGCCGGCGCCAGTGACCGCCGCAGCTTCTGCACCGCGCGAAAGACGCTGTGCTTGGCCGCGCCCGTCTGTATACCCAACACCCGCGCTATCTCTTCAATGCTCGATCCTTCGTAGTGCCTCAAGACAAACGCCGCCCGCTCATTCTCACTGAGTTTTTCAAGCGCCGGCTCCAGCAGTTCCGCCACCTGGCTGCTTTGTGTCAAGCGCTCCGGCGAAGGGTCGGGCGCAGCCACTTGTTCCAGCCAGCTAGTCGTCTGCTCGTCATCCACTTTATTCTGGATTTCCCGCCGTGTCTTGCGCGCCCGAATCAAATCGAGCGAGCAATTGACGCAAATGCGATGCAGCCACGTGCCAAACGCCGCGCGTTCATCAAAAGTGTGGAATTGTTTGTAAGCGCGCAGAAAGCTTTCCTGCACCAGATCTTCTGCGTCTTGTTCGTTGCCAGTCATACGATAGGCAAGACGGAAGACCACGCGGCTATGCCGTTCTACCAACACGCGAAACGCTTGCTGGTTCCCCAGCCGCGCCTCGCGGGCAGCTTCTGCGTCAGTCAATTCCATCCGGCTGCTTCTTTAGACTGACAAATCACCCGCCGGTTAGCCGAAAATACCGCCTAACCTGCTACTAGTTCGGGCCGCGCTCCAATTGACCGTAAACAATGGTCAATCCACAACTTGGTCAGCTTCTCCTGCGCCCCGTTTTGCGTCAGGCGCGACCGCAAACTGCCAAATTCCACGTGATCGAGCGGTTGATCCTGGTTGAAGCACGAAAATACCACCGTTTCCTGCCCCGTCACCGGGTCTTTGTGCATTTGCAGGCACTGCGCGCAAATCTCCTTCATCATGCATTGCATCGGCGAATTGATGCTGCCTATCGCATGATGATCCGGCTTCAGATATGGCCGCAGCACCGAATGCCGCGCCTCCTGCACCGCGCGCATCATTCCGTCAGAGCCAATCACAATCAGCCGGTCTACGGAACTCAACGGAATCTCAGCCTCACCCAGATCGCCGCGCCCATACGCTGCCATCGCTTCCACAATATTGCCCACAAACGCGCTATCCTGCACTCGCCCAGGAGTGAATCCGGGCGCTTCGTCGCAAACCCAGATCACCACGTCGGCCGCCTTCTCAATCTCCTCAACCTTGTAACGGTCGATGATCTTCTTGTATCCGGCGAAGTAAACCACGCGCGAACCCGTGGCCCGCGCCTGTTGTCCAATCGAGAACAACACCGCATTGCCCAGTCCGCCGCCCGCGAGCATTAGCGTTTCCTTCGAAGGCGTCTCCGTCGGCTTGCCCGTTGGCCCCATCAAGATCACCGGCTCGCCCGGCTTCAACAGCGAGCACAAATCTGACGAACCTCCCATCTCGAGCACAATTGTCGAAAGCAAGCCCTTGTCGTGATTCACCGAAGCGCCCGTCAACGCTAGACCTTCCATTGCCAGCACTGTGTCCGTTGTGCGCGGCGCCAGCGACTCATAGTTCTGCAAGCGGTAAAACTGTCCAGGCTGAAATGCCCTTGCCGCAATCGGCGCTCTCACCACAATCTCCACAATGTTCGGCGTCAGCCGGATCACATCTTCCACCACCGCGCGCAATTCATTGTTGAGCTTGTTCAGCAGCGCCACCGGCGTCGGCGCTTCCGCCTTCCGCTTTGCCAATACGCGTGTAACCACTGGATATCCTTGCTTCGCCCCGCCCATCGCTTTCACCACGTTGCCTGAAAACGAAGGATGCAGATCGCCAAAGAAACTGATCGCGCGCCCATCGGGCCGCAGCGAAACCAACACCTGCGGATTCGCTGGCTTCGACAGGCGCTCCGGTTTCACGGGTTCGCCATCCTCTCCAACCGCCTGAAAGTAGCGCCCGTCCAGCTTGAAGTTTTCCTCGTCTTCGCGCGCCAGTACCGTATTGGGCTGTGTTCCCGCCGCCACCAAAATCGTTCGCGCCGCTAACGTCAACTTCTCGCCCGTCGCCGCCATCTTTCCGGTCGTCTCATCGAATTTGTGCTTTTCTACCCGCAACGCCGCCGCGCTGCCCTGCGCGTCTACCTCCACTTCGTCCGGCGCAAGGCATTCAGCAAACCGCACGCCTTCTTCCATCGCCTTGGCCACTTCTTCGTGGTTCAGTGTATAGCTGGGCGAATCAATCAGCCTCCGCCGGTACGCCACTGTTACGCCGCCCCACTGGTTCAGCAAATCAATCAGTTGCGGCGCGCGCCCTTCTTTGGCCGCCATCGCGCGTTCGTGCCGCAATGCCCACGCGTGCGCCAGAAACTCCTGCGCAATCTCCGCTTCATCCTTCGTCCAGCGCGCTTTCAATTGCGTTTCGCCCAAGTCTTCCATCAGCTTCTCGTAGCGCGCTAAAAACTTTTCCACTTGCACCACGTAATACGCCAATGATTCCGTCGCCGTATCAATCGCCGTCAATCCGCCGCCAATCACCACAATCGGCATCCGTATCTGCAGATTCGCCAGTGATTCCGCCTTCGCCGCACCCGTCAACTGCAGCGCCATCAAGAAATCCGATGCCTGCCGCACACCGCGCACTAAGCCGTTCTTCATCGGAATCACAGTCGGCCGTCCCGCGCCCGCGCAGAGCGCAATGTGATCGAAACCCAGGGCAAACGCGCTCTCCACCGTAAGCGTTCCGCCGAAACGCACGCCGCCGAACATTGCAAACTCGCTGCGCCGTTCCAACAGCAGCCGGATCACCTTCAAGAAGTTCTTGTTCCAGCGAACCGTAATGCCATACTCCGCCACGCCGCCGAAGCCCGCCATCACGCGATCGCCCAACTGCTCGTAAATATCGGTGATATCGCGTAGCGGCCGGAACTTCGCACGCTTGCCATAAGGATCAACGCCCGAAATCTCCTCGGGCAGCGGCTCAATCTTCAATCCGTCTACCGCCATCACGGTATGTCCATCGTTCATCAAGTGATGCGCCAGCGTGAAACCGGCCGGACCCAAACCAACCACCAGCACTTTGTATCCAGTGCTCGCGCGCGGATACGGCCGCACAAAGTTCAAAGGATTCCAGCGTGTCAACAAACTATAAATCTCAAAGCCCCACGGCAGCTCCAACACGTCCTTCAACGAACGCGTCTCCACTTGCGGAATATCCACCGGTTCCTGCTTTTGGAAAATGCAAGACTTCATGCAGTCGTTGCAAATGCGATGCCCCGTGCCCGCGGCCATCGGGTTATCGATCGCCACCACCGCCAGCGCGCCAATCGGATTGCCATCATCCTTCAGCACGTTCATTTCCGAGATCTTCTCGTCAAGCGGACACCCCGCCAACTTCACTCCGAAGGCACTCGATTTGTACTCGCCTGTCTTTTCTTTCAATCCGGTCGAGCAGCTGTCTTTCGCCTGGTTGTGGCATTTGATGCAGTAATGCGCCTGGTCCAGAGCACCCGTCAAATCTGTTCCTATATCAGTCAGCTCAAACCCTTCGCGCTGCCGCCAATGACTGCGGTCGAGTTCCAAATGCACCAAGCCGTTGCTGCGAGATGTTTCCACCGGCACCAGATGATACGGATCAACCTTGCGCGGAATCTTGAACAGTACCCCATTCTTGTGCTTCGCTTTGCCTTGCGGAGACAGCCTGGCCCAGGCTGTATACTGCGTGGCCAGCTGCAACTGTGAAGTGTGATCCGCCTCCGCCGCGAGCCATTGCTCCACTTTCGTGGCAAAGCTCAGCTCGGTAAGCGGCTCCATCATTACAGCTGCCAGTCTGGCCGCCACGGCTTCACCGTCAATCGCACTCGCGGTCTCTTCCGTGTAGCCGGTGAGTGCTCTGCGCTGCACAAATTTTCGTTTCACCGTAAAGATCGGCGCGAGTTTCGTATGCCGGTTCCGCAACTCGCTCAGTTCCGCATCTATGCCAAACAACTCGCCCACGAAATCTTCCACGTGCGGCGCCAATTCGATAATGAGTTCCGATCCCGCTTTGTTGTGCGCAGCCGGAGGATTCTCGCGCGCCGCCAGCAGCCGTTCATGCAACGCCGGCGCACGTTCCTTCAGTTGAGTGACGAAAATTCCGTCCAGCTTTACTAAGCCCTCCCGCTGATAGAGGTCTTCAAAGCCAAGTCCAAAACGCAATTCAATGGTGTCGTTATTCACAGCAGGTCAGATTCGGGCTGCCGGATTCGTGCAATGCCTAGCTACGAGCGGAATGCGGAAGCAACTCTCTTTAATTATTCTCGCAAACGCAACTCCTCTGCCTGTGACTTCCATATCTCGACCCTCGACGCAGCAAAGGTGGGGACTGCCACAGCGCCCGGAATTGGCCCGATACGACGACGCCTGCCTAACCATCGCGTGCTGGCTGTCCCCATTTTTGCGTTGTTCAATCCGGCACCGCCGGAGGCTGGGCTCGACAGAGTTTACGGCTTGAGATGCATCTGAAGGAACGCCAGAAATTGATTCCAATCGCTCGGGATCGTTCCGTGGCCCCCGGCATGCATGTAATAGCTGAGCGTATGCATAATCGGCGTTCCGGCTGCTGGCCATTGATCCGTCTCCAAACCATGTGCGCCCAAAAGCGTGTACACTGACCCAGCTGAAACGGCCGCCAGGAATTCACCTTTCGGGTCCGACCAATAATCTTTATCCCCGGTCTGCAACAGCAGTGGCCTAGGTGCCAACAACGCAACTAGCAAATTAGCGTCTACCGCCAATTGATCGACATGTTGCGCGAATTTTGCGTAATTCGCACAGAACTGATAGGGAAAGCGGCCGGGTGCGGTCAGGTGAGCGATGGTTTCGCCGTAATTCCGCCGGCTCAGCGCGGCGCCTCCTTCACCAGAACAGCAGGCGATGACTGCGGCAAAACGCGTGTCACGCGCACCGGTCCAGAGCACGGTTTTGCCCAGCCGCGAAGCCCCGAACAGGGCGATTCGCTTCGCATCTATCCCTGCATCGGTTTCCAGATAGTCGAGCGCGCGGCTCAATCCCCAACTCCATGCCGCAATCGCACCCCATTCGTCAGCGGCGGGTTGCGTCTGGCCAGGCTTCAGATAGAGCTGACGAACGCCGTAAGGAAGTCCACCCTCGAAGTCCGGTTCAATGTCGCCGTAGTAGACGGTTGCGAAGCCGAAACCAGCCTCGACAAGCGGCACCACATTGACCTTGCCAAAGGCGAACCCCTGTTTTCCCGGAACTTTCTTTTTGTCTCTGTTCCATACCTCACCCTCCTTTACCCCTGGGTCGTCGACAGTGACAGAGTTTGCCGAGAAGCTAATGTTCAGAAGCAGAGGCACGGGTTTCGCGGCCTTCGCCGGAAGGTAAATCAGAAGATCCATCTTCGGCCCGTCTTTTGCCTTTGAGAAGGAGATCGTAACCTGTTTGCGGATGGCTTTCCCATCAAACGCAGGCGTACCTTTATCGAAAACGTCGAACGCCATTTCAGCGGCGCGTTCGGGGCTGCGCCCGAACTGATTCTCCTCAAAAAGATGAACGATTTCCGGTCGCCGCTCGTTGTTCCAGGTCTTCGCGTCACGCACCGGTTTGCCGTTCAACAGCCGCAGAGGATCAGGCAGCGCGTATGTGCCAACCAAAGCTTCATCGTAGTTAACCGGAATACCGGCAACCACCGTGGGCGGTGCCGTAGATGTTTGTCCGAATGCGCAAGAAAGCGGAAGCGTCAGTACTGCGATGCCTGCAATAGTCTTAGAAAACATGCAGCCATCATATGAGGTATTCATCGGGCCGCTGTGGTTGAGCGAGGTAGCCGCGGCGCTCACGCTCCTCAAGTTCTAACTGTTTGAGCTTCTTCAGATGCTCTTCGAGAGCCTTGCGGATCAACGCCGAGCGACTTACCTTTCCCCATTTGGCTGCCAAGTTGACGGCCTTGAGGAGCTTCGCATCAAGCACCACGTGGATGGTTTTCGACTCCAATCCACAGCTTACTGCACACTTCGTTCCAACCCGATCTGGCTAATCAACAACTCACTCGCCGCCGTCCTGTCAAAAATCAGCCGCACGCTCTTCAACCTCTTCGCATCGAACCGTTGATCCACCGCAGCGAAATCCCGCAACGGCATTTCCACACTCTGAAACACCGGCTCACTCGGCTCTTTATAAACCAATCTATCCAAATATTCAATCTTCGTAAACCGCACCGGAATCGACGGTCGCAACGTCCTGAACCGGCTCACCGGCAGCCTCACTTCCACGCCGTCGTCACTCTCCAGCTCGACCGTGAAATCCGTCGGACTCTCCGCTTCGCCATCCTCCGTCACGGCAATCGACATCGACAACAATGAGTTTTTATCCGCAAGCCCCGCCGCAGGCAGAGTCACAGAATAACTCGCGGCGCCGCCATTCCAACCCAGGAACACGCCGTTATAACCGCGGTCGCCGTTACGAAACGGGATCTTGCCTTCATGCCAATCGCTCAAATTCCGTCCTTCAATCACTCCGCCAGGCAGGGTAGTGGTGGTCAAATCCGCGTCCTCGCTGAAATCGGCAATCACCTTGTTTGAGCTGTCCAGATAGCGATCCATATAAAACGTCTTCGGCAACCACGCGCGCGCTTGCCGGTAATCGCGAAACAACTGCCGGTATTCGTCACGCCCATGCAGCGTCGCCTCAAGAAACGCCGCCACGTAAACCTCCGCAATCTTCCGTTGGTCTGCCCCCCGCAGCAACGGCCGCAGATTCAGAAACCAACTCTTCGGTCCACGCGAGTCGCTTCTACCCCAAACTGTATTGAATTGGCCGTGATTAGCGCCGTAAGCATACAGCTCCGATTTGAAGCAATCCACATTGCCGCTAAAGCGAACGCTGTCCCATTGGCCGCTGCCCAGGAAGGAAGACACATCGGCGTCATGCGCGCCTTGAATGGTGAGATAGTTCACATCATTCAGAACCCGCCACTCGCCGGCCGGAGCAATCGCCACAACTGCCTTAATCGGATATCCATAGTGAAAATGAATAGACGCGTCGTCCGGATCGTAGGCCAGTTTGTTGAACAGTGCCGCTCTCGCCGCTGCTTGGCCCCCGCGCGAATGCCCCATCAGTGCCACGTTGGCCGTATCAATCCTTCCGTAAAACGGATTACCCATGCTTACGTTCCATTGTTCCCACAACTTCAAGTGTTCAAGCATGAGCCATGCGCGTGCGGGCTTTTCATCCGGCGGCTCATGGAATAGGCCGATGTTCAAGAAGTTCTCGTCAATCGAAACAAAGATAAACCCGCGGCTCGCCAGCAGTTCGCCAAGGTATGCATAGCCCGGGTCCGAGAACTCGCTCATCTCGTGGTTGCCATGCACCATCAATACCAACGGAAACGGACCCGCTCCGCGTGGATACCAAACGCGCGCGTTCAACGGCAAGCGATCCATGCCAAACCCCCAATAGAGTTTGCGCAGACGCGCTTTCCAACCGCCAAAATCCGGAAAGAACGGCGAAGCATCCACGGTACTGGTACGAATCGCCACCCCTGGGCCGTATTCACTCCGTCGCAGGTCGTCGCCATGCCCATAGAACAATCTATCTACCGCGTAGCTCCCTTTAGCTGACGGATCTGAAGCAGAAAGCTGTGGCGGCAAACTCGCGCCCGCCGGTACGCGTAGCCACTGTTCATCAAAACCGTCGCTCCGCAGGAAGACCACCAACCACAAATTCGCGAAAAGGGCCAGCGCACCCGATCCAAGCGTGAGCGCCTTCTTGCCCAAGGCTGCGTACCGCAATCCGCCCAACAGCACCGTTGCCACGCTTGCGCCCAGAGTGCATTCGATGAGAAGCACCACCGCGCCCAGCAGGTAACCCCACGCATTGAGCCACGGCAGCGCCAGCAACACCATCACCGCCACCAACACACCCGCCGCCAACCGTGGAATCTTTCGCAGCAATGTTAATGCCAGCGCCACCGCAATCGCTACCAAAGGCAAGCCAATCGCCGCCGCCGCAAAGAGAAACGACAAATCGACCCACAGCCCAAACCCTGACTTCAGATTGAAGCCGCCTACCATCAGGGCCACCAGGCTAGCGCCCAAAGCGGCCCACAAAGCTCCGTGATGCGCTTCGTGAACAGGCTTCAACGAGCGCCAAACATCTGCCAATATTAACTTCACTGCTTGCTAGACGAGCAACTAGGTACGAAAGTTAACCGCTAAAATCTTAATACTTGATTTACAATCAAGGAGTACATGGCCAAGGAGTACATCGAGCGGCGCGAAGGCGGTTATTACGTTGCGGGCACACGCGTTTCGCTGGATTCGATCATCCATGCGTTCCGCCGCGGCGAGTCTCCTGAGACCATCTGTCAGAATTTCGAGCTTCTTAGCCTTGAAGAAGTCTACGGCGCGATCGCGTATTATCTGGCAAACCACGTCGATATTGATTCTTATCTGAATCACCAAAACGAAAAGTGGGTTGAAGGAAGGCGCAGTGCCGAGCCGCTGCCTGCGAATCTGCGGGAGCGGCTCATGCGCGCCCGTGAAGAAATGCACGCGCGCATCTCGTGAAGGTTCGCTTCCTTGCCGACGCCGATCTCAGCAAGGCAATCGTGAGTGGAGTCCTGCGCCGGGAACCGTCGCTGGATTTCTTAACCGCAAATGCGGCTGGTTTACGCGGCACGACCGACCCAGAGGTTTTGGCACTGGCGGCCGATCAACAAAGAGTACTCATTTCACACGATGTCAACACGATGCCGGCGCACTTCCACGCTTTCATGCGTGCCGGTAAGCAGAGTTTCGGTGTCTTCCTGATCCCGCAGAGCCTCGACGTTGGCTCTGCCATCGATGAGCTTGTCCTGATCTGGCTGGCATCAAGCGCTTCAGAGTGGGAAGGCCGGCTAGCGTGGCTGCCTTTGTGAGAGCCTTCGCTTATCCTGAATAAGAGTGGACATCGAAAAAACCATCCTGCGAAAAGTTGGCGAAGCGGTAGGCCGTTTCCGCATGATTCGCGAAGGTGACCGCGTGGCTGTCGGCGTTTCCGGCGGCAAGGACTCGCTCACGCTCCTGGAAGCGCTGCTCCGGCTGCAGAAGCGCGCTCCCATCCATTTCACAGTTTGCGCATTTACCATCGAGCAGGGAAAGTTTCTAGCACCCATTCATCCAGTCGGCGAATTTCTCAAAGCGCGCGGTGTCGATTGGACTTATGTTCAAGATAATCCATCGCTGAATCTCCTGGTTGACCAACCCGATCATGGCTGTGATGTGTGCAGCCGCTTCCGCCGCCGCGCTGTTTATGAGGTCGCCCGTGGTTTGAGCGCGAACGTGGTCGCTTTCGGCCACACCGCCGACGATTTCTGCGAAGCGTTTCTGCGTAACGCCATGTTTACCGGCCGCATCAGCGCCCTGCCCCCGGTGGCTTGGTCGCGCAAACGCGAATTTCGATTGATTCGCCCGCTTGTGTACGTCAATGAGAACCTCACGCGCGAATTTGCGGCCAGTCTTGGTGCGCCCGTTGTACCCTGCGGTTGCTCGCAAAAAACCGGCACTGTGCGCCGCTCGCTTCGTGATATGCTCGCCGAACTGGAAAAAGAGCATCCCTTTCTAAAAGAGACGTTACTTTCCGCCCTGGGTAACGTCCAACCGTCGCGTCTGCTCGATACCAGATTTCTCGATTTAGACGCCAACGCCGATGAAACGGAAGCGCCTATTTCGGCACTAGTAGCATTGCAGCCTCTGTGACATCGCACTCCGCTACACTAGCTTCGTCGGTTATGAGCCCGGAATTGATTATTATCAACGGTCCGCAGGCCGGTGCCCGCTATCCGCTTGGTCAAGCCGAGTTTGTTATCGGCCGGGCGCCCAACTCTAATCTCGTCCTCCCGGAAGCTGAAGTAAGCTGGCGTCACTGCCAGATTCGCTTGCAAGGCGCTCGTTTCCTGGTGACCGATCTGAAAAGTTCCGCCGGCACTTACGTGAACGGCATGCGTTCTGCCGAGCGCTGGCTCGAAGAGAAAGATCAAATTGGCGTGGGCAAGACCATTGTCATGTTTCGGTCGGGCGAACTCGATACCAATTCCGGCAGTCCGATTGCCGCGGCCGAGACCAAACCCGCGCTGCTAGCCGCCTGTTCGCTTCTCTTTCTGTTTCGCGCTCTTGCTTCGAGCGAAGGCGATAAGCATGTTCTCCAAGCCCAGATTTTGCGTTTGATTGGCGACCTCATTCCCAATAACGACAGTATTTTACTTATCGGCACCACGTGCGGCGAATTGACCGAGCGCTATGAGCGCGAAGCATCCGCGCCGCGAGCTGACGTAGCCTCCGCCCTCTCCCATGTTTGCGAAGAGGGCGCGTTTGAGGATAATAGGTCGGGTTTGCTCGCCGTTCCTCTTTACCTGTCCGGCGGACTTTTCGGAGCGCTGGTCGTGCAATTGCCAGACCGAGAGCGCCCGCATCTGACGGCTCACCTCGAAACTCTAACGGCGGTCTCCGCGCTTGCTTCCGTCGGCTTCGAAGCGAACCGCGAAGTAGAAATTCTGCGCGCTGAAAACAAGTTCTTACAACAGCAGATTGCGCCCAAGACCGGCATTGTGGGCCAAAGTCCGCTCTTGCGGCGCTTGCTCGAGCGCGTCGAACGCGTGGCGCCCCATGACACTACTGTTTTGATCACCGGCGAAAGCGGAACCGGCAAAGAACTGATTGCCCGCGCCCTCCATGAAAAAAGCAATCGCCGCGATCGTCCGTTTATCGCGGTCAATTGCGCCGCTCTTACGGAAACACTCTTTGAGAGTGAGCTGTTCGGCCACGAAAAGGGCGCGTTCACCGGCGCCATCGCCATGAAGCCCGGGCTCTTTGAATTGGCTCAAGGTGGAACCATCTTCCTCGATGAAGTGGGCGAATTGGCGCAAGGGTTTCAAGCCAAATTTTTGCGGGTATTGCAGCAGCGCGAGTTTTTCCGCGTAGGCGGAACGCAAGCCCGGCCGCTCGATATTCGTGTTATCGCCGCTACCAATCGCGACCTCGGCGAGGATGTCGGCGAAGGCCGCTTCCGCGAAGATCTTTTTCATCGGCTGAACGTCGTCGCGCTCGATTCCCCCCCACTTCGTGAACGGAAGGACGATATCCCGCAACTGGCGCAGTATTTCCTTCAGCGCTCGGCCGAGAAATCAAAGCGCCATGTGAAAGGCATCTCGCCCGAAGCGCATGAAATGATCGTGAACTACAACTGGCCGGGCAATGTGCGCGAGTTGGAGAACGCCATGGAACGCGCCGTAGTGTTGGGCGATTCCGATTGGGTGCTTCCCGAAGATCTGCCCGATCCACTGTTGGCCGCCGCACCGCACAGCCCCACGTCGAAATATGAAGACTCCATTGTGGGCGCCAAGCGCGATGCGATTCTAGATGCCTACAAACAAGCCAAAGGCGATTATCGCGGCGCTGCCAAGATTCTGAACTTGCACCCCAACTACCTTTTGCGGCTGGTGCGGAATCTGGGCTTGCGCGACGAGATCAATCGCTTGAAGAACCAATAGCGCCAACTGGTTTTTCGCCGCTGTGCAACGCCGCAATTCCGCCTGTCAGCAACTCGAAGCGCGCATTCACCAAGCCGCTCTCTTCGAAAAGAACACGCAGTTCCTCAGCGCGCGGAAACTTTGCTACCGATTCGGGAAGGTATGTATAAGCCGCGCGCGACCCCGATACCAGCGCGCCAATCGACGGCAACACAACTTTGGAATAAAAGCCATAAGCGTGACGCAGCCAAAAGCCGGGCGGATGTGAGAATTCCAGAACCGCCAGCACGCCGCCCGGTTTCAGCACGCGCTGAAATTCGGCGAGCCCGGCTCGGTAGTTCGCCAAATTCCGAAAACCAAACGCTATCGTGATCGCATCCAGCGAGTTTGTTGCCAGTGGCAGTGCCAGTGCATCTGCCTCAAATAACGTCGTCGCGAACTTACGCGCGCGCATCTTATCAGCGGCCGTCACCAGCATCGGGTGGCAAAAATCGGCGCCTAGCACCAGCACCGCATTCGCCGCCACCGCCTGCAAATCAAGCAATACATCTCCCGTTCCGCAGCAGAGATCCAACACGCGTGCATTTGCCTGCTGCAAGACCGCCGCGACGCGTTCGAGCAGCGCTTTGCGCCAGGCTCGGTCAACGTTAAACGAAAGCAGATGATTGAGCAGATCGTAGCGCGGCGCTATGTCGCAAAACATCTGCCGTACCCACTCGGCTGCCTGCCGCTCACCCGGTGCTCCCGGCGGCGTTGTTCCCGTTACAACGCTCACGATTTCTTCCGCAACGCTTCCGCCGTTGCTTGCCGGATGAGTGCCCGGTCAATGCCAGACATCACCTTCACCGCGCCGATCGAAGTGGGTAAAACGAAATGAATCTTGCCCTGCAGGGTCTTCTTGTCGCTTGAAAGCCGCGCCAGAAGCCTTTCAGGTTGCAGGTCGCCAATGGCCGGAAGCGGCCCGTAGCTGCCGATTACGCGCGCGATGCGGTCCGCGTCCACGCCCTTCAGCGTACCGGTTAATTCGGCCAGCCGCGTCGCAGCTAGCATTCCCCATGCCACCGCTTCGCCATGCAGCAACCGCACATAAGCGGTTTCGGCCTCAATCGCGTGCCCAATCGTATGGCCAAAATTCAAAATGCGGCGCAGATCGCCTTCGCGTTCGTCGGCGGTCACCACTTCCGCCTTAATATTCACAGCCCCGGCAATCAATTGATCGGTCACGCCGGGTTTCAACGCCAAAATGTCATCTCGTTGGTGATCGAGCAAATCGAACAAGCTCCTATCGCGAATAATGCCGCATTTAATCACTTCGAACAACCCGGCCCGATACTCGCGTGCCGGCAAAGTGGAAAGCACATCCGGGTCAGTCAGTACCGCTATTGGCTGATGAAAACTGCCAATCAGATTCTTGCCGCTTACCAGATTCACGCCCGTTTTGCCGCCTGTGCCTGCGTCCACTTGTGCCAGCAGCGTCGTGGGCACCTGCAAAATGCCGATGCCGCGCATAAAAATGGCCGCTAGAAATCCGCTGACATCAGTCGTAATTCCGCCGCCAAGCCCAATCACAATGCTTGTTCGATCGCCGCCGCGATCCATCATCTGCTCCGCCAAACCTTCAATCGACGACAGCCGCTTATTCGCTTCGCCGCCCGGGAAGAACAGCACTTCCGCCGATTTGCCCGCGAACTGTCCCTTCAACTTCTCGCCGTGCAGCCGCCAGACATCTTCCGTTGTCACCACAAAAACCTTGCCTGCGCGCGGTGGGATAAACTCGGAGATCCGCCGCACTATGCCACGCTCAACCACATTTTGATAAGCGTGCTGCGGTGTCTTCACCGAGAAGATAGGCATTTCCTCCCCGTTGTATCATGTGGGTTATCAACGCCCCGTTTCAGCGCATCAGAACCGACTTTGTTGTTGTAGGGGCAGGGGTTGCCGGCTTACGCGCCGCTATTGAACTCGCGTCTGCCGGACGCGTCCTGGTCATTGCTAAAGATAGTTTGCGCGAATCCTCTTCCGAATATGCACAAGGCGGAATTGCCGCCGCCTTGAGCGATGACGACGAAGTAGAACTCCACGAACAGGACACTCTCGTGGCCGGCGACGGCCTCTGCGATCCGGATGCTGTGCGTACCTTGGTGGAGGAAGCGCCTGCCGCCATTGAGCAATTGATCGAATGGGGAACCACCTTCGATCGCGATGGTTCGCGCCTTTTGTTCGCCCGTGAAGGAGCGCACAGCCGCAATCGCGTCCTTCATGCGCATGGCGATTCCACCGGCAGAGAAATTGTTCGTACCCTCCGCCAGCAAGCCGGTTCCCTCGAAGGCGTCGCCTTTCAGAGTTTCGCCGCCGTAACAGATTTTCTGCTGCAGGACGGCCAAGTTGTCGGCGTTTCCGCTTTCGACGAAATGACGCATTCCACCGTGCTGATTGAAGCGCGCGCCGTGCTGCTCGCCACCGGCGGCCTGGGCCGTGTCTTCGAGAACACCACCAACCCCGCCGTAGCCACCGGTGATGGGGTCGCTTGCGCCTTTCGCGCGGGTGCTGTCATTTCCGACATCGAATTTGTGCAGTTTCATCCCACCGCGCTCTACGTCGAATCTGCGCCGCGCTTTCTCCTGAGTGAAGCATTGCGCGGTGAAGGCGCATACCTGCGAAATGCCAGCGGCGAACGCTTCATGCAGCGCTATCATCCGCTCAAAGAACTCGCCCCGCGCGATGTCGTGTCACGGTCGATTGTCATGGAGTTGCGCGCCAGCGGAGATTCCAGCGCCTTTCTCGATATGACGCATCTGCCCGCCGGCTTTGTACGCCAGCGCTTTCCGCGCATCTATGAGACCTGCCTCAGCTTCGGCGTGAATCTGGAAACTACGCAAGCCCCAGTTAGGCCCGCTGCGCACTATGCCATGGGCGGCGTGAAGACCGATTTGAACGGACTCACCTCTTTGCCGCGTCTCTATGCGGCCGGCGAAGTAGCCTGTACCGGCGTGCATGGCGCCAACAGGCTCGCCAGCAATTCGTTGCTCGAAGGCGTTGTGTTCGGCGCACGGGCCGGCAAAGCCATGTGCCACGTGACAGATTTGCACATGGTGAACGCCGTTCCCCAAAGTCCCACATTTCCCGCCATCAGCGAACGAGACCTGCGTGCCATTGCCTGGAACTCTTGTGGCGTTTTGCGCAACGGCCCCGAACTCGATGCAGCCCACAAACGGCTACTGGCTAGTTTTCAGGGCTCGCAAACTTCGCCCGGCCGCGCGAGCTTTGAATTGCGTAATATGCATCAAGTGACGCTACTCATTTCACAAGCGGCTCTGGCCCGCGAAGAAAGCCGCGGTGGCCACTACCGTACAGATTTCCCCGCGAAGTCGCCCGCTTTTCAAAAACATTCCCTCATGACTAACGGCAATGACCAGGTTACGTTTGCCTAGGTTACGTTTGCATAAGATAGACGCCAGGCAACGCCGCCTCAACTGTTTCGCCGGTTTTGCACTGCTCTTTCTGGCGATTCCTCTTTCGCAAACCGGCCCATGGTCGGCTCTTTGGACCACACCCTGCATTTTGGCCGCCTCGCTTCTGCTCGCTTGGGGTGCCGAAGCCGCTCAGTTTTTCGTGGCGCAAGGTTTCGCTCTCGCCATGCTTGCTTGGATGCAAACGCTGCCTGAGTTTGCCGTCGAAGCTGTGCTCGCCTGGAAGCAGCAAACCGGATTGCTGTTGGCCAATCTCACTGGCGCCTTGCGCTTGCTTACAGGATTGGCTTGGCCGCTCATCTATCTCACTGCGTCTGTGGTTCACCGCGGCCGCACGGGAAAACCCCTCCGTCAAATCAAGCTCGATGCGCACCACAGCGTGGAAGTAATCGGTTTGTTCTTTCCACTCGTCTATGCGTTATTCATCTGGTGGAAAGGGTCTCTGCATCTTTGGGACGCCTTTCCATTGCTGGCCATGTATGGGTTGTATTTATCCCTGCTGCTGAAGTTGCCGCCGGAAGAACATGACGGCGTTGACCATCTAGAGAAAATCCCGCGTGCCATCGTCACTGCACCCCGTAAGTGGCGTATCGCCGCAATCTTAGGCTGCTTCTTCGTTGGCGGCGCGCTCATTTACCTCGCCGCAGAGCCATTTCTCGGCAGCTTGGTAGCGTTGGCCGCAGCCATCAGCTTGCCCAGTTTTCTCGTGATCCAATGGCTCGCGCCCGTCATTTCCGAATTCCCCGAGTTGCTCTCTACCTTCTATTTCGCGCGCCAGCAAGAGAACGCCGGCGTCGCCCTCATGAACATTGCCTCCAGCAATATCAATCAATGGACCCTTCTGGTCGCCATGCTGCCGGTCGTTTATTCTCTCAGCCTAGGCGCACCTTCTGGCTTCACCCTCGACCCTGCGCAGAAAACTGAATTGCTCCTGACAATCGGACAGAGTTTTGTCTCCATGCTGTTTCTGCTGAACATGTACTTCAGCTGGCGTGAAGCCATCGCCATGTTCGTTTTGTTTGCTGTCCAATTCGTTCTACCGGCGTTCTTCGGCAACGAAGTAAGGCGCTATATCACTGGAGTGTTTCTCATTTGGACCGCCGGCGGACTCATTCTGTTCGCCATCAAACGCCCGAAAACCAACGCGGTCAGCAGCTTTCTCCGTACATGGCGGGAACATTTTGGACGGCGCGTCAAATAGGCGTTGTGCCGCTCAACACGAGTCAAGTCCTGTGTTTGAGCATTTGCGCAACGTTGCAAAACCCTTTGCGAAACGGAGAATCCAAAATCCGTTGTAGAAAATAGAATCCCGCTGACGCTACTGCGACGGGTAGCGGAAAGAGAGTCACAATGCCGAATTTCAACACGGTAAAGGACATCGAAACGGCCGCCCGCCTGGGATGCTACATGGGACTTTCATCGCGCTACTGGCTGCGATTGCAAACTGATTACGATTTGCGCGTGATCGACACCGCCAAAATCGAAAAGGAGGTGCTCCCGCAAGCGAGCTAGAAAACAAAATGCCACAGCCGCTACAGCCGAACTCCAGCGCGCCTACATCCCGGTCGCGTTCTTTTCCCCGCCCGCCGTCCCTTACCCCCTATCATTCCCTCCATTTCTATGCTGTCATATATACAGGCGGCGGTAACATTCCTCCGTCCTTGAAACGTCTCAATTCTACCGGGATTTGCACCACTTGAACCAATTTCGCCTAGCTGTATCTGTTCTCCTCTTCTTCGCGTACTCTCTTTGTGCCGCTCAAACCGCGCCTCAGGACAACTTCGCCCAGACCGTTATTCCTTTTGTTCAGAAAAACTGCGCCGTCTGCCACAACGAACAAACGAAAAGCGGTGGCTTGGTCCTCACAAAATATCGCGATACCGCTTCTATGGTGCATGATCGCAATATTTGGGAAAAAGTCGTAACGCGCTTGCGTGCCGGCGAAATGCCCCCTAAAGGCATGCCTAGACCTCCGGCGGAAGACATCGCCACCGTCACTAACTGGATTGATTCCGAATTCGCTGAACTCGACCGTACCACTCCGCCTGATCCCGGCCACCTCACTGCCCATCGCCTCAATCGGGTCGAATACAACAACACCGTTCGCGACCTTCTCGCCGTCAAGTTCAGCCCCGCCGCCGATTTCCCCGCCGACGATTCCGGCTTCGGCTTCGACAACATTGGCGATGCTCTTTCCGTTTCTCCCGTGTTGATGGAAAAGTATTTGGCCGCGGCTAAGAAAATCGCCACCGAAGCCATTCCTCTCAGCCTCTCCATTCCCAAACCCACGCGCCTTCGCTTTTCACCTGAACATCTCGTGAACGAACTTCGCCCCGATCTCGAACACTCGTTCGACTTTGCCGCTGAAGGCGATTACGATCTTCGTGCGTCGGTAAGCGGGCGTCAGGATTCGTACCGGATTCAACTCTTACTAGACGGCAAAGAGATCAAAGCCGACGACGTTCTGATCGAAAAAGACAAGCCGCGCGGTTACGAACTGCGCCTCCACTTGCCGCCGGGCCAGCATTCATTCCAAGCCGTCCTCACTCATCGCGATCCTACACCGGAAGAAGCCAAGACAGCCGCCGAACTGGCTGCCGCTGAAGAAGCCGCCATTGCCAAGCAAATCGCCCGTAATCCGGAAGACGAAAAGCAAATTCGCCTCCAGCACACCCTGGGCAACGTGCCCACTTATATGGATGCCCTGGAAATCAAGGGCCCATTCAACGCTTCAGCCGCGCCTCTGCCCGAAAGTTACAGGCGCGTCTTTCTCTGCGGGCACTCTATCGGTCAGCACAATAAACAATGCGTCCGCGGTAATCTGGCTCAGCTCGCAAGCTTGGCTTACCGCCGTCCTGCTACATCTGCCGAAATTTCCAAGCTCACTAAACTAGTGGCGCTCGGCGAAAAAGAAGGCATGAGCTTTGAGCAGTCCATGCGCCTTGGTCTCGAAGCGATTCTCGTCTCTCCGCAGTTCCTGTATCGGATAGAACACGATCCCAACCCGCGTGACACAACTGCCGTCCACCCCATCGGCGATTATGAACTCGCTTCACGCCTTTCATATTTTTTATGGAGCAGCATGCCCGATCCGCAATTGCTGCAAGTGGCCGCCGAAAATCGCCTCAACCAGCCCGATATCCTGCACGCGCAAGTGCGCCGCATGTTGCTGGACCCAAAAGCCGCTGCGCTGATTGACAACTTCGCCGGCCAGTGGTTGGAACTTCGCAATCTCGATAGCATCCATCCCGATCCCGTGCAGTTCCCCGCTTTTGATAGCCAGCTTCGCAAGGCAATGTACACCGAAACCCGCACATTCTTCGCGTCAGTGGTGCAGGAAGATCACAGCATTCTCGATTTTATCGATGCCAAGTACACGTTCCTCAATGAGCGCCTCGCCAAATTCTATGGAATCCCGGGCGTCGAGGGCAATCAGTTCCGTCGCGTGGAACTCGATGGTACCCAGCGCAGCGGCGTCCTGACCCAGGCCAGCGTTCTTGCCATTACTTCCTATCCCACCCGCACTTCCCCTGTTTTGCGAGGCAAGTGGATCATGGAAAACATCCTCAACACTCCGCCGCCTCCTCCACCGCCGGGCGTCGGTTCGCTCGATGAGAAAGGCGGCCCGCTCAGCGGCACCATGCGTCAGCAAATGGAAAAGCATCGCGCTAACCCAGTGTGCGCCTCGTGCCACATGGGCATGGATCCACTCGGTTTCGCTCTCGAAAATTACGACGCTATTGGCCACTGGCGCACGCAAGACGCCTCGCAACCCATAGACGCCAGCGGCGTGTTGCCCAACGGCAAATCGTTTACCGGTTCGGCTGAACTGAAGGTCCTCCTCGCCGCCAATCGCAACGCCTTCGCCGAATGTTTAACGGAAAAATTCATGATTTACGCCCTTGGCCGCGGCCTCGAGGGATATGATAAACCCGCCACTCGGAAAATCGTTTCCGATTTGGCTG
>PMSX01000164.1 GCA_003167495.1 Bryobacterales bacterium | reverse complement strand
TTTAACGTGGCGGATAGTCAACTTTCGCAATCGCCCGCGAGTCTGCATCCCACAATCACGACCGACCTAGTCCACGGTACTCTTGAGCACGATATGTTTCTGTCGAACAAGTTATTCGCCTATGTATCGGCAGACTTTTTGCATAGCTCGTCCCAGGGCATGGAACTGCAACAAACCTATGGCGGTGGTATTGGCTACGTTGTGTTGAAGAATGCTCATCAGGAATTAGATGTGAAGGCTGCGGTTGACTATATTCGTCAGTCGTTTGCAACGCCGACGCAACCGGCGCCCCCAGCGGCGGCGATACCGACACCGCCCGACAAGAGCCTGATTGGCGCATCGCTGGGTGAAAGTTTCACACGCACCTTCAAGAGTGGGGTCGCCTTCCATGAAGGACTGACTGTCATTCCGGCATTTAATGATGCGAAGTACTATACGGCAAGCGCCTTTGCCAATTTTGCGATACCGGTCTATAAACGGATCAACATCACCATTGGCGGTTTGGATAATTACGTAAACCAACCTCCCAGCGGATTCAAGACGAATTCATTCGAATTCGTGACGCAGCTCGCTTATAAGATCAACTAGCTTGCTGCCGATCACGGCAAGGAACCGGCCCAAGTTTCCCTAAGGAGCTTGGGCCTTTCATTTTTCGGGTCGGCCAGATAAATCCTAGCGGCGAATTCTTCAGGAATATCAACGGATTTCGCCGATAGTTCTGAAAGAAAGAAGGACGTATTTTGCCTCTGCTGGAGCATTCTACATACGGAGCCGACAATGTGACGCGAGGAACCATCCTTGCCACTCGCGTCCGTATCGCCGGCAGCAGCGCCGAGCGACGCCGGGGCTTACTTAAGACAGAATCGATGCAGCCTGGTGACGGCCTTTGGATCGCCCCTTGTGAAGCAATTCATACGGTTGGCATGCGGTGGAAAATTGATGTAGCCTTCCTGGACCGCACCCACCGGGTTCGAAAAATCGTCCGAGGACTATGTCCATGGCGGATCGCGATATGTTTTCCCGCGACATCCGTACTAGAGTTGCCAGCCGGGACTTTGGATCCAACGCGAACGGAAATTGGCGACTTTCTAGTCTTCCACCCTAGCTGAGATTAAACTCTGGGCATTTCCCCGCCGATAGGAGGGGCAGTGTCACCTATCCTCAAGCTCACCCTGCTGATTGTCGCCATTCTGGGCGGCTGGGCAGACTTGCGAACGCGGCGCATACCCAATTGGTTGAACCTTAGCGGATTAATTCTCGGATTCGGACTTAACACTTTGTTTCTACAGCGGGAAGGTTTGAAACTGGTAGCCACAGGAGTAGGGTTGGCTCTGCTAATTTACGTGCCTTTGTATCTGATTCGCGCGATGGGGGCGGGCGACGTGAAATTTATGGCGGCTATTGCTGCATTTCTCGGACCTGAGAACTGGCTCAGCGTCTTCCTTACCACGGCTATCCTCGGTGGAATCGCATCCATTTGCTTGATCGCTACCCGGGGCCGCATGCAAGTGACTCTTTCGAATGTATCGACGATTGCAACTGAACTAATGCACGGCCGGATGCCGTATCACAAGGACCCAAGCTTGGACGTACATGACCGGCGAGCTTTGGGTTTGCCCCATGGCACTTTAATCGCTATTTCCGTGTGTATTTTCCTCGCTTTTTTGTATCGATAACCCGCCTAAACCTTACTAGGCTCCTTTAGCGATTCCTTAGATAGTTCATTGAGCCAAGTAGTACACCTAAACTTTTGCTTTGCTCCAGCCGATTAGAGTCTTAGATGCAGACAGCCACCACCAGTACCGTTGATTTGCGTGGCGTCTCTTCGGCACGCTGGGTCGTATGGCTGATGCCCTGCCTCACGGATATCGCATTTCTCTTGCCAGCTGCGTTGCTGTTTTCCAAACTGGGAGGAACCAAAACGCTGTTCGCGGATGGCGATACCGGCTGGCATATTCGCACGGGGGAATGGATTCTTCAGCATGGAAGAGTTCCAACACAGGACCTGTTTTCTTACACAAAGCCTGGTCAAGCGTGGTTTGCGTGGGAATGGGCGTGGGACGTACTCTTCGCTTTAATACACCGAAGTTGGGGTCTAGCCGGAGTTGGCTTCGCCACCGTGCTCCTGCTAGGAACCATCGCAGTGCTGCTCTATAAGCTGGTAGTGAACGCCTGCGGGAACGAAATTCTGAGTTTCTTCGTTACGACTTTCGCGCTTTGCGGTTCCTCTATACATTGGCTGGCGCGGCCACATCTGTTCTCGTGGCTGTTTTTTCTGGGTTTTCTTCACCTCCTGCCCGCCCTTCAGCGAGGCTCGATGCTTGCTCTTGCCACGCTCCCACTTTTGATGGTGCTGTGGGTTAATATGCACGGCGCATTCATGATCGGCATCGCTTTGCTCTTGGCGGTCGCCGGTGGTGAAGCTTTCGAGGCTCTGTTTTGTAGAGGGGAAAGCCTGCAAGGAGCCTACAGCCGATCGCGCCATTTGCTTCAAGCAGCCGCACTATGCTTAGCCGCGACATTTGTAAATCCGTACACGTGGCGTTTGCATCAGCACGTTTATGAATTCCTAAGCAATACGAAGCTCTTAGACAATATCCAGGAATATCAATCGATCAGCTTCCATTGTCCTCCCGCCATCTTTTTTGAACTGATGATGGTGCTGGCCGCCGGAGCGGCATTTTGGTATTTGCAAGCGGGCCGCATTACGCCGGCCCTGCTCACGCTCATGTGGACCCACCTTGCGCTCCTTTCCGCCAGGAATATTCCGCTATTCATGATCGTGGTGGCTCCCATGGTGGGCAGTTGGCTGCAGCAGGTACTGACGAGCTTGCAGCCCACGCGCTTTGTCGGCGTGGTGTTCCGCACGATCTGTGAGATCTGCGAAGAACTGAAGCCAATGGAACGGCTACCCAGAGCCTATGTGCTCTCAGGTTTATCGACGCTTCTAATGGCGGCCCTTTTTGTCACAGGGGCCAAGGGATTCGAAGCGCAATTCAATCCTGAGTCTTTTCCCATTCAAGCAATTCCATTGGTTGAACGATCGGCAGCTCAGCGGATTTTCACCTATGACCAGTGGGCTGACTATTTGATTTACCGTCTTTATCCGAAGAGACCTGTATTCATGGATGGTCGCAGCGATTTTTTTGGCATACCGATAGTGACTGCCACCCAACACATCTTAGCCGCTCAATATGATTGGAAAATTCAACTTCAACGATTTGGGGTCGACATGATTCTGGTGAAACCTGAAGCCCCTTTGAGTGAGGTTCTAAAGATGTCGCCAGACTGGACGATGCGTTTTGATGACGGCAAAGTTCTGGTTTTTGAAGCGGCACGGCTGAAACCAAGCATCTCGACATCGCGTGACCCGAAGTTCCGAGCGATCTCGGAGTTGACAAAAGCAAATACAACTCATCTCGATGATTCATTTCTAGAAAGGAGAACCCCACATGATTAACCCTGCCCTGCAAGCGTTTTGGAACGGAGAAGAAGGACAAGACATGGTCGAATATTCCCTCTTGCTCGCGTTCATCGCCCTGGCCGCCGTAGGTCTGCTCAGCGGTATTAAAACCCAGATCAGCGGACTTTGGTCGACCATCAGTAGCACTTTAAGCAGCACAAACGCAGCTGCTTCCTAAAACGGCGTCCAAGGGAATCGTCACCGCGTAACCGGGTCAACCCGTGACGATTCCTTCTCGCCTAACTCTAGACCCGTTTGAAACCCAGAAAGATATTTAGCATGAACCGACGTTTGATTTCTGTCCTTATTTTCGCGTTGGCTGTGGCCAGCGTTACAAGCTACGTTCTTTATCGCCTAATACTGGTCCGCGTACAAACCCAAGGCCAGGGTCACACCGTCGCCACCAATCGACTGGTTGTGGCTAAGCACGATATTCAAGTTGGCTCCTTTATTGAAGACGCTGACGTGGACGAGGTAGCTTGGGGTGCCCCCATTCCCGACGAAGCGTTGAAGACGCGTCAAGAGGTAGTGGGACGAGGCGTCGTCGCAAACGTATATCAAAATGAACCATTCCTGGTCGGCCGCCTGGCTCCCAAGGGCGCGGGCGCAGGTCTCGCCGCCACTATCCCGGTGGGTATGCGCGCGGTCGCCCTGCGGGTCAATGAGGTGGTCGGTCTGGCGGGCTTTGTAGTTCCCGGGATGCGCGTCGATGTCTTGATGGCCGGCAACGCTCCTTCCGCTGAGCAGGCTCGTTTTGGCACGCTATGCCGCACGATTTTGCAAAACATCGCAGTTCTTTCCGCTGGCCAGAAGTTAGACAAGACAAATGATGGGAAGCCGGAAACCGCGCAGGTTGTCAATCTACTCGTGACGCCCGCACAAGCCGAAATTCTAAATTTGGCGATGAGCGAGACAAAGGTGCAATTAGTTTTGCGGAATCCGCTCGACAACCAGGCTCAGACACCGCCGGGCACGTCAATTGCTGGCCTCTTTGGCGGGCCGGGTCGCCCGCCGATCGGCATTCCGTTCGGTGGTCAGGCTTTCCGCCCTCCAGCAGGCCCTTCTCTAAAACGACCGGCCGCGGAACCGCAGACAGCTGTCGCGCAGCAACGCGAAATGGCGCACATCGAGGTTTTTCGTGGTGTAAAGAAATCCGATGAAACATTCGATCTTCCAGTAGGGAAGAAATAGATGATTATCAAACCTAGTTCCGCGTTACTCCCCCTTCTGCTGGCGGCCACTGCACTCGGTGCGGACCTGGCCGCGACCGGCCTTAAGGCGGATGCAGCAATCAACAAAGCCACCATCTCGGTCTCCGTGAATGGATCAACGGTTATTGATCAGGCCGTTGGAATCCGGCGGATCTCCGTCGCCAACGCCGAGATCGCTGAGGCCGTGGCGGTCAGCACCAACGAAATTGTAGTGAATGGCAAAGCCGTCGGAGACACTTCCCTGATCATTTGGGATCTCAAGGGCAGCCGAAGCATGCTAGAGGTTCACGTCCTTGCCAACACTTCGAAGATAGACGCTGTCCGCGCCGAACTCTTGAAGGAAGCCGGCGCCGATGTGACGATCGATGCACAGGAAGGAACGGTCTTTCTGAACGGCACGGTGGCCAATGAAACAGCGGCGCTAAGAGCCTTGAATATCGCCTCGACGATGGGCAAGGTGGTCAACCTCTTGCGCGTCACCACACCCGCGAGCGAACCGCAAATTCTGTTGAAGGTGCGTTTCGCCGATATAGATCGATCAGCCGCCAACCAGCTAGGTGTCAATCTCTTTACAATGAGTCCGACTCCCTCAGGAATTGGCACATCCTCCACGGGACAATTCGGCTCCAGCCCGACGTTCAATACTGCCCAGAACTCGGTCAACTGGAACTTGTCCAGCCTGCTTAACATCTTTTATTTCCGGCCAGATATCAACCTCGGCGTAGTCCTTCAGGATCTGGCAACGCATGACGTGCTTCAGATTCTCGCCGAGCCGAATTTGCTCACCATGAGCGGGAAGCAAGCCAGCTTTCTGGCAGGCGGAGAATTCCCTTTCCCGACGATTCAGGGCGGCGCGTCTGGTGTCGGCCAGATCACAATTCAATTCAAGGAGTTCGGAGTTCGCCTCAATTTTCTTCCGGTGATCACACCGCGAGGCACAATTCGTTTGACGGTCAATCCCGAAGTAAGTTCGCTTGATTACGCTGACGGCCTTACGATCAGCGGCTACACCGTTCCGGCTCTGTCGACACGACGGGTACAAACGGAAATCGAACTAGAGAACGGGCAAAGCTTCGTGATCGCCGGTTTGATCAACAACCAAGTCACCGACCAACTCTCGAGAATGCCAGGCTTGGCAAGCATACCCCTTCTCGGAAAGCTTTTCCAGTCGCATAGCGCCAGCAAAACCAGTTCGGAGCTGCTCGTCTTGGTGACGCCTGAATTGGTCAACCCCATTCCAGCCGGAGGCAAAGTGCCCGAATTAGCCTACCCGCTTAAATTTCTCAAGGACGCCCCCATGACCGCGCCGCAAAACCCCTCCTCCCCCGCCGGAACGGAAAACGCGCCGCTCCTGATCAAGCGGGATGTCATACCAATTGAAGACCTGTTAACGTCACCCGAGGGGGTCACTTCGCCTACGCCCCCTCCTCCCTCGAGCGGCTTGGGGGCGCTGGGTAACAGCACTTCGAATCAACCGCAGAGTAGTGGCCGGCCTTAGCGAAAAACGAGTGAATAAAATGAGCCCCGTTAAAGTTCTCTTACATATCAAAGAAGAAAGTCTGCGGCGAGAAGCCGTTGACGCTCTACGCGAGTCTGCTCAACAAGTGCCTTTCGAGCAACACGACGGCGATTGGACAAGCCTCTTGGAGCATCTCGGAAAAATAAAGCCGGAAGCGCTGCTCCTTGATTTAACAACCGTGCCCACCGATCTGTCGGTCGCGATGAGGCAAATCAAGATTCACGCGCCTCGTACGAAAGTAGTCGCCCTACACCCCGTTGAAGACCCGAAGATGATCCTCGCGTCGATGCGAGCCGGCGTGAACGAATTTCTCCATCCGCCACTCGAAGATAGTCTCCCGACCGCCCTTGAGCGAATCCTCAGTTCGGTCGAATCTGATCTTGGCGCCGTGAGCCATGGGAAAGTCATCGGTTTTCTTTCCGCCAAAGGCGGCTGTGGCGCCACTACGCTCGCCTGTCACGTTGCTTGGGAACTCCAGAACCTGACCCGCAAACGAGTACTGCTCGCCGATCTGGATTTGACGTCAGGTCTCGTCGGCTTCCTCATGAAAACGCCGAGTTCCTATTCGATCCTGGACGCTGTCAAAAACCTGTCGCGACTCGACGAAAGCTTATGGAAAGCGCTGATCGTCGAAAACCGCCCAAATCTTTCGGTTATTCCCGCTCCGGCATCCTACTCGCGCTGGGACCATCCGGATGAGAATCAACTCAAGCAAATACTGCAGTTCATGCGCACGCAACACGATTGGATTGTTCTCGATCTCGGACGCAGCCTTAATTCGATCGCCACCGCGGTATTAGACGAAATCGATCAACTCTTCCTGGTTTCCACTCTGGAGGTTGTTGCGCTGCATGGGCTCAAGTCCATCGTTCACGGCTTGTTCGACCAAGGCGAGAAGCTGCAGTTAGTATTGAACCGCACACCGAAGCTGATGGACATCAGCACACAGGAACTGGAAAAAATTCTTGGACGCTCGCTCTACGCCGCGCTTCCCAACGACTACATGGGTTTGTATCAATCCTACTCAAGCGGCAATCTTTTGAATTCCAATACTCGCCTAGCCCAACATTTTGGTTTGCTTGCCTCGAAGATCGCCGGAACGCCTCCGGCCAAGACAAAGAAGAGGTTTGCCCTATTCGGGTAAGGACACTTTCATGCATACTACAGACCTCAGCCGCGGCGATTCGCGGGCCGCCGATCCGTTAAAATCGGCGCGGGAGACTTCATCCGGTCAATATCAAGAACTCAAGTTTTCGATTCACAGGAAGCTGCTGGATCGCATCAATCTTGAGGCCGTCTATTCAACCCCAGGTGATCGCGTCCGGCAGGAGATCCGGCCTTCTGTCGCCAAGTTAGTCAACGAAGAGCGGACCCCTCTCAGTCTCACCGAGAAAGACCGCCTGATCGAAGAAGTTTTGGATGAAGTTTTTGGTTTGGGCCCGCTTGAGCCTCTGCTGCGCGACCGCACTGTCTCAGATATCCTCGTGACTACCCCGCGGCTCATCTACGTTGAACGTTCGGGCAAATTAGAGCGAACGCCCATAGAATTCAAAGATGACGCACATTTGATGCGAATCATCGAGAGAGTTGTGTCGCGCGTTGGCCGCCGTATCGATGAATCTTCGCCTATGGTGGACGCCCGGCTTCCCGATGGCTCGCGTGTAAATGCAGTGATCCCGCCGTTAGCCGTCGACGGGCCACTCCTTTCGATTCGCCGGTTTGGCGGCGACCCGCTGCAGCCGGCTGATCTCCTTCGTAACCTCTCGCTTACCGAAGGAATGCTGGAACTGGTGAAAGCCTGTGTAAGGGCGCGACTAAACATCATCATCTCGGGCGGAACCGGCGCGGGCAAAACCACGTTTCTCAACCTGTTATCGGGTTTCATTCCGGCCACCGAACGTATTGTCACTATTGAGGACGCTGCGGAGCTTCAGCTTCGTCAGACGCACGTAGCCCGGCTTGAAACGCGGCCAGCCAATATCGAAGGCAAGGGCGCTGTTCTGCAAAGGCACCTTCTCATCAATGCCCTTCGTATGCGCCCTGACCGGATCGTCGTCGGCGAGGTCCGGGGGGAGGAGGCTCTCGACATGCTGCAGGCCATGAATACAGGCCACGACGGTTCTCTTACTACTATCCACGCCAATGCCCCGCGCGACGCCATCAGCCGTCTTGAAGTCATGATCGGAATGGCCAACTCCAACCTCGGCACTAAGTCCATCCGCCAGCAGGTCGCCTCAGCCATAGATCTGTTTGTTCAAATCTCGCGTCTCAACGATGGTTCGCGCAAAATCACCCACATTACCGAGTGTCTGGGCATGGAAGGCGAAATGGTCACCACGCAGGATATATTCGTTTTCGAACGTACAGGTTTGACTAGCGAAGGCCGCGTTGCCGGACGTTTCAAACCCACGGGAGTTCGTCCCAAGTTTTCCGACCGTATTAAAGCCGCCGGAATAGAGCTACCGCCGAACATTTTCCAGAATGTCATCGAAATCAAATAGGGAGAACACGTGGCGATTCTGATTCCTATTTTCCTGGCCGCTTTCGCCTCCATCCTTGTGGTGGTCGGCGTCTGCACGTCCTATTTCAAGTCCAAGCAACGTAACCAGATTCGTTCTATGCTGCGCAACGCCGAGGCGTCTCCGGCAGAGCTGCGGACGAGTACCCTACTCCGCGAAAACAAAGAAGACGGTGGTTTCGACGATCTGTTGAAGCGTTTTTCTTTTATCGAGCGGCTGAATCTTATTATCGACCAATCGGGGCAAAAGACCACCAGCTCAAAGTTGCTTCTCCTTTCCTTCTTCGGTTTATCGGCCGGATTCGTTCTTGGCTCGCGCTTCTCCTTTCTACCTGCTGGGTTGACCGGCGCAGTCGCCGCTTTGCTCGGTGGCTCGCTTCCGATTCTGATCTTGCTTCACAAGCGCACCAAGAACCTCAATGAATTTGAAAAGCAACTGCCCGAGGCGCTTGACTTCTTGTCGCGCTCGATGCGAGCCGGTCACGGGTTTTCCATAGCAATGGAACTTTTGGCCAGCGATTCGCCCGACCCGCTAGCCTCGGCATTTCGTCGAGTGTCCAACGATATGCAGCTTGGTTCGGCCCTTGACGTTGCCCTTGGCAAGCTTTCCGCCCTAGTGCCGCTTCTCGATGTCCGGTTCTTTGTCTCCTCCGTCCTTTTGCAGCAGGAAACAGGCGGAAACCTTAGCGAGGTTCTCGCCAAGCTTGCCCTCATCATCCGCGAGCGCTTTCGTCTAAAGGGCCAAGTCAAAGCTGTTAGCGCACATGGCCGTATCACGGGCCTGGTACTCGTTCTTATGCCTGTCGTTGTCGCCGTCATCATGATGATTACCTCCCCTGAGTACCTGGTAGATCTGGCGGCCGACAAAGTCGGTCGAATGTTGATTTATGGTGCCATTTGTGGCCAGATCATCGGCTATTTCGTGATCCGAAAAATTATTAACATAAAGGTTTGAATCGGTATGAGTATCGTAATTGCCATCGTCTTGTTCGTGCTGATTCTCTGCGCCGTTGGCGCCTTCGGCTACCACTATTACGTCAAGCCGTCCCGCATGCTGGATCAATTGACGTCTTCAAACGACAGCTATTCGCCTGTCGGCGAAAAGAAGCGAACTCTTTCCGAAATCGTCGCCCAAATTCTAACTCCACTCGGAACGTTGTTGCCGATGTCGCCGCAAGACACCGGGCTTGCCCGGCGTGAACTCGTCGCTGCGGGCATCCGAAACGAATCCGCTGTTCCTGTTTTCTTTGGATTGAAAGTCTTCCTGGCCGCATTCTTGCTCAGCGTTGCCCTCATGTTCCGACCGCACATCGTTAATCCGATTCTGAAACTTGTAGCCCCGTTAGCCGCCGCTGGTCTTGGTTTTTCCCTGCCTTCCTTTTTGCTGAACCGACGCATTGGACGCCGCCATACCGAAATCCGACTCTCATTGCCCGACGTCCTCGATCTTCTGGTCATTTGTACTGAGGCCGGTTGCGGAATGGATCAAGCGCTTATCAATGTCTCGCGCGAATTGAAATCCGCCCACCCTGCCGTGAGCGAAGAACTCGTGATCGTCAACATGGAAATCATGGCGGGCATCACCCGATCCGATGCTCTGAAAAACTTTGGGCGCCGGGTTGGTGAAGACGAAATCAAAAAGCTGGTTGCCATGCTCATTCAAACCGATCGTTTCGGCACTAGCGTAGCTGAGGCCCTCCGAACCCAGTCGGACTACTTACGCATCAGGCGCCGACAGGAAGCCGAGGAGCGTGCAGGGAAAGTGGGCGTCAAACTTGTTTTCCCGATCTTTTTCTTTTGTTTGCCTTCCTTGCTCGTGGTCACGGCAGGATCAGGCATCCTGCAACTCCTGCATAATATTGGCTCGATCAACGCTCATTAACGGAATAAAATGCCCACTAACCGAAAAACTCGCTCACGCCGCACTAAACTTTCGAACGGCTCCTGCCGAAAGAATAATTAGGCACACAAAGTGCCACTGGCTAACCGCCAAGAAGGATAAACAAACACATGAATGACGCAATACTACAATCAGCCATCTGGATTGGTGCCGGGGCACTGTTAGTGCTCTATTTGAGACGGCGCCGCAATCGCAAAATAGTGCCTTAGGTCCTGCGACTAAGTCGCAGCCGTGAAACATGAACGATGCGGAAGAACTTCAGGCACTCCTTCTCAATTCCCGCAACGCAGATGGTGGCTGGCCATCTCGCCGCGGTCGCTCATGGACCGAGCCTACGGCCCTCGCACTCCTCGCTCTCCAAGGAACGCACCTTTCCGATAAGAGCCGTAACATAACCGCCGCCTGGCTGGCCAGTCTGCAATCCGCCGATGGTGGCTGGCCCCCCTGCTCCGCTGTCCCGACGAGCACATGGGTAACCAGCCTCGCGTTGCTCGCTCTGGCTCAAGAGAGCGAATACTCTCAAGGGTGCAGTAGAGGTGCGTTTTGGTTGTCGGGTCACGTTTACCCGGAACTCAACGCCCTTCAAGGATTTTTGCTGCATAGACTTGGCATTAGTCCTTCTCAGGCGCCAGGTAGCTCATCCTGGTTTCCGGGAACGGCCGGTTGGGTTATTCCCACAGCCTTTAGCATTCTTGCACTCTCTTGCTGGTCCGTACGGTCGCCAAACCCGAGTTTTCAGCACGTGATCCAGCGTGCGCAGACCTACCTCCTATCCCGCCGTTGCTCAGATGGCGGTTGGAACCATGGTGGAGCTCCGCAACGAAGTGAGACAGCTCCTTCGTATGCTGAGACAACCGGCTTGGCGCTCCTCGCTTTGGCCAACTCGTCCTCGTCTATCCCTGGAGCAACGCTCCGCCTCGCTGAAGGCTTACTGCAAAAACCAGATTCCACCGAGGGCTTGTGCTGGCTGCTGATGGGTTTGGCAGCGCACGGCTTTCGGAAAGAAGAACCCCAGTGGACAATTCGGCCTAAGACGACGCAGGACGTGGCGCTTCATCTCATCACTCTGCAAGCCCTTCGCGGCCGCAACCCGTTTTTGCGACCAGTGGTTTAGCAGCACGAACATGTCAGATTCACTTAATCGTCGATATTTCTTCCTGGGCGCCCTTGGCGTCGCGCTCAGTTGTTCAAGGCGCGATGTCCGCTCGTCTGCAACTCAGCATGTTTCCATTGTCCCTGCACCTTCGTACCGGCATGATCTAACCGATGCGGTCCGGCGCATTCTTCGCGATCATCGCGTTGCCGTGACAGCCAAGAGAATCCTCCTAAAGCCGAACCTAGTCGAATTCAATGCGCAGGCACCCAT
>PMSX01000047.1 GCA_003167495.1 Bryobacterales bacterium | reverse complement strand
AGGGCGGCGACGAGAAGGGCTTTGAATACGCCAAGAAGAAGCCTTCGATTGTGATCGGGTCGATGGAAGAGTTCGGCAAACCACAATACAAAGTGGACATGTTGAAAGTGGAAGTGCCGACGAATGCCGAGTTTGTGGAAGGCAGCAGCGTGTTCAAGGGCCAAGTGGCGCAGACGCACAAGGAAGCGCTTGATCTTTACCGCAAAGCGGCCGATATCGCGCAGAAACCTTTCATTTATTTGAGCGCCGGCGTGGGTAACGCGGTGTTCGTAGAAAGCTTGCATCTGGCCGCCGAAGCAGGCACGGCGTATTCGGGCGTATTGTGCGGACGGGCGACGTGGAAGGAAGGCATTCCTGTTTACGCCAAGCAGGGCGTCAAAGCTTTGGAAGATTGGCTCTCAAACGAAGGCGTTAAGAATATCAATGCGGTGAACGATGCCATCAAATCTGCCCAGCCCTGGCAGGCCAAGGCCCACTTGGCTGTACCCGTCTAAGATGAACAGCAAATGAACTTTGCTTCTATCCCTGAAGCGATTGAAGACTTCCGGCGCGGGAAGTTGCTGGTGGTGGTGGACGATGAGGACCGCGAAAACGAGGGCGACCTTACGATCGCGGCCGAAAAAATCACTCCTGAAGCCATCAACTTCATGGCGACGCATGGGCGCGGATTGATTTGCCTTGCACTGGACGCCGACACCTGCACCCGTCTAGATTTGCAACAGATGTCGCCAGTGAATACGGCGCGTTTCGGCACGGCGTTTTGCGAAGCGATTGACGCGGCCGAGGGCATATCGACGGGCATCTCGGCCTATGACCGCGCGCACACCATCAAAGTGGCCATGGATCCAAGCACGCGGCCGCAGGATCTAGCGCGCCCGGGGCATGTGTTTCCGTTGCGAGCGCGGCCGGGCGGAGTGCTAGTGCGATCGGGACAAACGGAAGCGGCGGTTGATCTGGCGCAGCTAGCGGGGCTCTCGCCCGGTGGCGTGATCTGCGAAGTCATGAATGAAGACGGCACGATGTCGCGTGTGCCGCAATTGCTTGAGTTCTGTGGCCGGTATGGACTGAAGATGATTTCGGTGGCGGATCTGATTCGCTACCGCCTGCGCACCGAAAAGTTTATACAGCGCGATGCCAAGGGGCGATTAAGAACGCCACAAGGCGAATTTGAATCGATTCGGTATGTGAGCAGACTGGATAACGAAGCGCATTTGGTGTTGGTGCATGGAGACGTTGCGGGTAAGACTAACGTCCTCGTGCGTGTACACTCGCATTGCGTTTACGGCGATGTGTTCGCGTCCACGGCTTGTGATTGCCATCAACTGATTCCTTCGGCGCTGGAGGCGATTGCGCGGGCTGAGAGCGGTGTTTTTATTTATTTGCACCAAACCGGTTCGGGTTTGCATTCTTTGTGGCGCGAGGGCAGGCACGAATTGGTGGGGCATGGGCGGGGACAATCGACTTTTATTCCTTCGGAAGGTCATCAGCCGTTGCAGCATGAATCAGGGGTGGGGGCGCAAATTTTGTCGGATTTGGGGCTCACGTCAATACGGTTGCTCACGAATCATCCGCGCAAGGTTGTGGGGCTGGAAGGTTTTGGTATACAGATTACGGATCAGGTACCGTTTGCGGTCAATAGTGTAGCGCCTGTAAGCGTCTCGTCCAAGTAATCTGCAAACCCAGGAAATGCGAACCGCTCAGATCCGCATCCTGAAGATCGGCGTCTTCCCGGCGGCCCGCTTCCAGGGTCGCGATAAGGTCCCATGAAGAGAAGTGTATGCCAGTACAATGGTCGGATTCATGCTTCGTAGGATTGCACTGATTCTGGCGTGCGCGGTAGCGGGGTTTGCGCAGGATTTCACTTTGGATCATCTGTTCACTCGCCCTTATGTTTGGGGCACTTCGCCTTCGCAAGTTGCTTGGGCGAAGCACGCGCATATTGTGTGCTTTCTTTGGAACGCGCAGGGGCAGATGTTCAGAGATCTGTATGCGTATAACGCGGATACGAAGACGCTAAAGCGACTGACTGACCTGGAATCACTCAAAGATCCGATCAACGATGGCGAAGCGGAGCGTGATCCTCACCGGCAGGACTATCTAGCGCCGCGCGCGGGATTGGCTGGCTACGATCTGTCGGAAGATGGCAATGAAGCGGTGTTCTCTTACCGCGGTGATCTTTTTATTGCGCCAACCAATGGAAGTGCCGTGCGCCGGCTTACGAAGACGAAGGCCTCCGAGATGAATCCGCAATTTTCACCGGATGCGAGCAAGATTGCGTATTCGCAGGGTGGACAGATTTATGTGTTGAGTCTAAACGGGGGCATGTTGGAGCAGCGGACCGATTTGAAGACACCGGCGGTTCTAACGAGTTTTCATTGGTCGCCGGACGGGAAGCTGCTTTCGTACGGCGTCGCGCCCAATGCGGGCCGCATGCTGCCGCTTCCGATTTATTCGGGACAATTTGTGACGGCGAGCCCAATTCCACGCAGTGTGGCGGGAGACGCGCCTGTGGCTGCGCAATGGTATGTGACAGAGGCGAGTGGCGATGCGCCGGCGCGCTTGCTCGAAACAGGGAAGGGAATTGGCCGGCGCGGGGCGCAGTGGTCGCCCGATTCCAAATACTTGCTGCTTGCAGAGCAATCGGCGAATTACAAAAGCCAGGACGTGCGCGTGGTGAACGTGAACACGGGTAAATCGAAGATAGTCTTTCATCAAGAGGACAACCGCTGGGTTGAGGTCTCAGACCTAGGTTGGGATCAGACAGGTCAACATCTCTGGTTCACCAGTGATCAGAGTGGCTATCAGCATTTGTACTCGCTGTCTCCCAGTGGAGATGCCTTGAAACAGTTGACCAAGGGTGAATGGGAGGTTCACAATGATCCGTTTTCTCACACTCCACAGTGGATCGGAGATTGGATCTATTATTCGTCCACGCAGGACTCGACTGCGGAGAGACAGTTCTACCGGGTAAAGGCCGATGGTGGATCTGCGCCGGAGCGATTGTCTAATGGACAGGGATTGCATATTGGGTGGGTCTCAGAAGACGGCCAGCTTCGCGTAATGATGCATGCCGATATGAAGAATCCGTTTGACTTGTTTGTAGATGCGCGGCAGATTACGAAATCGCCACTGGCGGCTTTCTACCAGATGCCTTGGGCGGAGACGCGGTTTGTTCACTATCCGTCGTCAAAAGATGGCAAGACTGTTTCGGCGCGGCTGCTGCTGCCACGCGGCTACAATCCCGATGATCCGAATGCAAACTCTAAACCAGCGATCGTTTACATTCACGGAGCGGGTTACGCGACGAGCGTGCTGCAGCAGTGGGGCAGTTATCAGGAATTGCGCTTTGTGTTTAATAACTATTTGGCCAGCCGTGGTTTTGTGGTATTGGAGATGGATTATCGCGGCAGTACGAATTACGGCCGCGATTGGCGTAGCGGAGTGTACCTCAATTTGGGAGGACCGGATCTGGAAGATGTCCTGGGAGGTGTGGAATACTTGCGGAGTTTGAAGAATATCGATATGAACCGGGTGGGCATCTGGGGTTGGAGTTATGGCGGGTTCATGACAGCCATGGCGATGTTTAAATCGCCTGCTGCGTTCAAGGCGGGCGCGGCGTTTTCAGGCGTGTATGATTGGGCCAATTACAACGCGGATTATACAGGTGAACGCTTGACTCCGCCGGCTGAGAATCCGGAGGCGTACCAACGCAGCTCGCCGATTCATTTTTCGGATAGGTTGCAGAACCATTTGCTGATTCTGCACGGCATTGCCGATGACAACGTGTTGTTTCAGGAGGCGGTGCAGCTTGCCGAAAAGCTTGTCCACGAGGGTAAGCCGTTTGAAGAGGCGTTCTACCCGGAGGAGAATCACGCCTATGTGCGCGATGAGACTTTGAAAGATGCCTTTGGGCGCACCGCCCGATTCTTTGACAGATATTTGAACGACGCGAAATGAATTCGACGACTCCTTTCCGTTTGCCTAAGTTCTACCCAATTCTTGATACCAACGTGCTGGCATCGCGCGGATGCCCTGTGCCTCTTGTGGCTGAATTGCTTTTGGATGCTGGAGCGAAGATTCTGCAATACCGGCACAAGGACGATTGGGCGCAAGCGCATTTCGATGAGGCGAAGCATCTGGCCGAGTTATGTCAGGATGCGGGGGTTTTGTTCGTTTTGAATGATCGCGCGGATTATGCAAGGTTGCTGCGGTCGGCCTTGCATTTGGGCCAGGAGGATTTGACTCCTACTGCGGCGCGGCCGATTGTTTCCGATGAAGTGATCGGGTTCTCCACCCACAACTCAGCGCAGTTGAAGCGCGGCGACACGGAACCGGTGGAGTATTTGTCGATTGGCCCGATTTTTTCCACGGCATCGAAGCTGCGGCCCGATCCGGTGGTGGGCGTCGCGGGGTTGAAGAGTCTGAGAGCGCTGACGGAGAAGCCCCTGTGTGCAATTGGCGGAATTACGTTGGCCAATGTGCAGGAAGTGTTCGCGGCGAAGGCGGATTCTGTGGCGGTGATTTCGGGGTTTGTGCCGGAGAGCTTTGACAAGAAGGCGTTGAAGGCGAGAGTGTTAGAGTGGCTGGCGGTGTGACCGCATCAAGGACGCTTTACTGATCTCCTTTTGGAGAAACGAGTTATCCGCTGGTCGGACATGGTTTTGGCGTTACTCCGAGATCTGTTGCTGACGCGACAGCCCGGCTCTCCCACGCCGGTTCTGCTGACGTTGACGAGTGTAGATGCGAAAGTGCAGATTCCCACACTTCCGAGCGGCCAGAATGGCGCAAACGTGATGCGCCATTCCAACCGCAACTCTGACTAGACGTTCTGTGGAACTACGAAGGGATGGCGATAGGTGCCCTTCAAAAGTGCCGTTGCTTCTGAATCGCCAACGACGGCTTCCGTTGTTGGGTCAAAATGAATTGTGCGGCCCAAACGGTACGATGCATTGGCTAGATGGATAAGGGTTGAGGACAGATAGCCTTCGCGAATTGGGGCGTGCAGATCCTCGGCCTTGCGGCTGCGCATGCACTCGATGAAGTTCACGAAATGCTCGTTTTTCACGGGCACTTGCTTCCCGGGCCCGGGTTCGGCGTCTGGACCAAGGAACGACTTGTAGGCTCCGTAGTTTGAGATGGCCAAGTAGCCCTTCGAACCGTAGTACAGATTGCCGATAGTTGCAGGTTTGCCGGATACGGGACCCAGCGATTTCTGTTTCGCACTCGGAGTGATACCCGCCGCGGGAACATCTCCGCCGTCAAACTGAGGCGTGCCAATCTCCGCTTCATGATTCGTTATCCAACCACGGACCTCGAAGTTCATCATCTTCGTTTTGCCGTCGGGCGTGCGGAATTCATAAATCGCGGTGATGGTGTTCGGCGTTTCCTGATCGTCATCGAACATAAAGTGGCCGCCGATGGCTGTTACTTTCGTAGGAAGCTCAACGCCCAGGCCCCAGCGCGCGAGGTCAAGTTCATGGATACCTTGGTTGCCCAGGTCGCCGTTGCCGGTGTCCCAAATCCAGTGCCAGTTGTAGTGGAAACGATTCTTGGTGAATTGCTTCTTCGGGGCAGGACCAGTCCAGAGGTCGTAGTCGACGCCGGCCGGTACAGCCTCAGGCGATGCGCGGCCGATCGTATCGCGCCATTTGTAGCACAGACCACGCGCAAAATATACGTTGCCGAGGAGGCCGGAATTCATTTGCTCCATAGCTTCTTTGATCGCGGCGCTGGAGCGGCATTGGCTGCCGTGCTCGCAGATTACTTTGTACTTGTCAACTGCGCGCACGAGCTGGCGGCCTTCCCACCAATTGTGTGAACACGGTTTTTCGCAATAGATATCTTTACCTGCCTGCGCTGCCCAAATCCCCATCAGAGAATGCCAGTGATTCGGTGTGGCAATGGAAACGGCGTCCACATTTTTATCGGCAATCAGCTTGCGGAAATCGGTGTACGTTTGCGGCTTGGCCATACCCATGGCTTCGGCATCGGCGCAACGCTTGCTCAAAACACTTTCGTCCACGTCGCAGAAGTAAGCTACTTCCACGCCGGGAATTGGCTTGTAGCCTTTGACGTGATCCCAGCCGCGGCCACGCAGGCCGACCACTGCGATACGAATCCGGTCATTTGCGCCCAACACGCGGCTAGCCGAAGCTGCCGTTGCCAGAACCGCAGCGCCGGTTTTCAAAAAGCTGCGCCGCGCTGGATTTTCCAAATTGTTTTCCATTGGTTCTCTCTTTCTTCCGCCCTTTCAAACTTTCTTTAGAACAGCGAATAAGCCGTCCATCGATTCCACGCTCGATGCATAGAGATCGTGCGCGGCATTCCGGTAGTGTGTCTCGAGCGATAGCGTTCCGGAGTACTTCATGTCTTTCAGAGCCTTGAACTGGCCGGCGAAATCGATCTCGCCGGCGCCGATCGGTTTCCATGCCTTGCCTGCGGCATCTTTCAAATGTATGTGGCCGATGCGCGTGTGATCCAGCATATTCCATGCTTTCGGGAAAGGCTCTTCGCCACCCTCAAAACAGTTGCCGGGATCCCAGTTGTGCATAAGCCGCCTATCTTTCACGGCCTTGAAGAGCTTGGCGGTTTCAGTGCCGGTAGCTGTGTTACAACTGTGTTCGTTTTCGACAACGAGAAGCACGTCCTGTTCTTTGGCGACTCCTAGAGCTTTGTGCAACTCTTCCACAATGCGGTCGAAAATCGCGTCTGGATCGGCAACGCGGGAAAAAGTGAAAATGCGTAGCTTATTGGTGCCAAGGGCATGAGCCGCGTCGGCGGCCCGCTTCAATTCGTCCATCTGCCGGGCGAATTCCCCTTCGCCGGGATTTAGTTCCGTCGCGCCTTCGCCCAAAGGTTTGGTGCCGGGCAGAGGGATCTTGTAGAAAGCAGTATCGAGTATGGAGAGTTTCACGCCCGCGCCATCTAATTGTTTGCGGATGTCCTTGATCTCATCGGGCGAGGCGGACTTGTAGACATACTTGTTCTTGCCGCCGAGCTTTAGGTTGCGGATTTCCGCCCACGCTAACTGATATTTGGGATAGAAAGTTTTCAACGTTTCGGCTAGATCGGGGCTGACTTCATCGGTGATGACGCCGAGTTTCCAGGGATAATCGAAAGTCTCCGCATCGGACAAGGGGGAGCAGAGGCTCAACGCGGCCATAGCGCCCAGACGGTTGAATTTTCTACGATTCACGATGATTGGTCCTGCATACAACTTTACTGAATCTCTTCCAGGAATGCACACTCAGTACGTATAGCGTGCCGCAGGAGATGCTGCTGGTATTCGCGCTATCCTCCAAATTATGGTCAGAACAATGAAAGCGGTGAAAACTCTAACGGTCGTTTTTTGTCTTATGCCGGCCGCCACGGCGCTGGCGCTGGCACCGACGCATGGCACAATGTTTGAGCTGGAATCTCTGCAAGGTGTGAGTATCGCGTTCAAAGACACGGAAGTGGTTATCTATACGCCAGATGGCGTGTCTATCTTCAAGAAAAAGTGAGACTGATTACTCTGGCCGCCCTGCTGGTCCAAGCCTTGGGCGGAGATTCGGCTTCCCCCGACATCGTCCTGCAAAGCGGTCACGGGGCGAATATCACCGCACTGGCGTTCAGCCCCAATGGCAAGTTTCTTGTTTCGGCGAGTGAAGATGCGACTTTAAAGCTGTGGAACCCCGAAACTGGCGCTGAAATCCGGACGTTGCGGGGGCATTCGAATATTGTGACGGCGCTTGCGTTGAATGGCGATGGCACGCGCATTGCTTCCGCCTCCTTGGACCATACGCTGCGTTTGTGGAACGCGGCGACGGGTGAGGGTGTTGCGGTGCTTCGAGGTCCGCAGCCGACCGTCTATCTTTTGAAAATAACGCCCGATTCCAATTCGCTGATTACAGCGGAAACGGTGGCAACCGGTACTATCTTGCGATTCTGGGATATCAAAACGGGCAAGCAGACACGCATGATTAGGCGGGAGGATGCGGCGGTTTCACATATCTTTTTCAATGGCCAGACGATGTTGGTGGCCGAGGAATCGGGCGAAGACGACGCCACCGGCTCGCTTTCCACTTACGATTTGGGGAACTGGCGGTTGTTACAAACGCGGCGGGAGATTTTATGCGGTGTTTCGGACAACGGCAAGTGGATTGCCATTGATCGGAGCACCCAATCCGCGCGGCGGGCGATGATTATGGATTTGGCGAATGACAAGCCATTCGCCACTCTTACGGGGCAAGTGAGCCGCGTGATGTTCTCCAACACAGGCGAGTGGCTCGCGTATGAGTCCTCTTCCGGGGATACGGCTGTGGTGCGGCGCACGGCGGGTGGGCCCGCGCGCATCATTCACGGACGAAGTGCCGAATTCAGCATGCTTGCAGTCAGTCCCGATGGACGCTGGATGGCTACATCGGGTGCCGATTTCAGTCTGCATATCTGGGATGTGGAGACCGGGAAGCTGGCGCACGGAGTTTCGGGACAATACACGCCGAGCGCGATTGCGTTTAGCCCAGATGGCAGGCGGGTGGTGGTAAATGGAGGGGGCACTGATTTGGGCAGCGCGCTCCAAGTTTGGGATATTGAGCGTAAAGCGCAAGTGACGGCCCCGCGAGTGAAGCGCGCCGTGAACGGTTTGGCGTTCAGCAAAGACGGAGAGTATTTGGCAGCGAGTGGGGCGTCCTCTCTGGAAGTGTTTGACACGCGCACCAATGCGTCGGCCGACAGACTGGATTGTGGATCGGCCACTGCACTATCCCCGGCATTTAGTTCAACCGCTAGATGGGTCGCGGCGAATTGCGGCGGAGTGGTGACCGTATGGTCGCTAGAGGGAGGCGCGGAGTTGTTTCATTTCGGCGAGGCCTCCGACGCGAATACCGGGCCGATCGCTTTTAGCCCAGGCGGACGCTACTTGGCAGCTGCTTCCTCTACTGGCGTGACGCTGTGCGACATTGCAGCGCGGAAAATCGTACTGAACATGACGATATCCGATCCGCTCAGCGCGCTCGTGTTCAGCGCCAATGGGGAGTTCCTCGCGTTTGGCGTTCGACTCCGCACCCCCAAACCCGAGGAAGCACAGCCCACGCTCTTCCTTCTTGATACGCGTACACGGCGCAAAGTGTGGAGTGTCGTTGCCGGCCAATGGGTCTCGGCGGTGAAGTTCGAACGCGAAGGTCGTACGATCTTGGTGGCGACCGGTGACGATCTGCACAAGTCGGGTTCGCTTACAGTCTTTGAGACGGCGAGTGGAAAGGCCGTTCGTCGGTTGGCGATAAAAGTGCCGAGTGGGGCAGCGCCTGCTTTTTCGCCCAATGGCGAGTGGTTTGCCCTTGGGTGGAATTCGGGGACGAGTCTCTGGCGCTTGCCGTTGAACTGAATCCCTCTCAGACGGCGTATTCGCTCTGTTCCTGTTGCAAAAGACGGCGGGGTTTTCCAGCGCGCCAGCTCACTTCGAAGTGATGCCGATGGCGCAAAGATTCTCAGATGGCGTGGTCTGCTGGGATGTTTTGGCCGCTCCAAATTTTCTGAGCTGTCCAGGGTTGTGAGGCGCCGCTCCAGAACGGGTCGGCCTTTGGCAGACCGAGCGGGAGCAACCCCACCGAACAAAGATACAAGCTCCCGGTGGAGATGTAGCTTTCGCCAAGCGAAGGCTGATGACCACAAAACCCGACAGTCAACCAATCCTGCCGGTCGAATGTGCCGGGGGCCTCGATCATCCGGTGGATCACTGCCGTGAGCGCGGCGCGTACCTGCTCCGGCTTCACGCCCTCGGGTAGCTGCTTTCGCAGCGCCATGAGCGCCAGCAAATGGAACGCGCCAAAGCGATAGGCGAGCGATCGACCGACTGTGGGGCAGCTTGCATCCGAAGCAATCAAGCGTTCCTGTATGGCGGCATAGCGTTGGGCCCGAGCCAGAATGACAGAGCGAAACGATTCCCACGAATTGGATCTCTTCGAAACGGTCTCAACTACCTTCAGGAGCATTGGATGAATCACAAAGCTGTTGTAATAGTCCCAATGAAACTGCGGCCCATCGCCAAGATACCGTCGCCTTTGTACCATTCTTCATGCTGACGGATGGCGTAATCGACGCGCTTGGCATCCCATTGTTCCCCGACTAAACATAGAAAGGCTTCCACCATTGCGCTGAAGAGGAGCCAATTGTTGAATCCCGGTTGAATCGCGCGCGTGCTGCGTAACGCTTCGGCCAGGTTCGCCTTCGTGCTGCTAGCGAGGCTCTCCAAAAGCTCGGTCGGCGCGCGCAAGACGGCCAAAGCAAGAAATGCCGCGCCGACCACGGGCTGCTGGCCTTTTGTGAAATTCAGGTAGTCGGGAGACGAAGGATCGACGGCGGATGCGATGGACTGGCGTGCCAGCTCCGAGTAGCGCCGGCGCAGTTCCCCGATCCAGTTAGTTCGCCAGATTCGAGCCACGGTGCGATTCCCGCTAAGAGACGTCCGAGCGCTTCGAGGTGGGTGTACTGACTGCGGTCGGCGCCATTATTGTGAGGCGCCTCGACAGGCATGGTGGCTTTCAGCTTCTTCTGGCTGAGGGCGGAGAGAACGGGATGAGCGATACGTGTAAGAACTGTGAGCCAGTAGTCACGATCGGACAGTTGGGTAACTGTTTCGTGCGCCGCCTCCAAGGCGGGAACGAGCTGCGTAGTGATGGCGGACACAGCGACAAAGTGGCGGCGTGAGAAAGCGGCAGGCATAGTCGAAAGGTAGCGCGAGATCCCCGAATATTTCGGCAGTTGAGATAAGCCGGCGTTTCCGACTCGGCCAAGGCACGACTGATCGCCTCACGGGGGTCGCGCGGAGATCAATCTTCCTCCGTCGCGGATTGCCAACGCTCTCTGTTTGCCACAAAATCGTTAGCCCGACACTGAGAGCAAGCAGCTCAAACGCCTACTAATGCTGTGTAGGTTGACCGAGATATTGGGATGGTAAGCGTTTTCGAATGGCTCCGTGTTCTGGTCGCCTTGATCGTTATCCCAAATCTCATTGCCTGTGCCACGTTTGTTCCGATGGCCCGGTTTTTGCGGGGCTACATCAACATCGACGTCCTTGTCCTCGCTGCGCTATTGGTTTTTCTCCCTTCGCGAATTGTCTTCGGGCTGATCACCATCGATCTGCTTTTCGATCTCTTCGAACCAGTGGCCCATATTTACTACTTCACGCCTGCAGATGCTTTGGATGCTGTGAAATACATTGGACTCCTTCCTTACCCGACGCTGGCTGCCTACGCCAGTGGTGTCATCGCTTATTTGGCGGTGGCGGCAGGATCGATCTATCTAATCCTTCCAAGGAAAGTTGCAGGGGCCAAGCTGGTCCCCGTGGTTCTCATCGCACTGGCGGTCCTGGCGTTGGGGTCGGATATTAGCCGCGGCCGCTACGTTTCTCAGCACACGGACACAATAACGGGCCGCGCACACCTCGTGCGCATGCCCGCTGTTGTGCTGGCATATACTCTGGTGCAGCGCACGCGCATTGCCGAATATTGGACCCGACCCCAGCCTAGTGTTCCCGTCGATTCAGCGTCTGAAATAATACTTTCCAAATATAGGGCTGCGATTCTTGACGAGCACGTTAACGTCGTTTTAGTGCTTGTGGAATCCTGGGGCATGCTCCGAAATTCAGTAGCCGCCGCGGAGATCTTGCAATCCTACGAAACTCCCGCATTACGGAAGCGCTACCGCCTGGAAACCGGCCTTGTCCCATTCTTTGGAGCAACGCTCGAAGGAGAGACACGTGAGTTATGCGGGCATACTTTTTCGCATGGCGTGGCCTCTGCGTCAGCGGACGAATTACGGAGTTGCCTACCCGCTGTTTTCCACGATCACGGCTACCTGACCGTTGGAATAAACAACTTCGAGGCTAGAATGTATGGGCGCGACCGATGGTTCCCAAGAATTGGGTTTGGAACAAGCTTGTTTCGGCCCGACCTCGCACGCATGGGGATGAGAACGTGCCCTGGCGGCCTGATCGGCACCTGTGATGTGGATGTTGCGAAGTTCATTGGTTATCGTTTGCTTCAGGCTGGTCCGGCAACGCCCGTATTCATCCACTGGGTCACATTAAACTCACATATCCCCTTCGATAAAAAAGGACCCGAATCGGATTATTGTAAAACCGGCACCAGTGAAGAGGAGACACTTTGCATCTGGTCGCGATTGGTGCAGAATGCACACAGAGCCATCGCTCATGTCGCATCGGAAGAACGGCTAACTCCGACTGTTTTCATCGTCGTGGGAGATCATGCACCTCCATTTTTCTCTCAAGGGCTACGGGACGCATTCTCGCAGCAACAAGTGCCGTTTATAGCGCTTGTACCACGTGAGTTAGAATGATCGAATTCTGAAAGCTTTATCTCCGCGAGTGGAAAAAAGTGTAAGCGCCCGATCTTCTTGCGAGCTAACCATTTTCGTAGCACCTGGGCAGTTTTGGAGATAATTTACGCATTCAGTAATAGGTGCGGGGAAGGGGAGAGAACATCGGTGGTTTTGCCAGTTGGTGACCGCACTTTTTCGCTTTCCTTCTACGACATCTGCGTTCGGTATGGCGAATGAAAGAGGCCCAGTTGGCAATTCAAGGGAAGGAAACAGAACGCGGGCGACAGACAGCACCCCGGATACAAATCCTTTGGGGAAGGCGGTTGCCTCACGCAATATCTTAGGGGTAGAATGTCCCAGTATGCGGAGCGGCTTAAACCTGGCAGCGATAAAACGTGGCAATTCGGGTCGTCGACACTGCGGTTTACACGGTGTTGCCGAACGTCATTTATGCGCACCGAACGATAGGAACTATTGGAGGCGGTATGAAATTCAAGTTTGTGTTTCTCTTAGCGCTCAGTCTAGTGGCGAGTTCGTTCGCCATTGGGCAGCAGGCGCGGCGGTGGGCGATCGTAACGGCCCACGGACCGGCGGCGAGTTCAAATGGGGAAATCGCAAGGGCGGAGGCCCGATTGACGGATGACCTGACGACTCAACTAACCGGGCTGTCGGGAGTGGCTCTGATCGATCGTGCAAGTATCGATAAGGTTCTCAAGGAACAAAATTTCCAAAACAGCGACCGTTCTTCTGCCGACACGGCTGCACGTATTGGAAAATTGCTGGGCGTAGGACAGATGGTGATGGTGCAGGTGTATGACGCCAGCTATACCACGCATGCCGAGCAGTCGGGCAACACGACGCGGACGACCGGGACAGTCGTGTTGCGCGCCAATGCCCGCATGATTGACGCCGAGACAGCCGTGATCCAAGCCCAGCCTTCTTCGGCTTTCCAGGAAAGCGTCCCGGTTTCGGAAACGTCGAACTCGCAGGGCGGCCAATACGGACCCATCCGGGTGCCCGCTAGAAAAAAGGTGACCGGAGGCGACCCAAAAGTGATCGAGGACAACGAGTGGGCGAAGGCGAGCGAGACGGTAGCAAAAGACCTTGCCGGTAAGCTGACAAGTGCCCTGCCAACCATCTCCGCGGTACCCACGGCCAAGACGGTGTCTGCGATGGTAGCGGGAATCGTCAACGGAGAGGTATTTATCAATCGAGGGGCGACTGTGGGTATCAAAGCTGGAGACAAGTTCCAGGTCACGCGCGTAGTCGACTTGAAAATCAACGACCCGGAAACCGGCAAGCCGATGACGAAGAAACAGCCGGTTTGCGTGCTGACGATAGTCAGCGCGGAAGAGTCCAATGCATCGGGAAAATGTCAAGGGGGACTGCCGCAAAGCAAGGACGTAGCAGAGCCGCTAAGGTAGCGTACGGAATGCAATGGCCCGCAGATAGAAACTGACTATGACTCAGCATTCGCGCCTATCGAAAAATTTTGTTCTGGCATCCGCACTTCTTCTCTCCATGAGCGACCCCCGGTCTCTTGCTCAGACTCCATCGCCCAGCCGCCTCATGGTCTGCGAATCCATAAGCGATGCTTGCACTCGGCCTGATGCCCACCTCGACATCACCTGGGTGTTCGATGGGGCTGAGGGGACTGTGAGCTCCCCGTCTAGCCAGGCAGGGAGCCGTCTCACTATCGAGAGATTTGACAGTGACTCGATCATGGTCCGCCGAGCCGATCAGACAGGACCCACGGCTGGCCGAACTGCCGTTTATACCGGATCTGTTCGCGGCAGTCTCATCAGTGGTACGGTCGAGTGGGCGTGGCCCGATCACGCCGATTATCCGAAAAAGGGGGTCTTTTCGGGAATGCTCCAGGACCAGCCTTCGGCGCCATCGACTGTGGGCGCACCCATCAGTTCTACAAACTCATCCAACTCACCGCCCCCAGAACTCTTGGTGTGCGAGAATGGCGGCGTCTGCGATGCCGCTTGGATTTTCACCGGTTCGACAGGAACCGGGACCTGGTTTACGCGGAAGCCCGTCCGCGCGACACTTACCTTATTGCGTTCCGAACCCGACTACATCGTCATTCGCCGAACCGATACTACGGACGTCATCTCTGCCACTTATGCCGGATCCTTGCAAGGCGACCATTACGCGGGCACTATCGTATGGAATACCCCCGGGCATCCGGGCGAGTCGACCGGCAGTTGGACCGCAACAGTTCCGCAAACGGCATGCGCTGCGCAGATGGGCCTCGAAGCCGCCGACGCTATGCGCATTGGCCAGTACGCCCTGATGTTCAAGCGTGATCACGATGCGTTGGATTGCTATATTGTCGCCGCTAAAGAGGGAGACACTACCGCCGAGACTGCTGTTGGCCTCCTCTATTATCAGGGCCGAGGCGCAGTGGCGCAGGATTACGCAGAGGCGTTTTTCTGGCTTCACAAGGCCGCTGACCAGGGCGTCTATGCAGCCCAAAGAACAGTCGCGGAGATGTATACCGCAGGTTTGGGGACGCAGAGAGATCCAACTCTAGCGAGGATTTATACCGCAAGAGCCGACGAACAGAAGCATGATATGGAGCGGCGCCAGGATATCGAAGAGCGTGCCCAAGCGCGTCGTGAGGAACACGCAGAGCGGGCTGCCGATCGCGTGAATCATTTACTTTCGAGCTTTGTACTGGGAGCCTCTTTCGGCCTGTTTTTCTAATGAATCAAGTGGCGCTTCATAGATGCGCACATGGCGACGGGACCGTGTGACCCTTTGGCCACGACGAACGCAGAGGCACGGAAATCTTCGGTTTCAGCGCCAGCGTCAATTAACAACAACCTGCGGATTATCACCTCACCAGGAGAGAAAAGATAGGGAGGAAACCGGACTATCATTCTGAGGTTGACTTAGAATGCTCAAACGGATCTCCTACGCTTTCGAAGGCCCAGCGCGGTTGTGGTGTAAACTCAAGCACCCTGCTCCAATGTGGCCGATTTCGGGATATTATCGGTGTCCGGAGTGCCTCCGCCAGTATCCCGTTCTTTGGGAAGCCCCACAGAGCTTGCCGCACGAGTATATTCACGAGGATGTCAGAATACCCGGGCGGCTTCGTCCAGAACTTCTGCCTCTACGTTCCGCCAAAATACCCCTCGCGGTACAGGTAAATTGAGGGTCGCGCGCACGGCGGGCTTGCTACAATCGCGGCGTGTCCGCTAACGCACCTAACTTGGCTCCATCGGCTGGCCATTTAAAACAACTCATACGCGAAGTGCCGGATTTTCCGAAGCCTGGCATCAACTTTTACGACATCACCACGCTCTTGAAAGACAAAGCGGGATTCGGTGAAACTATTGACGCATTGCGCAATCACTACCAATCGACGCCGGTTGATATCGTCGTCGGCATTGAAGCGCGCGGTTATTTTTTTGCTCCTGCCATTGCGCTCGCGCTGAACGCTGGTTTCGTGCCCGTGCGGAAGCCGAAGAAGCTGCCGCATGCGGTGTGCAGAGTCGAATATGAACTGGAATACGGCAGCGATTGTTTAGAGATGCACGCCGACGCGATTCAGCCGGGTCAGAACGTTGTGATTATCGACGACGTCTTGGCCACAGGGGGAACCGCCGCTGCCGTTGCCAAGCTGGTGGAAATGTCTCAGGGCAACGTGCGCGGACTCGGCTTTGTGATTGAGCTGACATTCCTCAAGGGCCGCCATAAGCTAGCCGGCCGCGACGTTTTTTCACTGATCCAATACTAAAGTGCGGGTAACGGTACCTTCGTTCGCCAAATTGAATCTCGACCTGCGGGTGCTAAGCAAGCGGTCCGATGGCTATCACGATATCCGGACCATCTTTCAAACCATCAGCCTGAAAGATTCGTTGCGCATCGATTTCGATTGGGCGAAGCGCATGCAGATTGATTTAGACAGTTCGGTTGAAATTGCCGATAACTTGGTGGTGCGCGCGGCGAAATTAGTGTTGGAACATCTAAACGCGAACGCATGGGTACGGTTCGCGCTCGACAAGCAAATTCCCATGGGTGCTGGCTTGGGCGGCGGCTCTAGTAACGCAGCTGCAACATTGATTGCGTTGCCCGTGCTAGTAGGCAAACGAATACCGTTCGCTCAGCTTTCGGTCTTGGCGGAAACATTGGGCAGCGACGTGCCGTTTTTCCTGCACGGCGGCACGGCTTTAGGACTAGGGCGGGCCACTGAGCTGTATCCGTTGCCGGATCTTCCCCAACACCACGCGCTGGTGGTCTCTACTGGGATACACGTGTCTACCGCCGAGGCTTATGAGGCCTTGGGGCGCGACGTTACAAACGCGTTGACTTCAGCGAAAGAGTCTCCTATCCTGAGAGAGTTTCAAGAAATTGCTTGGTCCTTGGATAGCGCCGGTCTAGCACAGCTCAAGCTCAAGAATGATTTTGAACTAGCGGTGTTCCAGATTCACCCCGCATTGGCGGCGGTGGTGCGCAAGCTGCGGAAGCTGGGAGCGAAACCGGCCATGATGACAGGCAGCGGTTCAGCGGTGTTTGGCGTTTTCGGGAGTGAGGCAGAGGCGCGGCAGGCTGCCGCGGCGTTTCGCGCCGGCCGTACCTTCCCTGTTCGTTTTGTAAACCGGCGGCAGTATCGGACCCTGTGGCGCCGCGCACTCGACGGGGCCGTGTCCTTAAGAAAATGAAACTGGAGATTATGGAGAAAATGACGGCACCCATGACAGCACCGGTGAAACCTATTCGCTCTTTGTTCACCGACTACAAGGTGTTCAGCGGAACCGCCAATACTGGTTTGACGATGGGCATCTGTAAGGCCCTAGGCTGCTCCGTGGGCGAGGCGATGATCACGCGCTTTGCCGATGGGGAAGTCCACCTGCAGATCCAGGAAAACGTGCGTGGCACCGACGTTTTTGTGGTCCAGCCTACCTGTACACCTGTCAACGAGCACCTCATGGAGTTGCTGCTCATGATCGATGCTTTCAAGCGCGCCAGTGCGGAGCGAATCACGGCAGTGTTACCCTATTATGGGTACGCGCGACAGGACCGAAAGGACCGGCCGCGTATGCCTATTTCCGCGAAATTGGTGGCCAGCCTGCTGGAACGAGCGGGAGCGAGCCGGGTTTTAGCACTCGATCTGCATGCCGCTCAGATACAAGGTTTCTTCGATATTCCAGTCGACCACTTGTTTTCAGCGCCGGTGATGGTCGAGTATTTCGAGAATCGCGTTGAGCGCGGAGAATTGATTGTTGTTTCGCCCGACGCGGGTGGTGTGGAGCGAGCGCGATCGTTTGCCAAGCGGCTGAATGCGCCGCTGGCGATCATCGATAAGCGCCGCACCGACGCGAATGTGGCCGAGGTGATGAATATTATCGGCGATGTAGAAGGCATGCATTGCTTGATGGTGGATGACTTGGTGGATACCGCGGGCACGCTGGTCAAAGGCGTGGAAGCGTTGTTAAGCCAAGGTGCGAAGAGCGTGCGGGCTTGTGCCACGCACGCGGTGTTATCTGGTCCGGCGGTGGAGCGAATCACCTCGTCGGAGCTGCTGGAATTAGTCGTGACGGATTCCATTCCGCTGTCGGAAGAAGCGGCGGAGTGCCCGAAGATTAAAGTGCTGTCCGTGTCCAGCTTGCTGGCGCGGGCAATTCAATCGATTCACGAAGGCGGGTCGATTAGTACGTTGTTTATTTGAAGTTTCTGTGTGTGGCGCGGTGGAAAGGCCGCGAATTCAAGTCAGGGGCCGGATGCTCGGTGAGTAGTGGCAGGCAGCCGTCCTGGCGAATGAGGTGAAAAGGTGAGGAAAGATATTACGGTAGCCGCGGATGAAAGAACACTGCGCGGCAAGAATGAGGCGCGCCGTTTACGCGTGAAAGGATCCGTACCCGCTGTGGTTTATGGCGGCGAGGCCGGCCCGTCGGCGGTCGCGGTGAATCCTAAAGATCTAAACAAGATTCTGCATAGCAAAACCGGGCATAACACGATTTTCAATTTGAGCATTGGTGGCAACCAGCAAGTGCCGGTGATGATTGTGGATTGGCAGCATGATCCGATCAAGGAGAATCTGCTTCATGTCGATTTAAAACGGATTGATTTGACCAAGCGCATTTCCGTGAAGGTTCCGGTGGTGACGCAGGGTGATCCGAAGGGCGTCAAACTGCAGGGCGGTATTCACGAAATCATTACGCGTGAGATCGAAATTGAATGCCTGCCGGATGACATTCCGGAAGAGTTCGTGGTGAGTGTCGGCGAGCTGATGATCGGTCAAAGCGTTCGTGCCTCGGAGATTCCGCTGGGATCTAACGTGAAACTGTTGAGCCCCGGCGATGCGGTGATTTCGCACGTGGTAGCCATGAAAGCTGAAGAAGTTGCGCCGGCTGCCGACGTTGCTGCTACGCCTGCGGCCGCTGAGCCCGAAGTTATCAAGAAGGGCAAGAAAGAAGAGGAAGGCGCCGAGCCTGCTGCTCCTCCTGCTAAAAAGAAATAGAACTGGCCCGGCGAATGGATCATGGTTTCCCCTCTACCGGTTGGAGATTGCTCCGCAATCATGCCTGACGAAGCTCTGCCGGCTCTTTTGTCAAAGGAAGAGGAGCCAGAGCCAGCCGTGGAGCAAATCTTCTGTATTGCCGGGTTGGGAAACCCCGGAACTCGCTATGCGGCTACACCGCACAACTTGGGTTTTCGGGTAGTGGATGAACTTGCGAAGCGCTTCGGCTTGCACATTGCCAAGAGCGAAGGCGCTTCGTTGACGGCAAGCGGCCGCATCCGGGATAAGAAAGCCATTCTGGTCAAGCCGCAAACCTTCATGAACAACTCAGGTATGGGCGTCAGCTCGGTTCTGAAGTCGCATAACCTGACGCATCGCAATTTGATTGTGGTGTATGACGAACTGGCGCTGTCTTGGACCGGATTGCGGATCAAGCTGAACGGTTCGGCGGCTGGGCACAATGGTGTTAAGTCGATGATTGCCGCTCTGAAGACGGAAGTCTTTACACGGGTTCGGGTGGGTATACATCCGGGCCACGAAATTGACGCGGTGGAATACGTTCTCGCGCCCTTTGAGCGCGGAATGAGGGATGAGGTGGAGGAAATGGTGTCCTATACCGCGGATGCCGTGGAAACCATCCTTGCTGAAGGCGCCCATAAGGCCATGACGAAATTTAATCGTCGCGCCCGAGGCAGTAATGAAGAGGAAGAATGAGAATCTACGAAGAGTTGTTTATTGTTCGGCCGGATGCCACCGATGAAGAAGTGGATCCCTTAATCGAACAGCTGAAGCACGTGATTACCGCCGCCGGCGGAACCATTGAGAAGGCGGACAAATGGGGTACGCGCAAGCTTGCCTACCGCGTAGCCAAACACAACGAAGGCCAGTACATTTTGATTGTGTTCAACGCAAAGGCCGACACCGTCAAGGAACTGGAACGCCGGCTGCGTGTGTCGGACATGGTGATCAAGTTCCTGACAGTGCGCATTGACGAGAAGTTGAAGCGCATTGAAAAACGCAAGAAGGCTCGTGACAAGCGCGCTGCGCGCAAACCGGCGCCGCAGCCGCAACAATCGGCCAGCACCGCATATTTGCCTGGTGAACCGCACGCGGCCGTGCCGGGTGCTCCCGCGCCAGCCATGCCCGCGCCAGTCGCGCCACCACCGGTTGCGCCCGCTGCGCCTTTGGCCGAGCCAACAACCACGGAAGGACAGCACGCCGAGTAACCGGCGCTAAAGGAGAATCATCATGGCAGAACAAAGAACGGAAAGAAGCGGCCGTCCGATAGCGGCATCTCAGCGTCCCACCGGTGGCGACAAAGCGATTGCAACCGGCAAGAAACAATACTTCCGGCGCAAAAAAGTGTGCCGGTTTTGCGTCGATAAAGTGGACGACATCAACTACAAAGATGTGAAAACGCTCATGAGCTTCGTCTCTGAGCGCGGCAAAATCACACCCCGCCGCATTTCGGGCGTGTGCACCCCTCACCAGAAACGTTTGAGCGAAGCAATCAAGCAGGCGCGCAATATCGCGCTCGTGCCCTTTGCCTCGCGGATGTAGGAAAGCAGGAGACCAACCATGGAAGTCATTCTTAGAGAAGACGTCGATAAAGTAGGCACTCGCGGCGCTGTGGTTAAAGTAACCGCCGGGTACGCCCGAAACTATCTCCTGCCGCGCAAGCTCGCTGTCGCGGCCACTGCATCGAATAAGAAGATCGTAGAGCAAGAGCGCGAAGCGTACGTTCGGCGCGAAGCGAAAGCGCAGTCTGAATCGCAGGATCTGGCGAAGCTGCTGACAAACGTGACGTTGACGTTCCGCCACAAGGTGGGCGAAAACGATCATTTGTTTGGTTCGGTGACGGCGAAAGATATTGCGGAAGGTTTGGAGGCGCAGCGGTTTCATATCGAGCGTCGCAAGGTTCAGCTGGATGAGCCTATCCGCACCTTAGGCGAACACTTGGTCACGCTTCGCTTGCATCGCGATGTGTCCACTCAGATCAAAGTTATTGTCGAACCCGAGTAGATTTTGTTTCTCGATCCCGATAAACTGCAAGACGCCGAACCGGCCGACGTGCTCGCGGAAGCAGCGAGCGCGCATCTCGGCTTGGATCACCGTTTTTTGCATGCGTTGATTGACAGGCCGGCGGAATCTCTGCCGGCCGTCGTCGCGTTTGGCGCGCGCGACCGCAGCGACGACAAGGTCGATCTGGCCCTGGAATTGATTTGTATTTTGCGCTACTGGAAAGCGCCCGAAGGCGTTCCATTTCTGGTGGGGTTCATCAAAGAAGATCCGGAAGACGTGCCGGATGACGTCGTTTACGCTTTGGTGGACAACGCTCCGCAAGCGCTGGAACCACTGCTGAAACTATATGGCGAGTTGGAAGAGAGCGAGAACGGTGAGGTGGCCTTTATTCTGGCGAACCTCGGTTTGCGTGACCAGCGTATTCTCAACATCTTGCTCGAACGGCTGGAATACGATCTCTCCGATACCTTGCTCTTGCTCGATATGTATGGCGACGCGGCCGCCCTACCTGCGATTGAGAAAGCCGCGGCCACACTCGAAGATTCCGATAAAGAATTAAAGCAGGAAGCGATCCGGACGGTGGCGTCGCTGCACGGCCAAGGGGAAGCCGAGAACCGCCTGGATCGCGAGCCCTTTGATATTTGGGAACTTTATCCGGCAAAGGCCGACCCACCGGTGGATTTGCTCGATGAGGACGAGCGGCTCGAGTTGCTGGCCCATCCAGTAGCTTCCGTGCGGGCAGTGGCGGCGCATTCGTTCTTCAATCGGCAATTGAGTCCGGACGAGCGCGCCAAGCTGCTCAGCTTGGCGCAGCAGGACGAATCGGCCGAAGTGCGCGGGCGCGCCTGGGAATCGCTGATCGACGCAACGGAAGAGCCGCACGTAGTGGCGGCCATGCTGCAGACGCTCCATAATCCTGCCTTGCCTGTCGAGGAACGCGGCGGCTTGGTGGTGGGCCTCGCGCCTGAGGCCGATCGGAACGAGGTTCGCCAAGCCATTGCCGATCTGTACGGCATACCGGAAGGGCGAGCGAAAGCGATGGAAGCCATGTGGCGATCGATTCACCCCAGTTTCCGCGACTACTTTGCGCCGCACCTGGAAGATAACGATCTCGAAATCCGCCGCGCCGCCCTGTGGGGCGTGGGTTATTACGGATTGAAGAGCGAACTCGAAAAAGTGAGGCGTATCTTCGACGACGAGGAACTGCGGACCGACGCGCTGTTCGCCTATGCCTTGGCCGTGCCCACGGAAGTTTCGCGCGGCCGTATGAAGGGCATACTGCAGCGCATTGAGAAGGATGCCGACGGGCTTTCCGAACTCGAAGAAGAGCTGGTGAAGGCGGCATTAGATGAGCGCTTAATGCTGGCGGGCAAGGAACCAATGTTCCGCCAACAGGAAGATTGATCCTTATTGCTCGTTCATCAGTTCCTGAAAGCAATCGATATACTGCCCAACGTGCAAACCATCAACCAACGCATGGTGCACGTGTATGGAAACCGGCATTGACCGTCGTCCGGCGGTTTCGGTCATTTTGCCGAACGAGATCCGTGGGCAGCTGTCGGGTACAGAGAACATCCGAGCATGCGAAAGCGCAGTGAAATCGATCCACGGCAAGGCTGAATACCGAATGATATTACTGGCAGTGGTGCGGGTAAGATCATTAGCGCCGCGAACGCGCTCGACTTCGCGGTTGGCGCCTTCTAGAAAGTCTTCTAGATTTTCGCGGTAGAGGATATGGCCATATCCGAAGGTGCCGTTGCTTCGCGCAATGGTCGAGCCGGCGTCGATCTGCTCGTGAAGAAAGACCTCGCCCTGTTCTATGCGGTGCTTAAAGGGCTCGATTCTCTGGGCCGCGGATAGTGACTGGTAGAGGCAATAGAGGAAAACCGAGACGCCGCCGCGCTTAGCAAACCGGTACGCTGCGCTGCAATCGATGTTTACGCAGACGCCGTAATAGGGCTCCTCGAATGTGTTGAAAAATTCGAAGTGCGCTTTACGTACCCAGCTATCGATGTCCACTTTGCGTTTCATATTCGTTCACTATTCCGGATTTTACGAGACGCTTCGATTCTTTGCTCGTCGAGGATGGGATACGCTCGGTCCGAGATTTGGTTTTGACAGTTGCGGACAATTAGCACTTCGGCGTATAAACGCCGTTCTGTCGACGGACAGGCGGGACTCAGGTGCCACGGTTTTTGAGAGCCGCGACCGCCACCAGCGACCTAATTCGGCACCGCCTTGCTGACACGTCTCGGCCACCTTTTTCACCGCCCAACTTCTAGCCGCGACTGTAAAGGAGTCGGCAACGCATCCCGCAAGCAGCGAATTCTGCCTGAACCCCCAAGTCGGTTAAATGACTACTATCGATAAGTCATCCGTTCGAGCTCCTGAGGATACCGATCGCCCTCTACGGTAATCTGGCCGGTCGCGCTGTCCAGCTCCTGAAGATCGTTCGCTGTGAGTTCGACAAAAGTCGACCCGATGTTCTCCTCCAGCCGTTGCAGTTTCGTAGTTCCGGGGATCGGGGCGATCCACGGCTTCTGAGCAAGTAGCCAGGCGAGCGCTATCTGAGCCGGAGTGGCATGCTTCCGTGCTGCGAACGCTTCAATCACATCCACCAGCGCGCGATTTGCCTTTCGAGCCGCCGCGGAGAAGCGCGGAAACGTCCCACGATTGTCCCCCGGATCGAACTGCGTGTCTTCCGTAATTGTGCCGGTAAGGTATCCCTTGCCAAGAGGGCTGTAGGGAACGAGACCTATACCCAGTTCCTCTAGAGTTGGAATGATTTCCTCCTCTGGGCGCTTCCACCACAGTGAGTACTCGCTTTGCAGGGCCGTAACAGGTTGAACGGCATGGGCTCGGCGGATCGTCTGCGCGCCTGCTTCAGAGAGTCCAAAATGCTTGACCTTTCCATGCCGGATTAGTTCCCCTACCGTGCCTGCAACTTCTTCAATTGGCACGTCGGGGTCAACGCGATGCTGATAAAGCAGGTCGATCGCTTCAACGCGAAGCCTCTTGAGCGAGCCTTCCACGGTCTGCCGGATGTACTCGGGCCGGCTGCACAGACCCTGCGGCTTCGAGTTTGCTGCAGGCCCAAAGTTGAAGCCGAATTTGGTTGCGATGACCACTTGGTCGCGTAACGGCACAAGAGCCTCCCCTACAAGCTCTTCGCTCACAAACGGACCGTAAACCTGGGCCGTGTCGAAGAAGGTAATGCCCCGTTCGACTGCCCCTCGTATTAGTGCAATCATCTCCTCTTTAGTGCCTGTCACTTCTCCGTGACCGGCGCTCATCCTCATGCATCCCAGCCCGATCGCTGAGACTTCCAGCTTGCTGTTTCCTAATGTTCGCTTTTGCATCGCGTCCTCATCTTCCGTGCGTCAGCGCCCTATGGCATTTTTCAACGAGCCTTGAGATATTCCTCGTCGGTGACATGCTCCAGCCAATCGACGACTTTACCTTCGAGACTTTCTTGGATGGCGACGTGCGTCATGGCCGTCGTCGAAGTCGCACCATGCCAATGCTTTTCACCGGGTGCAAACCAGACGACATCACCCGGGTGGATGTCCAAAATGGGTCCTCCTTCCACTTGCACCCACCCCGCGCCCGCTGTCACGATCAGAGTCTGACCAAGGGGATGAGTGTGCCACGCTGTGCGTGCGCCCGGCTCAAACGTGACGCTTTGCGCCGGACACGCGTGCCGGTGCAGACGCTTGAAACAGCGGGTCCACGCGCACAGTGCCGGTAAACCAATCGGCAGACCCCTTGCCGGATGCCTGCGTTCCGACTCGTTTGATGTCCATGTTGTCACCTCTTCTAAATGTTCCGTTCCTTCTCCTCCGTCACCGCATCACGAAACCACCATCGACAGAGATCGACTGGCCAGTGACATAGCTAGCCGCTGAGCTGCAAAGCCACAGAACAGCATCGGCGATCTCTTCGGGTCGGCCTACCCGCCCCATAGGCACACTCCTCTCCATCGCTTTGAGGGCTTCGCCTTGACCACCCGCCACCATCTGGTCGGCCATCGGCGTCCAAATGAGCCCAGGACACACAGCGTTGATCCGAATGCCGCGCGCCGCATATTCAAGTGCCGCGCTCTTGGTGAATCCTATGACCCCATGCTTGGCTGCATGATAAATCCCACGCTCCGCACCGCCAACAAGCCCACCGAGCGAAGAGCAATTCACGATGGCGCCGCTCCCTTGCTTGCGCATCTGCTGCAACTCGAACTTCATCGAGATCCACACGCCGCGGAGATTGATCCCCATCACCCGGTCGTAATCTTCTCGGGTGGTATCAGCCGTCTCTGCGAGGACATTTTGAACGCCGGCATTGTTGTAGGCGACATCAAGCTGTCCGAAGGAGGCGACTGTCTGTTTCACCATCGCTTCCACCTGGGCGTCATCGGACACGTCGCAGCGGATCGCCAGCGTCTTATGTCCTTTATCAGCGAGTTCCTTGGCTGCGGTCTGCCCTGCTTTCTCATTCCAGTCTGCCAAGACCACAGCCGCACCGGATTCCGCAAAAGCTTTGGCTGTCGCAAGGCCTAATCCCGATGCCGCGCCAGTCACCAGCGCCACTTTGTTTTCAAACGAGATGTTCATCTTCATTTCTCCCAGGTCGTAGCGGCGTTCTTGATTTTCAGGCCCATTTCCCTTAACCTATTCAAGCCTAACGAGCATACTGAGACGACGCTTTCCTGATCCTGCCAATTCTTTGCACAATCCTGTCTGCCGGTCGAATTTCGTGCACACAATGGCCTGTCTGGCGTTACGCTATTTCTAGAGGTCAAGGATATTGAAGCAGAGGAAAGGCTCGGGATCGCCGGATATGGCTGTTATCGAAATGCGGCGCTCCCTTGCGCAACGAATCAAGGTGCTGGCGGAGAAACCTGGAGAACACCCGACGGCGATACCAGGGCTATTCCTCTATCACCGCACGACCCCAACCCCTTGTTTCCGGGCTTCCTACGAGCCGGGCCTCAGCATCTTCGTCCAAGGACGAAAACGCATTCTGCTGGGAGGAACGGAGTACCTGTGCGACGGCTCCTCGTTCCTGCTCTCATCCATCGACGTGCCCGCTCAGAGCCAGATCATCGAAGCCTCGGAGAAGACACCGTTACTGTCGATCTTCCTGCGCCTCGACATGCCGGCTGTCCGGGAAGTTCTTAGCCGGGATGACTTACCCGAGGCTCCGGCCTCGACCCATCGCCAAGGTCTTGTGGTTGGTGAGACGACTGTCGGATTGCTGAGCGCTGCCATGCGCATGCTTGAGCTTCTTGACACTCCGGAAGATATACCGTTTCTCAGCCCCTTGGCTCATCGTGAAATTCTATATCGCATTCTTCGGACACCACAGGCGGAACGGCTGCGCGCCATCTCAACGAGCGGTGATCTGGGCCACAGAACGGCACGAGCGATCTCCTGGCTTAGAGCCAATTACGCGAAGCCCTTACACATGGAAGAACTCGCATCCACGGCAAGGATGGGCGTTTCAACCCTTCATCATCAGTTCCGCGCTCTGACGGCAATGAGTCCGCTGCGGTACCAAAAACAACTGCGGCTCCAGACCGCGCGCCAGCGGATGCTGATGGACGGACTCGACGCTACGACCGCTGCTTATGAAGTGGGCTACGAGAGCGTTAGCCAGTTTACCCGAGAGTACAGCCGATTCTTCGGTCAGCCACCTGTCCGAGACGTCAAAGCCTTGAAGGCCAGCAATACTGCTGCGGTCAGCGTCCTTTGAAGCAAGTATGAAAACAAAACAAGACGAATGCCGCGACGAGAGAGCGTTCGAGCCCGTTGATCGCCTGCTGTCTGTTCTTGGCGAACCGTCGCAGATTTCAGAGCCGCGACTGCAAGGAGTCGGCAACGCATCCCGCAAGCAGCGGATTTTTTCACACCTTCCCAGGGAGCGTTATCAGCCTCCGAAACATCAGAATTCCGCTTGAACCCCCAAGTCGGTTAAGCCCCAAGCTATTGGGCTGGTCGGTCACGCGCCTTTTGGCGTGCTTCAATCTCTTCATCCGTCAGGCGGGCGTCATAAATGGAACGAGGTTCGATGGTCCGCGCGACGAGAGTAGCGGTAGCACAGGCCAGCAATAGCGGCAGGATAAACGACCGGTCCCGGCCAGTCAGTTCCATGATCAGTACGACAGTCGAAATCGGCCCTTGCGTGGTGGCTGCCAGCACCGCTGCCGCACCCAGCAACGCGAACAGTCCTGGAGGCACGCCTGGCCAGAACCAAGACCACATATGCCCCAAAACAGCACCCAGCAATGCGCCTACTGTTAAGGAGGGCGTGAACAAGCCGCCGGGTGCGCCGCAACCCACGCACAGTACCGTCGCTGCGGGTTTGAGCACAAGCAGAGTCACGAGCAACCATGGCGCAACCTGGTTCGCGAACGCAAGTTGCGAGATGTCCTTACCGTTGCCAAGCAACTGCGGGAAAGGGATGGAGACCGCACCCAGCAGCCCCAATCCCAGCAAAGGCGCCGTCAGCCGGCGCCACCCTTGCGGCTTATTACGATCGGCCCAAGTGATAGCGCGGACATAACCGACCGAAGCTACGCCGGCGATCGGACCAGCCAAGAGCGCCCAGATCACACACGAATTGGAACTGGGATAAGCCGGAATGAGGTAGGTTGGCGCATCAGGTAGCGCGACCCACGAGACTGCCGTCGCCACTAGCGAAGCGAAGAGGGCAGGCAGTACATAGCGTAGTGCTAGCATCCCGCGCATCACCTCTAGCGCGAAAAGCGCACCTCCCAACGGCACGCCATAGGCAGCGCTCATGCCGGCTCCCGCTCCGCAGGCCACCAGCAGCCGCCGTTGTTCGTCTGACAAATGTGCTCTGTCCGAAAAGAAGTTGGCCAGCACCGCGCCAGCTTGTTTAGGAGCGCCCTCGCGGCCGAGTGATACGCCCATGCCGACGATGACTACAGAAAGCAAAGCGCTGCCCAAAGTACGCCAAGCCGGCATCCGCCCGGCATGGAACCAAATAGCGGCGGTCGTATCAATTCCGTTGCCACTCGACAGCCGCCTCAGTATGATCTGCCCCGCGCCCGTTACTACGCCTGCACCAAGCAGGACCAGAATGTGCCGCCACGGGCCGACATGCTCGCTGGCATCCAACAGGTTAGTGCCGGTGCCGTTCCACACAAACCGCTGCACTATTTGCAGCAGCCTGGTTAGCGCTATCGCAGCTACGCCTGTGCCGATACCCGTGAACAACACCGCTAGCCAGAAGCGTGCGGCTCCGGAACGAGCAAGCGTGTAAGGTATATGCCCACCGTTGGCTGGTGGCTGCATTGGAGACGAAGCCAATCCAATTTATACCAGCCACGCCCTGTCCTTTTCGCAAACGGACGCCCTCCGTGGTTGAACACCATCATTTGTCGAGGTGGTCCGCGGTTGCGAGTGTGGCGCTTGGAGTATAGCCCAAACGGGTTCGAGCCACCAGTTGTTCCTTACTCTTCGTCGCTACACTCACCTTAATAGCCCTAAACGTTCCAGCGGGCCCGTCGCTGTTAGGCGAATACCCGAGCGTGTACTCGGTACGAATCATCTGAGCGATGCGTTTGCAATTGCTGGCCGCCTGACCAGGTCTTGAAGGGAGGAACGCTTCGCCACCTGTCACGGAGCTGATGCGCTTCATAAACGCCGGGTTTGTTTCGTCTTCGTCTTTCCCAAAAAGTCCAATCGTGTAGACGACAACGTCAGAGTTTGTTGCGTCGCTGATCACTTGTTCCAAAGTGTGGCTACTCGCGTTGTCTCCGCCGTCGCTGATCAGAATCAGCGCCTTCTTGTCCTGCTTTAATTCGTGAATGTGATCCAGCGCTGCTTCCAGTGCATCATACAAAGCCGTTTTGCCGCCGCCCGCGGTGGGCGGGATCGCGCGTTCCAGGTCGCGCGAATTGGCCGAGAATGGCTGCGACCCCGCCAAACCCAGCGTTACCTTGTCATTGAAATTAACAATGAAGAGCTGGTCCTTCGGATTGCTGTTTCGGGCAAAAGCCTTCGCTGCCGCTAACACAGCTGAGTGCTTTCGCCTCATACTTCCGCTGTTATCGATGATCAAGCCGATCGCGACGGGGCTGTCATTGTGGCTAAACAGTGTGATCGCTTGCTGACGAGTGTCCTCAAACACCGTAAAGTTCCTTTGCCGAAGGTTTTTAGCGAAGGCTCCCTTGCTGTTGAGCACGGTCGTTTGTAGCACCACCATCTGCACACTTGTCGAGAAGCGGAACTGTTGGTCGCCTGGGACAGAGGCCGGAGTTTCCGCCTCCGAAGCTCCTAGTAACGTCAAACCAAGAATAATGACTGGAAACCGTTTCTGGACGGAGAAAGTCATAATCGCTTCGAGTCTTTACAGCACTGACTGCAATACCTGTTCTGATCCATCACCGTGCATTGGCAGGCGGGCTGCGCACACTTTTTGGCTTCGATTGTTTCCATATTCTCTCCTAGAAGCATGAGAAGGGCCGAGACTGTTACTCCTGCAGCGCTTCTTTTATTCCTTGAAGCCTCACACTGAAAATACTTCATCCCCGAAAGCCTAAGCGACTCAATATGGTCGTGTGACCAAATATGGCCAGCCACGATTCGCTTTCCTCCCCCAACGGAATCGATGACGAGTATCTTCTCAGCGCAGCTCAAGCCTCTAAATTGCATCGTCTTTTACAAAAGGCCCATCACGTGCACTGGCCGAGAGCCTGCCGTAACGATCATCGTGATAATTGGAGGATACAGTACCAATGACGACCTGCGAATGCGGCCATGAATTGTCGGCCCATCACCTTATCCAACCCAATCCTGACAACCCCTCGCCCTGCGCCGGCTGCGCGCAGCAATATGGTCACGCGGGCTGTCGAGCCGGAGGCTTCCAAAACGCCGACACGCGTCACGAGCGCTTAGCTTATATCTTCGGAGCCGCTGATGTGGAAACGGTCCAAGCCAGTGGGACTGCAGCTTAGTACCAACTTGCAAAAGTTTGCGTACAACGCTCCGGCTCGGAGGTCCTTACTGAGCCGTGACTGTGAAGGAGCAGCAACGATACTCCAATTTACGCAATTAGGCACTAGGAGCTACTGTAAAATAGAGTTACTCTAAAATTCGCTAGGCGTCCACGCTACGCATGGACTTGATCCTATAAGTTGAACTCCGAACCTCCAAATCCCAAGATCGAGCCCGAGCTCCCGAATGCTCAACTGGGTAAGGCCGAGCAACGAGAGGTGCATGCGCGTTCCTCAGTGACCTTGCCGGTCGTCCACGAGGCAATTCGCAAACAAGGCGATGAAGAGCTCAGCCGTTCTTCGCAAGCTCTAGCCTGGTCCGGACTCGCAGCCGGCTTTTCCATGGGCATGTGTCTGGTCGTCCAGGGACTGTTGCAAGCGCATTTGCCCGACGCTCCCTGGCGCATCCTCATTGTCCGTCTCGGCTATCCGTTCGGCTTTCTCATGGTCGTCGGTGGACGCCAGCAACTATTCACCGAAAATACTCTTTCGCCAATCATTCCGCTGCTGAAACGCCGCGATCGCACAACGTTCTTCAAAGTAATTAAACTGTGGGTCTCTGTGCTTGCCGCCAACATAGTCGGCGTTCACATCGCCGCTTGGGTGTTGAGCAATACTCCGGCTTTCCCGCCAGATGTCCAGCAAGCGTTTCAGGAAATTGCGCGGCAAGCGATCGCGGTAAGCTTCTGGACCGCCGCTCTGCGCGGAATCTTTGCCGGCTGGCTGATTGCCATGATGGTCTGGATTTTAGCGGTGATGCACAACTCGCGGCTACCGGTGATTCTCATCATGACTTATGTCATCGGTTTGGGTGGCTTCACTCACATCGTTGCCGGCTCGGCGGAGGCACTCTTCCTTGTGTGGAACGGCTCCATCTCTTGGTGGTCGTACGCTCTCGGCTACGCCCTTCCTACGTTGGTCGGCAATGTGCTCGGCGGCGTCGCGCTCGTAGCTGCGCTGAACCACGCCCAAGTGGTTGCGGGGACCGATTAGCCCGGTTCAAATTCCACGCCGAAACCTGCCCTCTGCCGGTTTGGGCGCACACGTGCTCCTTGAATATTCGGCTCAGCCATTTGCTAAGAAGAAACGGCGCGCCAAGGAGAAGGATATGAAACCAAGTACAAACGATCAGATCAAAGGCACCGTTCACGAAGCGAAAGGCACAGTGAAGGAAAAGCTCGGCCGAGTCATGCACAAGCCCGGCCTCGAGGCTGAGGGTCAAGACGAAAAGCTGACCGGTAAAGTCCAACAAAAACTTGGGCAAATAAAGAAAGTGTTTGAGAAATAGACGCAACCAGCGGATTACGGTAAGCCGGCGGCTCGCGCGGCGGCACGGGTATCGGGCTGGGCGGAGGTTGCCGCGCAGCCCGGTATATTGACTCACGCCCGAATCGCAACCAAACTCAGTGAAAAAAAGGAGATTTCTCATGAAGACCACTTTGGAAGATTCAAAGACTGACGAACGAAGGGAAGCAAATCCCGACTCTGACCCGGCACTCATTCGCGACGAGATCAATGAGGCCCTAAAGCGAATGGAGAAGAGCCTCGATGCCTCAAAAGCCGCGCTCTCCGACACCCTCGAAGAGGGTAAGTTCTCGGCGGAGCGGCTGGTAAGGCTGGGCCGTGATGTTGCGGAAGGTTACATAGACAATGCGACCCATCAACTTAGGCGTAATCCACAGGCGGCCGTCGCAATGGCGTTCGGAGTTGGAGCAATAGCTGGAGTTCTCTTTGGACTACTGACCCTGCGCGGCGGCAGAAGCTAGCCTTCACATCCTGCGGGTCATGCAAAGAAAGATAAAGACGGCCATATTGCGTCACTTGACCAAATGTGATCACGCCTGTTGCTCACCAAATATAGTCAAACCACGCAAACAATCAAAGGAAAATACGAAAACTCTTGAACCGGCGTCCTACAATTGAAAGCAAAGCGCAAACGTTGCGAGCGGCTATAACTGCTCTGGCCGTGAAAATGCTCTGTTTTGAGCATGTCATTCGCATACGCCAATCGACGAACGCCGAACGTTGAGAATTCGAAAAAACAGGTCACGACGGAAGAGCCGCCGGCTGCAGCTCCTAAAATAACCGACGAATATTTCAGCAATGCTTACAAGAAGGGGTTCCATCTGACGGTGAGATTTCTTTTGTCGCGGGGTGTTTCACAGGAAGCCGCCTTGGACACGGCGCAAGCCGCTTGGACCAGGGGTTGGGAGCGGCGCGAACAGCTTCGGCACCCAAGCCTTGTCCTTACCTGGACCAACACTATCGCGCTCAATATCTATCGAACAATGTTGCGGCGCGAGCGACAAACCGAGCCGCTAACAGAAGTCGAGGCGTCTACTAGCCTGAATTTCGCTGCCATGGATGTTGAGCGAATTCTTAAGGAGTGCAAGCCGAACGACCGGATCGTGTTGGAGGCGCACTATCTTGACGGCTACAAGGCCACGGAAATTGCTCAATTGCGAGGTTGTTCGGAAACGGCGGTGCGCATCCGCCTTCTCCGCGCGCGTCGAAAGCTACAGTGCAATTTGATCAGTGCAAAGCCACGCCGGCTCCTCGCGCTCGGTCAAACGGCGCTCGGCTGACTGAGCGGCGATGCCATGGACAGCATCTTGTAGCCACTATCGATTGAAGACCGGCACCCTGTCTGAATGGGGCATCGCTGCATTCCTTGAAAAGGTCAGTCTGGCGCAAGGCTTCGCCTGCGTGGGCGTTGTAAAATTAGGAAGAGGGCATGCCCTCCACCTTGCACCGTCGCCGCTGGTAAACGCACTTGAAAAGTCGAATTCGATCCCTTTTCTTCTTTGCCGTCCCTTTCCTGCTACCTACTTGTTTCGCTCAGCGCAATCCACCCAGTCAGGGCCGCGAAGTAACTAAGCTCTACGCCGAAAACTGCGCCAGTTGCCACGGCCTGGAAATGGCTGGTGACACCGCGCCAAGCCTCGTCAATAAGCCAATGGACGACGCAAAGGCCACCCGGAGCATTCACGACGGCCATCGCACCCTGCAGCACGCCTTCAACGACGCCGAAATCCGCGGACTCGTCATCTACATCCGGGAACGCGCCGCCGCCTACGAACGCGACCATACCAAATACAACTCGCCGGCCCCCGGCATTACCGTTCAATCCCAAAGGGCCGTCTTCCAACTCGAGCCGGTAATCGAATCCGGCCTTGATGTTCCTTGGGCTATCGCCTTTCTGCCCGCCGGACGGATGCTGATCACCGAACGCCCCGGGCGCCTCCGCGTGGTCGAAAATGGCAAGCTCCTGCCTGAACCCATACATGGAATGCCCGCTGTCTACGGCGGCGAAGGTGGTCTCCTCGATGTAGTGCTCCACGACAACTGGCTCTACCTTTCCTACGGCGACAAAAGCGCCGATGGCCAAGGCATGACCGCTATCATCCGTGGCCATCTCCGCAACGGGGAATTCGTCGATCAGCAGCAAATCTTCAAAGCCGATTCCGCTCTCTACCGTCCTGGCGGCCAGCGCTTCGGCTCGCGATTGATCTTTGACAATCAGGGTCACCTCTTCTTCTCTATAGGGGACCGCGCCGCCCCCGGCGACGAACAGGATCTCTCTCGACCCAATGGCAAAATCTATCGCGTCAACGAAGACGGCAGCGTGCCCTCGGACAATCCGTTCGTTCATCGCGACGGAGCTATCAAAGCGATCTGGAGCTACGGCCATCGCAATCCGCAAGGCCTCTCCTTCAGCCCCGTGACCGGCGAACTCTGGGAAGCGGAACACGGTCCGCGCGGCGGCGACGAACTCAACATCATCGAACCCGGCCACAACTATGGCTGGCCTGTTATCACCTACGGCATGAATTACGATGGAACTCCCATCACCGATCACACCTCGCAAACCGGCATGGATCAACCCATCACCTATTGGGTGCCTTCGATCGCCACCAGCCCCATCGCCTTTTACACCGGCAGCCGCTTCCCCGCTTGGAAAAACAATCTCTTCCTGGGCGCCCTCGCCGCCCAGGAACTTCGCCGCATTACTATCGAAGGCCGCAATGTCACCAGCCAGGAAATCCTGTTCAAAGGAATCGGTCGCGTGCGCGATATCGAAAATTCGCCCGCTGGGTACCTGTATGTAGTGCTCAACCAGCCCGATCGCATCCTGCGTCTCGTCCCCGGCCGCGAACTGAAAACGTCAATGCCCTAAGACGTAGGCACTCCCGGAAATGATTCGAAAGGAAAGCCGATCGGCACTGCTTTGCTGACACGTCTCAACCATCTCATTCACCGCCCGACTTCTAGCCCAGACTGTCAAGGAGTGGCAACGCCGCCCTCGCACACGGCCTTTGCAAATCCTGCAATGCTCAAGCTCCGTCAAAGCTTTCACTCTTAAACCAGAAAGGAAATGATCATTTTGGGAGTTCTGCTAGCGTTTGTCATTGGTGTGGTGTGCCATCTCGCACGGATTCCTTCGCCCGCCCCGCAAGCAATCGTGGAGCTCTGCTGGTAGCCTCTATGAGCACGGGCTATGTGCTAACCGAAAGATGGCTTGACCGGCCGCAAATTCATTCACAGTTTGGAGAAAAATCATGCAAGTAATCCAGTTCAAGCAGTTTGGCGATCCTTCTCAACTCGAGTTGGCAGAACGGCCGCACCCCAAGGCGGATGGCGAAAACGCCATTGTCCGCGTCGAAGCCGCGTCCGTAAACCCGAGCGATGTGAAGAATGTGGCCGGCAGAATGTCGCAAACTACTCTTCCCCGTGTTCCAGGCCGCGACTTCTCCGGGGTCGTCGTGGACGGCCCGAGCGATTGGCTTGGCCATGAAGTGTGGGGCACCGGGGGCGATGTCGGCTTCACCAGAGACGGAACCCACGCCGAATATATTGTCGTGCCACGTTCGAGCCTGGTCCGCAAACCAGCCAAGCTCTCTCACGAAGAGGCAGGAGCTGTCGGGGTCACGTTTATAACGGCATGGCGTGGTCTCATCGAATATGCTGCTCTTGGCAAAGATGAAACCGTTGCTGTCATCGGGGCGACGGGCGGTGTCGGTAGCGCGGCTGTGCAGCTTGCCAAGCGCATTGGCGCCCGCGTCTTCGCTATCAACCGGTCTCGCCCGTCTGCTGACAGCCGCCTCGCCCGCCTCGCCGATGTTCTACTCGATTCTGGGGATCCGAACCTGGCATCTACTCTCCGTTCGTTCAACAATGGGAATGGCGCGGATGTTGTGTTCAACGCTGCCGGCGGATCGATGTTCGGGGTAGGTCTCGGATTGCTCGCGCATCGCGGCAGACAGGTGGAGATTACTTCGCCGGCAGAGCGTCGCGTCAGCTTGGACCTGGTGGACTTCTATCACAACGAGTCTCAACTCATTGGAGTCGACACACTCAAAATGGATCTCAGATCCGCCGCCCGGATCCTTGAGACGCTTACGCCGTTCTTTGAGGAAGGCAGCTATCATGCGCCTGTTATTGCAAAAACGATGCCGCTCAGCGATGCCCGGCACGCCTACGAACTCGTCGGCGGAGGGGAGCGCGGGCGCGTTGTCCTGAAGCCATCCTTGCGAGGATCGCACAGCGAGCGCAATAGAGCTTAGCGAGTACTTATGACGATTCCCGAAGGCATGTGGCTCTCAGAAGCGATTCGTATCGTCGGTTCTCAGGCAGTCTACGTGCGCTGTGTTTTCTTTTGCTTTGTGCCGCTAACCTTGCAGGGCAAGGTCCTGTACCGGAGCCTGTAGTGAATCTTGGCGATACCAGCTTTCTGGATGGCATCGCGGGTCCTGGTGGAAGAAATCGGCGACGGTAGTCGGAGTGGCAGAGTAGCCGATGCGGCGGGGAACACTAGCGTAGCGGCACCGGCGATAGAAAGCGTGAGGGGATTGACTCACATCGCGTGGCTGAGCAATCGGGGTATCCTCGGCGCTTGGTACGGCGTGGAGGTGGTTGCAGTGGCGGCGCATGTGGATGCGGGTGCGCAAGGAAGTGCGGGTGGCTGGGGAGATCTGACCGTGTCGCCTTTGATTCTGCAGTGGAAGGAGCAGAAAGTGCATAGCGTGCGGATCAATCAAAGAGTTGTTTTCGACTTTGATTTTCCGGGGGGCGAATATCGGCGGACTGCGGAGGTGAACCTGAGCAGCCATGCTTTCACGTTCATCCGTATTATGCGATTACCGTCTTTCCGACGAAACGGATAGAGACCAGTTGGCGAGTACATTATCTCTGGAATTCCCAGAACGATGATCCGCCACTCGCTTCAGGAGACCACTCCACACAGGCTGGCCAGGCCATTCACTTCAATGCGACTACCGGACACAACGTTTACAAGCGTCTGTGGATTGGGGCGAATGGGTACTACCTGAAATAGGTGACAACTCCGGCGGTGAACGGAGTTCCGCTCCTGGATTCTCCGGAGCAGGTGGGTGCAATCGGTCCGGGAGCCGTTTTGAATTTGGGCCGAGTTCTGTTGTACGCGAATGCATACCACGAAGTTGGTGCGGAGAACAGGTCTGAAGGAGACAAGTTGGTTCTTCGAGTTCAGTGGATTGTAGGCAAATGAGTTCGGCCCGAAGCAGAAACTAAGCGGCAGCGGATCGAAGCATCGCGTAGAAGCCTTGACGGCGTCGGACCGAAAGTGGCCGCGGTCTTAGATATCCTTGATCAGTTCGTCGATGATGGTTTGCACTGCGACGTAGGGATCGGGTCCATTGGCAGACGTAGCTTCGATTGAATAGAGCCCTTTGTAACCCACCTGTTTTGCAATCCCGATTGCGTTAGCCTCGCTATATCGCTCGGGATCGTAATGAGCATGACTGCTCCCGCAAGACAGCGGATACATCTCGCGCAACCCAGCAGCGCGAGACGCCTCATCGTGAAAGTTACCAGTGTCGGGATTGGCATGGATGCCTGCAGCTCTGATGACCTCCACCACGACCTCCCAGCTTGGATTGGTATCAGTTGGTCCGTAGCCGCGGTTTTCCATAGTGACAAAGACTTTTCTCTTCGTCCCATACGCGGCAATCTCCTTCAACGTTGCAATCGCGGGTTCGCGTACTTCCGGCGCAAGGGTTCCTTGATTCAACATGACCCGCGGACAGCCCACCGCCACCGCGTGATCGATCCATTGCTTAGTCAAGTCGATTGTCTCCAGACGGACTACGCGATCGGGCGCGGAAATATTCAGCGGCCCAAATTCCAAACAGATTTGGTTCATCTGGGATTTCTCAACTTTCAACCGATCGCGCACCTCCTTGAGATAGGCCGGCTCAGTGGACGCGAAGTGGGAATGCTGAAATTCCACATGGTGGATGCCGAACCGATCGGCGAGCATCTTCGGGGCATCCAAAATATCGAGCGTGCGTGCTGGGTCGTCCGGGTGCACGGGATTCTTCAAGACTCTATTGAAACTTAACGTCATGACCGCGAGGCGGTCTAGTTTGGCTTGATTTGAGCGCGTCTGGCCCAAAACTCTCCGGGCCACGCCAGTTGCGATAGCAGCGCCAACCATAAAATCACGGCGTTTCATATAACTCGCCTCCATCTTCTTTTTCATAATAAGAACGTATTTTGAGGGCCAGCGTCCCGTATCTACTCACCTCGAAGCCGTAGCTGATCGTAGAGCGCTGGAACCTTCAGATGAGTTCGTAGAGAGACTAGCAAGTCGTCTGCCAACTCGCCGCAAAGTGACGACAGATAGTACATCAAGTGTTTAGATTCCGTCGTTCGTGGTTACCGCGAAACTGAGATTCGCGGATTCGCGAGAATTCGAGAGTGAAACTTGGGGCATGTATGAAAAGCTACGTGCTTGGATTTGGCTAGCAGTGAGCGCCGGGCATGGCCAGACATTGCCCTTCGTTGCGACATCGCTGTTCAGCGGGCACAACGCATCGATTACAACGAAGTGGCATTCTGTTTGCCTTAGCAAACGTGGGAAATGTGCAGGATCAAACACAATGTTCACTTACTACTCTGATTTGAAGCCACGCGCGCTGGTACTTGGATTGGTTGGAATCGCGCTCGTAGGGATGGCGGCTCTGATCGGGATACCATCGAACGCGCAGGCTACCCGCTTCCACAACGCTCCTGAAACGGCCGAACAAAAGAACCCTTACGCGGGAAATCGACAAGCTGCGGAAGTGGGCGGTCAACTGTACGCTAGCAACTGTGCCGGCTGTCACGCAGTGAACGCCCAGGGAAATGGTAACGTGCCTGCCCTGGCCAGCGGGCCCACCCAATCGGCGAGCGGCGGAGAGATCTTTTGGTATATCACAATGGGCGACCTAAACAACGGCATGCCTTCGTGGGAAAAGATGCCCCCTGAACAACGCTGGCAAATCGTCACCTTCCTAAAGGCGCTGGGCGGCTCAAATGCGGCGCAACTCAAGCTGAATGCACGGCAAGCGGATAATCAAGACGATGCAGATTTACCTCAACCCAAAGCGCCTTTCACCGCATACCGTTTCGAAGAGCCGGGGAAGTTTCGAAAGATAACTCTCGCTGATCTACCCGCGCCCTATGTAACGAAGTCCGCGGCTAATGCTCCTCAAGTGGTTACGCGACCGCCAGATGCGTGGCCGAAAGCGCCAGTAGGCTTCAAGGTTGAGCAGTACGCAGAGGGTCTCGACAACCCACGTTTGATTCGCACCGCGCCGAACGGCGATTTCTTTCTTGCGGAAAGCAGCACGGGCAAGATCAGAATCTTGCGTGGCCTCAACGCAGATCATAAGGCGGCCCAGAATGAAGTGTTCGCCGCTGGACTAAATCGGCCCTTCGGCATCGCGTTTTACCCTCCGGGGCCTGATCCTCAATGGGTGTACGTTGCCGACACGAACTCGGTAGTACGCTTTCCGTATCGGAATGGTGATTTGAAAGCGAGCGGTCCGGCGCAGCACATGGCAGATCTTCCATCGGGTCCGGGGCACTGGACACGAGATGTCCGATTCTCACCGGACGGCAAAACGATGTTCGTCTCCGTGGGATCTGGCTCAAACGTTGATGACCCGGATACGACGCCCGCTGAGAAGAATCGGGCCGATATTTTGGCATTTAATATTGACGGCTCAGGTATGCGAGTTTACGCATCGGGAATCCGCAACCCGGTGGGTCTAGCGATTGATCCGGATACTGGTGAGCTGTGGTGTTCAGTCAACGAACGCGACGGACTTGGCGACAACTTAGTGCCCGATTACATCACGCACGTCACTCCCGGCGGCTTCTATGGCTGGCCTTGGTGGTACATGGGCGGCCATCAGGATCCGCGACACGCCGGCAAGCATCCCGAACTGAAGCCGAAAGTGATCACCCCGGACGTTATTCTACAACCGCATAATGCTTCGCTTGAAATGACCTTCTATGAGAGACAACAATTTCCGGCTGACTATCGAGGAGACATCTTTGCCTCCGAGCATGGGTCGTGGAATAAGTCAGTCCGCGCGGGCTATGAAGTGATTCGCGTACCGTTGCATCACATGGGACATGCCACGGGTGAATACGAAGATTTTCTCACCGGATTCGTGGTGAACAACCGATCTGTCTGGGGACGTCCCGTTGGTGTTACAGTAGCGCACGATGGTTCGCTATTGGTAACGGATGACGGCTCAAATTCGGTCTGGCGAGTTACCTACACAGGATCACTCTCAGATGGGATGCCGAGCTCGCAATAGCTGCGCGTAAGGAGATGAAAGACATGCTAACACTAGATCAAAATGCGGGACTTCAAAAGCGGTTAGGCTTTATCGGTCTTGGCTACATGGGCTCGCGTATCGCCAAAAGGCTGCTGAATGCCGGTTACCCACTCATCGTCTTCAACCGTGATCGCGCGAAAGCGGAAGCTCTTCGCGCGGAAGGCGCCGAGGTTGCCGCCGATTTGGGCGAACTTACCTCGGCGGCTGATGTGATCTTTTCCTGCCTGGCTGACGAGAAGGCGGTGAAGGAGGTATATCTGAATCCCGGCGGGGTCCTGGATTATATCCGCCAGGGGACCATCGCTGTTGATATGAGTACCGTTGAGCCCGATACGGCTCAGCAGCTCTCTCTCGCTGGCCGGAAGCGAGCAATAGATGTCCTGGACGTGGCTATCTCAGGAAGTACACCGGCTGCGGAATCCGGAACTCTAACGCTGTTCGCCGGCGGTGATCGGCGCGTCTTCGAGGCAATCGCACCCATTCTGCCAGCAATTTCGAAGCAATCGTTCTACATGGGGCCGAGTGGATCCGGATTGGCTATGAAGCTGGTTGTAAATACGCTGCTCGGCGTTGGCATGCAGGCGATTGCCGAAGCATTAGCACTTGGTACAGGACTGGGAATTCAGCATGACCTATTGTGCGAGACATTAGGCAAGACTGCCGTAATTGCTCCCGCCCATGTGGGGAAGTTAGTGAACGCTAAAGCTGACGATTACCCACCGCAGTTCCCGGTGCGTCTGATGCACAAAGATTTTGGCTTGATCACCTCAAAAGCGGCGGAACTAGGAATCGCCATGCCCGCGACGGCTGAGGCCGCGAAGATGAATGCGCTTGAGGCTGCAGCAGACCTGGAGGAGGATTTCTCAGCAGTAGTGCGCTTAATGCAGAGGAAGGCCAACAACACCAGGGCGAAACTCACCGCCACTTCCTGAATGATTGAGGAACGAAAAATTAAATTCGACGGAGATTTATATGACACGGAAAAAGATTGGAAATAGCGATCTTGCCATTACACCGATTGGCATTGGCGCGTGGGCCATGGGCGGCGGACAGTGGGAGTGGAGTTGGGGCCCACAGAACGACGCCGATTCCCTAGCGGCCATTTACCAGGGCCTGAATCGTGGATTGAATTGGATCGACACGGCGGCTGTTTACGGATTAGGCCACTCAGAGACTGTCGTCGGACGCGCTCTCAAAGGCATGGTGGATCGTCCTTATGTCTTCACAAAATGCAGTTTGATATGGGATGGTTCAGGCCAAATTTCCCATAATCTGCAAAGGGATTCTATTTATCGTGAGGTAGAGGCGAGCCTGAAGCGGCTTGGTCTTGAGCAGATTGACCTTTACCAGATTCACTGGCCGGCTTGGAAGGGTGCGCCGGAAAGTGCGTCGCCCGGTTCGATTGAGGAGGCTGTCGGCGCCCTCGCGGAGCTGCAGCAGCAAGGCAAGATTCGATACTTCGGCGTTTCGAACTTCGATACTGCGCAACTGAAGCGCGCTGTAGCACTGGCCCCGATTAGTTCACTTCAGCCTCCATACTCCCTGCTGGAACGTGGCGCCGAAAGATCTGTGCTTCCCTTCGCACAAGCGAATCAAATCGGTGTTATCGTCTACTCGCCGATGTACTCAGGGCTGCTGAGCGGAGCCATGACGGAAGAGCGGATCGCGCGCCTGGCGGAAGATGACTGGCGCAAACGCAATCCCAACTTCCAGCAACCCTTGCTGTCGCAAAACCTGCGTCTGGTGGAAACGCTGCGGAGCATAGGAGCGACCCATGGGCGTAGTGCTGGAGAAGTGGCCATTGCCTGGACGCTTCGTAATCCGGCGGTAACAGGAGCGATAGTAGGCGTTCGTACCGCAAGTCAGGTAAAAGGAATCATTGGTGCGGCCACACTTCGCCTCAGTGGAGAGGAACTCTCGCAAATCGAGCGAGGTCTCGCATCGGAAGCAGCCTGAAATCGGCCGGGGATTCAGTTGTTCCGAATAGACGAGATCCACGCGGAAGAGTTGGGTGTCACCATGGCGCTGTCGGGGGTACTGACCGCAGAGTACGTCTGTGAAACACAGGCCAGAATTGAACAACTTCAGCAGGGACTCTATACCGTCCAGTTGGATTTGGCTGAGCTGCGTCGTGTTGATAGGGCGGGCATAACGTTTCTGCTTTGGGCGACAAGAAGAAGTATTCCATTGCTTCATCCGGCACCCTATGTGCTCACTTGGCTGAAACAAGAGTACGTTACCACTCCTTTCCAGTCGCGGCTCGGTTAGCGGTTGTGCGTGAAACAGGAGGGTTTTCAGTCACGGAATCGATACTTATGTTTGTCGATCTTTAATGCTCGGATCTTCGATTCGAGGGTCGATGCGGGCAGCCGCAGTCGAGCAGCAGCGCCATGAGGGCCCGCCACTCGCCCTCTTGTCTCAGCCAACGTTGATTCGATTAGGTCTCGTTGTTGCTGGTGCAAAGCATCTTTATCCGTGTCCGCCGCAGCAGATTCGGCGCCGGCGCCCAACACCGTGGGATCGATCCGCAGAATTCCCGAGTCCGCGAGAATGACGCCGCGCTCGATGACATTTTGGAGCTCTCGAATATTACCGGGCCATTTGTAACTTACGAGAAGATCCATGGTGGTTTTCTCAATGTGTCGAATTTTCTTTCCAATCCGTTCCGCGCACCGAGCAGCGAAATACTCCACGAGTATGGGAACGTCCTCGCTGCGTTCCCGTAGGGCCGGTACGTGAATAGGAAATACGTTTAAACGATAATAGAGATCGCTGCGGAATCTGTTCTCGGCTATGGCCTTTACTAGATCTCCGTTCGTGGCGGCGATGAGGCGCGCGTCCGTTCTAATCACATGGCTGCTGCCCACTCTCTCAAACTCACGTTCCTGAAGTACGCGTAGTAGAGTGACCTGCATCTCGAGCGGGAGTTCACCCACTTCGTCTAGAAACAGCGATGACTCATTTGCCATCTCAAAGCGCCCGATTCGCCGCTGTAAGGCTCCCGTGAATGCTCCCTTCTCATGGCCGAAGAGTTCGCTGGCAATCAACGATTCCGGTATCGCAGCGCAATTTACCTTCACCATCGGCTTGTCCGAGCGCGATGAATGTTTATGAATCGCCTTGGCAATCAGTTCCTTTCCTGTACCCGTTTCTCCCAGAATAAGTACTGTCGAATCAGTGGCCGCTACCTTTTCGATCGCTGTCAACACCTGTTTCAATCCGCTGGACGATCCGATCAACTCTTCAAATCCCGTGCTCTCTGCTATGTTGACTTTCAAAACCAGGTTTTCAGATTGCAGCTTCTGCTGTAGCACTTCAATCTCCCGGTAAGCTAGCGCGTTCGTCAGCGCAACAGCAGCTACTTCCGCAATTTCACAAAAGAGCGATACTTCTTCTTCCGAGTAGTCTCTCGGATTATCGTCGACGAACTGAATGGCCCCGAGAACGCGGTCGCGAACTATGAGTGGACAGAGCACATAAGCACGGTAGCCGTATGTGAGCAGTCGCGGATCCTCCTTGAATCGCAGTCCTCGAATAAGATTGGGGCACACATAGGGTTCGCGGGTTCGGCTTATATGCTCTAGTACGGAGTCCCTCATGGGCACTCGTGCCGGAATCTTGTCTGAATCGATTCCGGTTTGCCGGGCCAGCATTCCGCCGAAAGATTCTCCACTTATAGGCTCCAACCCGGACACATGTAGGGCATAAGGCGAATAGAAGTCACCGTCGATAATCAACACCGAGACAAATCGGAGCTTAGGCATATAGCGGCTGAGAGATTCGCCAAGAGCGCGCATGACTTGATGAAAATCAAGATAGGAGTTTGCGGCTTTCGCAAGGTCCAGCAGCAACTGATATCGTTCCGAAGATCCGATCTGCGGAAGAGGAATTCGTTCGCCTAACATCGTCATCATAGGGATCAGTTTCGTTTCAGAGACGCGACTTGAGGCAGGCGCGACGAGTCCCACCCCCCACCGACTGCCTTTACCAAAAGCACGCTCGCTTCCAACCTTCGACGCAGAATATCGATGTCATTCCGCTGATTTTGAAGCGCCGATGTCTGCCAGGTGATGACTTGCAGATAAGTGTCGACTCCGCCTTCGTAGCGCGTTGTAAACAGGCTGAGTGACTGTTCCGCTGAGTCAGTTGCCAGATGTTGCTGCCCCGCTTCGATCTCCAATTGCCGCAGTGCAGCCAAATTGTCTTCCACTTGCTGAAAGGCCGTTAGTACCGACTGGCGGTAATTGGCCACTGTGGCATCGTAGTTGGAACGCGCTATCTCTTCGTTGCCGCGTCTTAGGCCATGATCGAAGAGGGTCTCTGACATCATCGGACCCACAGCCCAGAGACGGCTCGGCCAGGTAAACCAGTTCAACGCGGAAGTTCCCGCAAAGCCTGCTACCGCTGATAGGCTCAACGTCGGATAGTACGCCGCTTCCGCAATTCCAATTTGCTCATTGGCCGAAGCCATGCGGCGTTCCTCGGCTGCAATGTCGGGCCGGCGCTCCAGCAGTTGCGATGGCACCAACCCTGGAATCCCTGGCAATTCAGGCGCTTGAATGGTGAGTGGCGTCGGCGGAATGTTGACCGCAGCCGGTGGTTTGCCGATTAGGACCGCAATGGCATGCTCGTATTGGGCGCGTTGGACGGTGACGTCGGTCTGCTGCACCAGCGCGGCTTCTAACTGAGTACGAGCTTGCGCAACATCGGACAGAGGCGAGGCACCCCCGTCATATCTGTCCTGAGTAAGTCTAAGCGCATCTCGATACGCGGTTACCGTGTCTCGTAGTAGTTTCTCTTGTGCGTCGGCGCTGCGTAATTCGAAATAGTCGACCGCGAGCTCCGCGTGCAGGCTCAGGCGAATCGTTTCTTTGTCCGCAGCGCTGGCCTGCGCCTGCTCGCCTGCGGATGCGACACTGCGGCGGATTCGGCCCCACAGATCCACTTCATAATTCAAATCGAACGGCAGGGAAAAGTTTCCAACCCCATTATTTGCCAACGCCTGATTGAAATAGGGTTCATTCGCGGAGACACGTTCCGCGCCTACGGATGGGTTGGTGCTCACCGTAGGAGCTTGATTCGAACGGCTGACGCGAATGGCCGCACGCGCCGCATTGAAATTCGCCGCAGCCGCTTTTAGCGTTTGATTGGCGGGATCGATTTGTTCCTCAAGTGCATTTAGTTGAGGATCGTTGAACAATTCCCACCAGTTACCGCGGATTGTCTGATCGTTAGGTTGGGCTGTTTTCCACCCATCCATTTCTTTGAAAGTAGTGGGCCCAGACTCTTTGAATTGTGGGGTGGTTGGTACGGCAGGACGAGTGTAGTTAGGTCCAACCATACATCCGGAAAGAAACAATAGGGAAAGAGTGAAGAGGAGCGACCGCTTGCTCACGCGCGCGGCTCGGATTCGGAGACTCGGGGGGATAAGGGAGGTGCGGCGAGCGCCGATTTGGCAATCGGCGCGCTGGATGCCATCCAGCCCCACAAACGGCCAGCCACCCTCTCGCTTAGCGGGGTTCGGAGTGTCCCCCTTTTTTTTCGGCTGCTCTCGTTTCATTGCTGCGCTCCATCTCCCGGTTCCACCTCAACTGGGGTGTTGCCGATCAGCGAATCCGAAGGATCGAGAATCACCGAGTCACTCCGCTTCAGGCCCGAGCTGACTTCGACCGTGCCACCGTAGTCGTGCGCGATTGTGATTGGAACCAACTCCGCATGCCCATTCCGGACCACCGCCGCCTGCAGACCCTCTTTTCGGAACAACAGCGTGTTAGCCGGGATCGTTAAACCTTTCGCATTTCCGGGTTCCTTGATGTGAACGAAGGCATACGAGCCGGGGAGTAACTTGTGATTTTGGTTCACAACATCGACCTCCACATTCAACGTCCGCGAAGCTGGATCGACAGCGTTTGAGTCGCGGGCGATCGTCCCGTGAAAGACGTCATTTGGGAACTCGTCGGAAGTTAGAATAACGCGTTGGCCGTTCGCGATAGACGCAGCGGAAACCTCCGGCACCGGAACAAATACACGCAGTTTGTTTATTGCAGCTAAATGAAACAGCTCTCTTGGAGACGAGTCTCCGTCAATTAGCGCGCCAATATCGGTCTCGCGCGCTGTAATCACTCCGTCAAACGGCGCATACACCTTTTCATACGACTGTAGTTGCTCCAAACGGCGGACGTTCGCTGAACTCGCATCCACGGTTGCCTGTTTGGCTGCAAAATCGCTTACCGCTTGATCGGTCTCTTGTTTCGAGACGGCATTCTTCTTTAGTAGATTCTGCCAGCGGACCGCCGTGGTTTCAGCCAGGTTCATGTTTGCCTGAGCACTCTTTAGGTCAGCGCGCGCCTGGTCAAGTTGCTGGTCTTCTTCGGGCGTTTCTATTTCGGCCAACAACTGGCCTTGGTGAACATAGGCGCCAATATCGAAGTACCAGCTTTTCAAATATCCATGTGTACGCGCATAGATGGGCGCCTCCACGAATGCCTGTATGTTACCTGGCAGCACCAGTTCTTCGTTGCTACCGTTAGGCTGCGGATGCACAACCGAGACGCGTGCCACGACGGCGGATTGAGCCGTTTTGACAAGCGCCTGGGCGGCCGCGTGCCGTGCGCGCAAGCCCAAACCTATTACCGCCAAAATAGTTAAAACTGCGAATAGGGCTACAAGGCCAGCCGCCTGCACAAACTCCCGAGGTTCCGCAACGTCCGGCTGTGGCAGCGTTTCTGTGATATCAGGTTCAAGTTCAGTAGTCATTTAAAGTCTCCTCATGCATGTACCGGTTCGCGGTCGAATTCAAGCGTGTCTTTAATGTCTGATCCAGGGCGCTTTGCATGCAGCAGCGCGAACACTGCGGGCACAAATGCGAGTGTGGCGATGGTTGCCAGCATGAGCCCACCGATAACCGCTCGCCCCAAGGGAGCGTTTTGTTCTCCACCATCACCTGCTCCAAGCGCCATCGGAATCATCCCGATAATCATGGCGAGAGCGGTCATTAGTACGGGACGAAAGCGGGCACTCCCAGCTTCGACCGCCGCTTGAATCGCGTCGCCGTGATGAGCAAGCCTGTCCTTTGCGAATGAGACAACAAGGATGCTATTCGCCGTCGCTACTCCCATGCACATAATTGCTCCCATCAATGCCGGCACGCTTAGGGTGGTTCGAGTGATAAACAAACACAACACAATTCCTGCCAGTGCGGCTGGTAGCGCTGTGATGATAATGAATGGGTCGAGCCAGCTTTGGAAGTTGACGACAATCAACAGGTAGACCAGGATCACGGCAAACGCCAGCCCGGCCAGCAAGCCTATATATGAAGTTCGCATCGTCTGCAGTTGGCCTCGAACGTGAACGAAACTGCCGCGCGGCAGAAGCTTCTCATCTGCGCTAACAATCCGCTCAATATCCTTCCCAACCGAACCTAGATCACGATCTTGTACTGACCCGTAAATATCCACCACCCGCCGGATGTTGTAGTGGGAAATGACCGCAAGTTCGCTAGAGCGCGAGACAGACGCAACGTCGGCCAGAATTTCCGGCCTGGTCATGCCCGTGGCAGTGATGGGAATGCCTTTCAGATCCTGCAGGGACTGCATCTGATACTGCGGGGTTTGCGCTACCAGGCTATAGTTCACGCCATTGTTCCAATTCAAGAAAAACATCGGCTGTATCTGGAAACTCCCGCTCAGCGTATTCAATAGACTGGTGGCTACATCCTGCTCGGTATATCCGCCTTGGTCTGCCTTCGTTCGGTCTACCTGCACGTTGAAAACCGGATAATCTGCCGGTTGTTGAATTCGCAGATCGGTTAGACCGGGAATGGGCCGGAGCTGTTGCAGCATTCGGTCGGCAACAGCGCGATTTTTCTCGTAGTTTGCCCCTTCCATTTGAATGTCGATGGGTGCGGGCAAGCCGAAATTGAGTATCTGCGTGACTATGTCGGCAGGAAGAAATGAGAAGGTTGTGCCGGGAAATTCTTTCGGCAGCTTGATTCGCAGCTGGCGGACATATCCGGCTGTTGCGTGGTGTTCCTCTTTGAGTGACACGATTACATCGGCGTCTGCGGCGCCAATCGCTCCTGAAACCATATGCTGCGTGTTCAGCTGGCTGTATGGCATGCCAATGTTGTCAATCACGGTGTCCATCTCCGCCGGCGGGATAGTTCGGCGTATCGAATTTTCCACCAAATCGCATAACTTCGCGGCTTCTTCAATACGCGTTCCGGTCTTGGCGCGCACATGAAGAATGAACTGACCGCTATCGGTGTTCGGAAAAAAGTCCTGTCCCAACGAAGGGATCAAGGCGAAGAAGCTGAGGCAGCCTAGCAGGAAGAGGGGGATGAATGCCACGCGCGCCGCTACCAGCCGTTGCAGTACTAAGTGGTAACCCAGGCGAATGCGCTCAAAGAGCCTTTCAAAACCACGCTGAAAGAGCACCAATGGATTTCTCGACCCGTGGCCATGCTGGTTGGCTTTGAGTAAGAACATAGCCAAGGTGGGGACAAGTGTCCGCGAAAGGATGTATGAGGCGAGCATCGCAAAAACCACCGCCTCTGCAAGAGGAACAAATAAATACTTTGCTACACCGCCGAGGAGAAACATGGGCAGGAACACGATACAGATGCAGAGCGTGGAGACCAACGCGGGCACGGCAATCTGGCCTGCCCCTTCAATGATGGCGCTCCGAAGTTCGTGCCCCTCTTCCAGAAATCGTTCGATGTTCTCGATGGTCACTGTCGCATCATCCACGAGAACACCTACGGCTAGAGCCAAACCTCCTAGCGTCATGATGTTGATCGTTTCACCTAGAAATCCTAGAACGATAACGGACGTCAGAATGGAAAGCGGAATCGAAATAGCGATAATCAGCGTGCTCCGCCAGCTCCCCAGGAAAAGAAGGATCATGAGTCCGGTGAGAGCCGCCGCAATAATAGCTTCGCGAATCACTCCACTGACTGCGCCCCGAACAAACACCGACTGGTCATCAAGGGGCTCGATCTTTAGAGCCGGGGGCAAAGTAAGGGCCACTCGAGGAAGTAACTTACGAATTCCCGAGACGACATCCAGCGTGGACGCCGTCCCCGATTTGACAATCGTGACCAACACACCCCGGTGTCCGTCTTGACGAACGATATTGGTTTGGGGCGCGAATCCATCAGCTACTGATGCCACATCTCTGAGATACACCGTGGTGCCGTTGACGTGCTTGAGGGGAAGTGTATTCAACCCGCTGATCTCACGAGGGCTGTCATTCAATCGAATGTCATATTCGCTCTGCCCAATCTTGGCAGTACCGGATGGCAACACCAGGCTCTGGCGATTGACTGCCGTCAAGACGTCCTGTGGGGACAAGCCCTTCGACTGCAGCAGTCCGGCGTTCATGTTGATCATCACCTGACGTTGCTTCCCCCCATATGGATAAGGCACCACCGCTCCCGCAACTGTCACCATCTGCGGCCTCAGAAAGTTGAGGCTCAGATCGTTGAGCTGATCTTCAGACAGGCCCTTTCCAGACAAGCCTAATTGCAGAATGGGAACGCTTGATGCGCTGAAGTTGATGATTTGCGGAGGCTGCAGGCCAGGCGGTAGTTGTCGCAGTAGAAATTGCGAGGCAGCCGTTACTTGGGCATTAGCTATCTCAAGACTCGCGTTGGGCTGGAGGAAGAGCTTGACTACTACCACGCCGTTGTAGGTTGTTGATTCAAGATGTTCGATGTTATCGACCAACGTGGTTAGCGATTTCTCGTAAGGCGTCGTTAGCCTGCCTTCCAGTTCCTCGGGGTTCAAACCTGTGTAGGTCCAGGCAACCGAAATGACGGGAATATTGATGTTAGGGAAAATGTCTGTCGGTGTCCGCAAAATTACTACCGGCGCGAGGATCAGAATGAGCAACGCTAAGACGATAAAAGTGTAGGGTCTTCCAAGAGCGACTTTGATTATCCACATTGGTCTGTTTCCTCAGCGATTCGGGTCGGCTTGGCCTTTACCGGCATTTAAGCCGGTAAGTACGTTCTTCATATAGGCACGCCTTGACACGAGTTGCGCACCCTCGATCGACATTTGCCAGAGTGTGTTTTCGCCGGCCTCATCCACCAAGATCACGTCTTCCAGGTCAACGACGCACGGCCGTCCTTTGCGTGTGTTCCGCGTCTCTTCCCACTTTTGCTTTAGGTCGGTGGCCCATTGGCCACAGAGCCGCCCCTGAAGAGTCCACTTCTGCTCAAAGGGTCCATCGGAAATCATTGTTCTCAACATCGCGTGCCTTCGGTTTTGATTTAGGCAAGGATGCTGCCAAATACGGGCTGCTTCTAAAGCGATGAGAACAGGACGCTTGGTACCGATGGTTGAGCCGCTGGTGTCGCTCAGCGACACTGTCACGGCTGTCATGACACTGTCAAGAGTGGGTGACTCGTCAGGCGGCGGTTTTCTTAACGGTTTCGGGCGTATCCGCCTTTGGTGTGGATGGGTTGGCCGGGGTTGCTGCTTGATTTGTAAATTCAAAGCCATTTTGTGAGGAAGCCGCTGCGGTTTTTACTTCCGCGGGCTGCGGGGACTTGGCGGCTCTAGCCTTCTTCGCCTCTTCTTCCTTTTCCCTGGCTTCGGCTTCCTTGGCTTTGCGGGTCTGTTGGAGGGCGCGGAGCTCGGCCAGTTCTTTCTCACGCCGGCGGGCGAGGCGGGATTCGTGGAGGTGGATGTTGTGGAGCTTCTTTTCATTCATGTTGAAGACGGCGATTTCAATGAGAAACGAGCTTTCAGCTTCGGGAAGCTCGGGATACATGTTGGCGCAGGTAGCAAGGGCGTGGGAGTTGAGGGACGCTTCGAGACCGGGGATGCGATTCAAGCGCCAGCGAAGATCGGCGATGGACTGAACGAGGTCGCGCTCTTGAATGCCGACAGGTTGGAGTTCCGCCGCGTAGTCTTCGATATGGATGGTGTAGAGGGCGGCGTCCTCTTTGGGCAGCATGACAGTGTTGCCGGTGAGTCCGGTTTTGACGGCGTTGAGGGAAACGACTCTCTTACCAGTAGATGAGCGCGGACCCGTTGAGTGTGCGGCGTTGGCGCGATTGGCGGCGAGTTGTGCGTCGGAGATGTTGCTGTTCATAGGGACTCCTTTGAGTGGAAAGTTGCGGCGGTTTCTGTGGCCAGAAACGGAAAGGGCCCAGGCAGGGTGAACACTCTGCTGGACCTGAGTGAAATGTAGCAAATGAAGAGGCTGTTCCGAACTATGGTGAGGAGTTTGGTTGGGAAATTGGCGGTAGGTTGTTGGGAGGATTGGGGTAAAGAAATCTGAAAATTATTCTTAAGGTCTGTGAACGGGGAAAATTGGGCGGGGGATTTGGGCGTGAGATAACGCTTGCGGCCAAAATGACTCGGCTAGGGAGTTGCGGACAATTGGCAGTTCCGCGCACCCGATTTTCCGTCAACTTGAAATGGCCGGGACGAGGAGCGTTTATCGGGAGCTATCCCAAAGGTCAACCTCGCCGCAGAAAAAAAGCGCAAATCGAGTGCAACGCAAGCACCTAAAGAATCACTGTACTCATCAGAGGTTGTGCCGATGTTTTGCCAAAACTACTTTCATGCTCTTTGGGCGCCTCTCTTGTTGATTGCGCCGATAGTGTCCGCTCAGGATGCAACTGAACGCCCAAACGTTCCCTCAGTGGGTATATCGGAGTGGATTTCCATTGTCAGCATTCCGGCGATCCCCAACACTCCGTTTAGTGCAACAACCATGATGGACAACATTCAGACGCTGCCAGATGGCACAACTGTCACTACCAAAACGATGACAACAATCGCTCGCGACTCCAAAGGTCGCACGCACAACGAAAATCGCTTCTATCTTCGGCCCTCGGACCAAGGCGAGGGACGCATTCGTGACATCACGATTTTCGACCCAAGCACGCGCACAAGGACGACGCTAACCCCCGCGACACAGCAGGCAACGGTTGTCTCGCTGGCTGCATCGCGACCGCAGGCCTCAGAAACACCAGCCGTTCGGCCAGACGTACAGCGCGACGACCTAGGATTTTCTTCTATCGAGGGCCTGAGTGTTCATGGTTTCCGTCGATCCCGAACAATCCCCGAAGGCGAGGACGGCAATGACAGAGCAATAACTATCACGGACGAATATTGGTATTCAGACGAACTGCACATGAACCTCAGTGTGAAACATACCGATCCTCGCCACGGCACGCAGCTTGTTTCTCTCACTCAGCTGAAACGTGAAGAACCGGACCCGAAGATGTTTGAAATTCCCGCTGGATACGCCGTGCAGAATGACAACGACCCGCACGGTGCAGTCCGAATCGGGGCGGCCGTGGCAGAGGCAAATCTAATTGAACGAGTAGATCCCGAGTATCCCGCTCTGGCACAAGCCGCTCGAATTCAGGGCTCAGTGGAGTTCAACGTCGTTATAGGTGAGGATGGCTCCATAAAATCTCTTCAGCTCCTGCGCGGGCATCCTTTGCTGGTAAATGCCGCCAAAAAAGCGATTCTGCAGTGGAAGTATCGTCCGACGATTCTCAATGGAAACGCGGTCAGTGTCACGGCTCCGGTAACTGTGAACTTTCGGGCAGCGGCTCAGAACCAATAGTTCCGCGCCGCTTTCGGATTGATAGGACAGAACTCGTTTTTCTTGTCGTAAACTCGCACACCATTGCCGGGGCATGGCAGTCCCCCAATCGGGCTAACGCGGAAAAGTCGCATTAGCGGCTCCAATCTGGAACTAATTTCCCGGGATCAAAGGACCCATCGCCGTTTTCTCAGGACTAATCCGGCCAGACCGGTACAACCGCCAGAGTTATCAACGGTTTAAGGGCCACCACGGGGCACCGCGTCGGAGCACTTCCCGATAGATGTCTACCGTTTTGCGGCCGTGTTGATAACTGAAGCCGCACTGCTTTCGGCGGCGTACTCCAGGCACAATTACCGCATTGGGTCGCTTCGTTGTGTGCTGCTCGAGTCGCCGTTTACGGAACGATAAGCGTCAAAAATGTTCGAGCATCCAGACATTGCTCGTCACTACGCTACCGCCTGGCATCGCCAGATAGCGGCCGTCGGGTGATGGTATGCCATCCATGGCGTCGAAGGCAGAGGTGGCGGCTCCCTTGTCCTGCCATAGCACCTGCGACTTCCCCGTCCTGTCCACATATAAGAGAGTTCCGCCTCCCGGAGATAGAGAGCCACAGTAGAACCCTTTCCCGTCGGCCGACCAGTCAAGACCGGTGATGTTTCCCCAGCCGTTCAGCTCGATCTCACGGTTGGGTGCCCCTGAAAGCGAAATTAAATGGATGTGAATGTTGGGCTCGACTTTTTTGGCGATTGCGAAAGTCGATGCATCGGGAGAAAGTCCATCTGTATAGGCGAGGGCTGCCGGGTCAGTGTCAATGGACCGGAGAACTTTACCTCTGCCTTTCAGTGGGTCAACGAGCGATACGAGAAACTGCTTCCGATCTTGGCTTCTCTCAAGAACCACACAAGGTGTTGCTGGATTGCGGCTACACTGAAGATCCCAGAAGTTTCGTGATTCGAGAAGAAACTGCGGTGATCCGCCGTTGATGGGCACACGCATGATTTGAGTCAGGGTGGGCGCCCACTCATGTCCCGGTGGCGTCGAAAAGTAGAGTACCCATTTGCCATCTGGGCTGACCCGTGGCAGAAGCGCGCTTTGTGCTTGTATCACGAGAGCTTCGGCTGTGTTCTCAGCGATGGCCTGTTTGAAGATCTCGTATTTACCGTTGCGGCGCGACATGAGCAGCACCGTTTTTGAATCCGCCGTCCACGAGTAGGCCTCGTCGATACTGTCATCGTTTGTTAAGCGTCGAGGCGCACCCATCAGCGTTCTCGCCGAGGAGAGTTGCCCGACATAGACCTGCTGTCGAAAAATCTCCTTCCTGAGTACAAGGCGCGTGCCATCCGCAGTCCGGCTTAGTCCCTCGAGCTGTGCTCCGGACCATTGCGTGATGCGTTTCGAGCCGCTCGTGGGCGCTCCGGAACTATCATCCAAACCGATTTGCCAAAGGTTGCTGTCGTCTGAACCAGGCGACTCCCGCCGCGAATAGACAATCCGCCGGTCTCGAAGCCAGCATGAGTCCCAAATTTGAAGACCCGGGTCACCCAGCACAACTGACCGGGTCGCCCCCTTCAAGTTGCAGGTCTCAAGCGAGGCCAGCAATCCTCGTGGGGTGTTCCGGACGTGAATGTACGCCAGACGTTGTCCGTCTGGCGACCAGTGTACGGAATAGAGCCACTCGTTGTCTGCAACGCCGACGAGCTTTTGAGCATAGTTTCCCTGCCTATCTGTCACCCAGATTTCGCGGGCAGAACCGGCGAAAAACACCGGCGCGGAAGCCGTTCCTCCTCGCGGCGCGAAGGCGATGTGGCTGCCGTCTGGTGAAACCTCAAACCCGAAGGAGCGCTCGCGCAATCTATGCGGAGCTTGCCCCAGCAGCGACACAGTCCACATGCTCCTTTCATCGCCGGGCTGAGTCAGATTAGCCAGCAGTTCCGTCCCGTCGGGAAACCAGGAAGCGACGTCCCAGAATATGGATTCCGGAACACCGGGCGGCCGTGGGATGAGCCTCTCTTCGTTTGTCGAAAGCAGCCTGAGATGAATCCCTGCAACATCGGAGTAAGCAATATATTTCCCATCGGGAGAAATCGCGGCGCTGTTAACATGAGCCTCGCCTGAGTTGAAGGTCAGGCATTTCTGTGTGAGCTCAGCCGGGACCTTGGACCGCTGGGAATCCGCGAACCAGCCTATCGCGACCACGATCGCGATAACCGCGGCGGCACCGAGCACTACGTGGTATCGTTTAATGCTGCTTGCGATGAGCACATCCGGCTGCCGTTGCCGCGAACCGAGGTTCCGATCTTTTTGAAACGCAGGCGCGGTGTTTGCCGCCAATTCCACCACCCACGCCAGTTCTTTGCCAACGTCCGAAGCCGCTTGCCAGCGCTGTTCCGGATCGTTTTCCAGGCAGCGCTCGATGACATGTCCGAGGTGTGCAGGCAGGCTCGCGGTTGTTGCGTCGCGACGGCCCGTCGCCATTTCGCGTAGGACCAGACCGAGCGCGTAGATATCAGTGCGGGGACTGCATTCCTTGCCCTCGCGCTGCTCGGGCGCCATGTAGGCCGGTGTGCCCGTGATTACGTGATTCGCCGTGAGGGTTTCGTCCTGCAACGATTTTGCGACCCCAAAATCAAGGACCTTTACACTGGATTTGGTGAGCATGATATTGGCAGGCTTCAGGTCGCGATGGACGATGCCCTTGGCGTGCGCTGCGGCAAGTGCATCGGCAATTTGCGATCCGTAGTGAATGGTCTGCTCCACAGAAAGTTTGCCGCGCGTCAAACGCGCTGCGAGTGTTTCGCCTTCGATCAACTCCATAACGAGGTAATCGGGCCCGATATCGTAAAGCGTGCAGATGTGCGGATGGTTCAGTGACGATATCGCGCGCGCCTCGCGATGAAAACGTTCGCTGAACTGCTCGTGACCCCGCTTGATAGCGACGGCGCGGCCGAGCCGGGTATCGGTGGCGCGGAACACCTCGCCCATGCCTCCGGCGCCCAACGGTCCTTCGATGCGATACGGCCCCAACAGGAGACCCGGGGTGAATTGTGTGACTGTGGAGGTCCCGAAAAGCTCCGCCGCAGGCCCGTCCAGAATCGCGCCTTCGGAATCCTGCGCAAGCAGACGCTCCACCTCGAGGCGTAGATCGGGAGCAACACCCGCAAGAACCTCGCGGCCGTCCTCTCGAGCGGAGTGGTAGAGTTTCTCAATTTGCCGCCAGCGCTCGCGGGTCATAACGACCAATAATATTCCTCCTACTGCTGGCCTGCAAGCGTCGTGTTGGGAACATTCCTGGCCACCATGGCACCGCGCGCCCTCGCAGTCAGGCCGCGGTAAATCAGATCGAGATCCTCAGGAGCGAATGCAAGCGGCTTGCGCTTCATAAGAAAGTAATCCCGTTCGTCCCAATGCGCCTTCATGACACCGTAAGCAGAATGCCGACTGAAGCCTTCGAGAATATGCGTGATCTCGTGAACCAGCACGTGACCCAAAACGGCCGGAACCATGGCGAGCTCCCAGTTCTTCGAGATGCGGTCATAGAAGACCTCGATATGGGTACCCTCATATGGCAGGGCGTAGGCGAGGGCGCCAGGTTTCAGAGTTGTCGCGGTGCTCCGGCTCAGGCTGACGCGGATACTTTCCGCGGGGCAATTGCGGAGGCCGTATCGCCACTCGATGGTTACGCCGATTTCGGCGAACATCTTGGAAACGAGCGTCTGGGCACGCAGCGCCGCCCCCAAAGCTGCTGCGTCGCCTTCTGTACAAACGGTAACCTTACGGTCTATAGCATCTGATTGGGCGTATCCCACCGCGCCTATGATCAGCATCATCGCCGTCAACTTCATTTGTTCTCTCCCGTCGCTCCTCAGGCGCAATCGGGAAGGGAAAACTGGAACGTCGCGCAAAGAAATTTCCGGTGGGATATAATTCCCTCCCAGCCGGATTTATGGGAGATTGCGAAACCTCTGAAACTACACGGCTTCTGCGCGCTTGGGCGGGCGGCGACGCAGCCGCACTAGAACGTCTAACGCCGCGGGTCTATAACGAGCTTCGGCGCATTGCTGGACATTGCATGCAGAATGAGCGTCCTGGGCGGACCATTCAAACCACAGGCTTGGTTCATGAAGCCTTTCTAGAACTGATCGATGTTACGAACGTGGACTGGCAGCACCGCGCGCATTTCTTCGCGATCTCGGCGCAGATCATGCGCCGTATCCTGCTGGATCGGGCTCGGCGGCGGGTCGCGGCCAAGCGCGGCGGGCCAGTGGAAAAGGTGAATCTGGACGAGCTTCCGGAACTCGGATCCGGCCGGGCTCGCGAGCTGATCGGACTTGACGACGCGTTGACCGCTCTGGCTGACCTGGACGCGCGGAAAGCAAGAGTCATCGAGCTGCGATTCTTTGGTGGGTTAAGCGTGGAAGAAACGGCCGAGGTATTAAAGGTATCCCCGGACACAGTGTTGCGCGATTGGAGACTGGCGCGTGCCTGGCTATTAGCGGAAATCGGCAGCGGCTAAGCGGCTGAACGAAATTGAGAGAGAGTTCTCCATTGTCTTCCAGCTTTCCGACTTCAACGCGCGCCGCCAGTGCCGTAGCGACTGGAACGAGCGCCGAGCTTCCCTCCTTGTCGGTCTAAACGCCTTTAAACCGGCCAATCCTTGTTTGCGGCCTCAAGGGTAGGTAGAGCTGCCCGTCCCGCTCCCGCATCGTCCGACTATTCTGGAAACTAATTTCCTAATGAGAAGTCGGCTAGGCTCCCCTCATCGTTCGCAGCGTCGCCGGGACGGAACGGCGACTGAATCAACGTCCGTGTTCTTCGTTAAAACTCCTGCGCGCGAATCGGTGCCATGATAGGTCGGAGTGGTTCAATGAACTCGACGAACTCGACGCTGCGTGACCAAAGTGCAAATAGGCGTCAACTCGACAAGTCCGGCGCCGGATTGTTGCCGAGTCCGTCCACAAATGGTGCGTGGTGGAGTTGTAGTCTGAAGCTGGCAAGTCGTATTGTTCGAAACCTTCTTACAATATCTGACTCCGAAGAAGTCACAGATTTGGTTTTGCAGCGGCGACCGTAATCTAGTTAAAGGAGCGAAGGTGATTCATGTCAGATTTGCAAATAGATCCGAAAAGGTGGCCCGAACTCAAGTGGTCGAACTGGCAAAGTACGGCGGACACTTTACACCTGTGGACCCAGATAGTAGGCAAAACAAGGTTAGCGCTCAGTCCGCTGCAGGCGCATTGGTGGAATGTACCCTTATATGTGAGTGCCCACGGGCTGAACACTTCAGCCATGCCGTGGGGAGCGGAAATGCTAGAGATCGAATTCGATTTCGTGAGTCACAATCTGCTTTTCCGGCTTAGCTCAGGGGCAAGTCTGTCCCTTCCGCTGCGAGCGCAGACGGTAGCGGATTTCTATGCTGAATATCAACGCGTCCTAGCGGTATTAGGGGTGTCGGTTCACATCCATCCCACACCAGTGGAAGTGAAATCTCCTATCCCTTTTGCCGAAGATCGCGAACATGCTTCTTATGAGCCCGAATATGCGCATAGATTCTGGAGGGCACTGGTGCACATCGACCAGATTTTTCAGCAGTTCTCTTCTCGCTTCATTGGCAAAGTAAGTCCTGTTCACTTCTTTTGGGGAAGTTTCGATCTTGCGGTCACACGATTTTCAGGACGGCCAGCACCTCCTAGAAAGGACGCAGACTCAATCACTCGCGAAGCCTATTCACACGAGGTGATCAGCGCAGGCTTTTGGCCGGGTAATGGCGGATTCGGCGATGCGGCTTTTTACTGCTACGCGGCTCCAGAGCCGATAGGTCTAGCCGAAAAGCCGATTGAACCCGCCGCCGCTCAATACAACCGCACATTGGGGGAGTTCATACTCAAATACGATGATGTACGAGTGCTCTCTTCGCCGGACGATGCTCTCTTGAATTTTCTGCAGAGCTCGTATGGCGCCGCTGCCGATCTCGCAAATTGGGACCGTAAATCCCTAGAACGACAGTGAGCTTTAACGTCTGTCAGAGTTCTCAACCGGGTCCCCTGGCACAACCGTGACCACTAAGGCGAAGCAGCACATTGAAATTCAGCTGTGGGCCGGGTTGCACATTGGGTGCGGCCAACACAGATAGCGACTATGCCCAGTACGCAGCGGTGGTGGAGACGTTTGTCGTTTCGTCACTCTCGAATATGAGTGCGGTGACGTTCAGTTACGGCGGGGCGCCAATGGTGACGGAACGACAATCGTGCAGGGCGGGTTTGAACTGTATTTGAGCTTATTCGATGCCGACGGAAGTTTTGTTGCGTCCACCTTTTTCGGCACGACTTGGCCGGCGGGTGCAATAACTAATACGGTTAGAGGCCAGTGTTACGACGTACTGCTGGATGGCGGCGTCTTGCCGGCAGGCACTTACCAATTAGCAATCTCGGCATTCGAAAACATTTCTTTTGCCGAAAATCTTGGCACGGGCACCGTGGCTGATGGCTTCACTGGAGTAGGAAACTTGGAGCCAGGCGAAGACATGCATTTCGCGGTCGACGTGGATTTGGCTTCGCTGGTCTCAGTTCCCGAACCAACAGATAGCGGCCTCGCCGGAATGGGATTGGGGATTGTTATCTTTTCGGGAAGCACGGCGAGGGCAATTCGGGCGAAGAAAGCCTCGCGGGCCGTGGTTGTCACTGAACCCCAGGACGTCCATAAGCGCGTTGTAAGCCACAGAAAGTCCCAGTTGCTGAAGCTTTGAAACGTTGTCGAAAGCAATTCTTCGAAATGAGGGAGGGCTCTCGCCGATTGACAACTAAGCAGAGAACAGAGAAAGTCACCAAGACTGAGCCGTAATCCGACATTTCGGCGAGCCAGATCTCCTCATGTTTACTTCGGGCTTGAAAAACGGCTTGCTCAACCCTTCGCTCTCACACACGGGCAAGGCCAGCCGTGGCGTTCTGCTGACTGGTCTTGCCTAGTCGGCGGCGTGCACTTCTGCCGCTGTGTTTCAAGCTGCTCAACGCTGCGCCAATACCAGCGGTTGCCTCCGTCACCGCCGATTTACCACCGCGTGATTGTTCCTGGCGCTGCCCCTGCTGTGGCGGCTCCATGCTCGTCATAGAGAAGCTCACTGCCCAACAGATCTCGCGGAGATCTGTTGGCCGGGAGAGCTTGTGTGACAGTTCGTAACGGGCACCATTGACGGAACCATCGCTTGCTCCGGCACGCGCACTTGAAGTGCGTCTCCGCAACAAAATAAAACAAAAGAAGCACTCGCTTAGAGTGTCTTCGATGCTGTTCACGAGCTTCTTATACAACGCAATCGCCTTCTTTGCGCTTTCTCTCGCTTCCCGCTGTCGGAAACAAAGACGCCAATTTCCTCCCGTTCATTGAATACCCATAGGCCCGCGCCCAGCACGTGAATTTCGGCTGGCTTCCTTCAAACGTCTGTATCTAAAGAGACCCGCCTCTTCATCCCGGATCTCCCCGGATCTCTCGCCGGGTCTCTCCAGATACAGCCCTAGCGTTTATCGGTACGAATCACGGAGTCTCGCTTCTATATACCCGATAGGCGGGCGACAACTCGTCTGGGAATGTGAGAATGCTTTTCCCGGCTGAGCGTCAACCGTAGGTAAGGTCGGTGCTCTGTCCGACCTCGATGATATATCCGTCAGGATCGCGGATGTAGCAGCGCGTCTCGCCGTACTTGGGGATCGGCTGGGTAATGAACTCCGCTCCTCGACTTTTCCAAAGTTCATAGCACGCTTGGATATCCGCAACCCGGAAATTCATAAAGCTGTTGATGTGATTCGGGTCGGGGACGCTGAGCGTTACCGTCGGCTTATCCGGGGTCGGCCCTCCTCCAACGTTAAGAATCATCCAGATATTCGCAAGCTGAAGGTATGCAGGTGCGTTGCCATCACCCAGGCTCAGGATGCGAGCGCCGAAAACCTTTTCGTAGTAGCGAGCCGATCGCTCGATGTCGGTGACGGTGAGAAAATGTGCGATGCTGATCCCCTCTCGCGGGGGCATCTCATAGCTCTTCTGCTCGATTTGTACACTCATTGAGGCTCCAATTCCGATAAACAGTGCCCAGCACAACACTCCATCATATGCGAGCAGACGCATCGGCAGTTGATGTGGGGCATGGCTGTGGGAATCCGAACATCGACCATGACTGAGTCGCCACTTAATCAGCGACGTTGGGATCGTGGATTGGAGGGAAGTTTAGAACGGCAGCGCGCTATTTTAATGCCCATGCGTGCTCGGTTAGTAGACGTCGGCCTCGATGCTAATCGCGTCTGTCCCCTTAACGGGTACTGTCAAAAGTGGGTTATAACAGTTCGCGCGTTGATGCCGAGGCGCTTAAGGTGGGCGATGAGTGTCGTTCGCTTCAAACCCAAACGCTGGGCCGCGCCGTCTTCGCCACCGATGCGGCCACCCGTTTCTTTCAGAACTTGCACAATCTGCTCGCGATCGGGAAATACTATGGCGCGTTTGGCGTGCTTCTTGGTATCCGCTTTGCTGCCGCCACTCTCTTTTGCTGCGCCCGCTCCTTTTTTAAGGTCAGACGCAGGGATGTTCAGGACGCCTCGGTTCGAGAGGATGACCGCGCGTTCAATTACGTTTTGCAACTCTCGTACATTGCCCGGCCAGTCATAGCGAATCAGAGCACTCATCGTCTCTGCAGGAATCGTCTCAATCGATTTGTGCATGCGCCTACTGAATAACTCGGCGAAGTGTTGAACCAGCAACGGCACGTCTTCCGGCCGCTCTCGCAGGGCTGGAACACGAATAGGAATTACATTCAGGCGATAAAACAAATCCGAGCGGAATTTCTGCTCCTCCACCATGTTGGCCAGATTCCGGTTCGTGGCTGCTATGAGCCGAGCTTCCGTATGTAGGGTCTTGGAGCTTCCCAACCGTTCGAATTCACGTTCCTGCAGCACTCGTAGAAGTTTTGGTTGCAGTTCGAGCGGTACTTCGCCAATCTCATCCAGGAATACTGTGCCGCGGTGAGCCAATTCAAACCGGCCGATCCGCTGTGCGATAGCCCCTGTAAAGGCACCCTTTTCATGGCCGAAAAGCTCGCTCTCTAAAAGCCCCGTTGGAATCGCGGCGCAATTCAATTTGACGAACGCATTCGCCGACCGAGCGCTTAAATTATGAATCGCGCGCGCCACCAACTCTTTTCCCGTGCCTGTCTCTCCGCAGATGAGAACAGTGGAATCGGTGGGCGCGACTGCTCGTATTTGTCTAAGGACATCGCGCAAAGCAGCGCTCTTCCCGACGATCTCCTCGAACATCGAGGTTTCGTCAATCTCCTGGCGTAACGCTACGTTTTCCTGATAGAGCTGATCTCGCAGTGCCTTGATCTCTTCAAACGCATTCTCTAGCGCTATCCGCGAATGATGTTGCTCGGTGATATCCATGTGAGTACCCACGAACTCGATCAAACGGCCTGACCCGTCAAGCACAGGATGGCCCAGGACGTGAATGTGGCGGATCTCGCCGTTGTCCAGAATAATTCGATAGTCCCTTTCGTAATGACCATGCTCCTTTATGGACCTTTCAACGGTCTCGACTACCGAGGCCCGATCATCGGGGTGCACGCGGTTTAAGAGCTTCTCAAAATTCGCTTTCGTCCGTGCAGGATCAAGCCCCAAAATGCGATAGCTTTCCTGGCTGAGGAACATTTCCCCTGTACGTGCATTTCGTGCCCAACTGCCTGTGTGGGTGAGACGTTGTCCCTCGATCAAATAAGCTTCGCTACGTCGTAACGCATCCTCTGCGTGTTTTCGCTCGGTGATATCCCGATAGATTCCATAAATCTCGGGTGCGCCGCCGTCCACAGAGACAGGCGCTCCCACAAACGAAACAGTCAGAGGAGTGCCGTCTTTGCGCCGGCGGATCAACTCGACGTTTACTCGTTCGCCACTCTGGAGGCGTCGGCGAACCTCTTCCGATTCCTCCCACAAGCCTTCTGGCACAATTAGCTCACTTATGTTTCTGCCGAGGGACTCGTCTAAGCTGAAGCCGAACAATTCGGTAAATTCTTTATTGGCCCGCACCACTCGGTTTTCGAAGTCGCGCAGGACAATCGCCTCCGGCGCCAGTTCGAATAGCTTCTCAAAATGCGCTTTCTGTCTGGATAATTCCTCTTCGGTCCGTTTGTTTTCTGTGATGTCCATGGTCGCTCCAATAAACTCGACCACTTGATGATCTTTACTAAGAGAGGTATGCCCGATGCCTCTAACGATTCGTTCCACACCCTCCGGCGTTACAATGCGGTACTCGTGACTGAAGCTGCGTTTCTCACGAATCGCGTGTTCGAAGGCATCGACGAAAGCTTGGCGGTCCTCTTGCTTCACGGCTTGGCGCCAAGCTTCCCAGAGGGATGTGACGGCGCCGGGATCGAGCCCGAAGATTCGATAGTGCTCCTCCGACCAACTGACATTTTCCGTGGCCATATTCCATGTCCAGGTACCGGTGTGACTCAGCTTCTGGCCTTCGGCTAGAATCTTTTGAACGGTCTGCTGTTCCTCATCCCGTAGTGCGATGTCTATTGCGAGCGCGACTTGATCTGCTACGACCGCCAGATACCGTGCGTCTTCCTCCGAGTAACCGTTGGGGTGTTCCATGCCGAAGCCGAGGCCGCCCAGCCGCCGATGCGCAGTTGTCAGGGGGAGCACGCATACGGACTGAACGGAATACTGCTCGAATACCTCCATCATCCGAGGAAAGCGCATTTCTGTATCTCTAGACGAAACCACGACAGGCGTTTGATGTTGGTACACCCACCACGTAATTGTCTCCTCGACAGGAAAACCGGCGGGAATAACGAAGCGGGGGCCTTTCAACGTCTCGAGGAGAGGATTGTAAATCTGGTGAGACGCCTCGTCGTACACGTAGACGGCTACGTAGTTAAACGCGACAACGCGCCGGAGCTCGTCTGCCAGTACGCGGAACAATTCTTTGGGATCGCGATATTCGCAAAGCGCCCGCGAGATTCGTAAGAGCGCCTCGTACCGCGCGTGAACTGGTTGCCGCAATTCCGGCTGTGACGCCATACCTATTTGATTTATAGCGTACGGCGCCTTTGGCGGTCGCTTGCGCCCGTATAGTTAGCAGGGCTCGCGTCATTTGGGAGGCTTGGTGAATCCAAGAGAAGGTTGTCTGGAGGAAATTGTGGACTTGCGCCTCTCTCATAAGGTTGTTCTAGTGACCGGCTCGACGGCTGGAATTGGATTTGCGATTGCCCGGTCGCTTGTGAACGAGGGCGCGCATGTCTATTTGAACGGACGTACACAAAAGCGCGTCGATTCAGCAATGGCGGAGATCAGGTTGCACGCACCTGCGGGCAAGGTTGATGGCATCGTGTCGGATTTTTCAAGTGCCGCCGGCGCCGAGACGGTGATTGCGAGCCTGCCGGCGGTGGATGTACTGGTGAACAATGTGGGCATCTTCGAGCCGAAGCCGTTTGCTGAGATTCCTGACGCCGACTGGTACCGTTTTTTCGAAATCAATGTCATGAGCGGCGTCCGGCTCGCGCGGCATTATCTCGCGGGAATGTTAAAGAAAAACTGGGGCCGCATTCTTTTCATTTCGAGTGAGTCGGCAGTCCAGATACCTGCGGAAATGGTGCACTACGGGATGACCAAGACGGCACAGGTTGCCGTGGCGCGCGGCATTGCTGAGTCGGTGGTGGGAACGGGCGTGACGGTGAATAGTATTCTTGCAGGCCCGACCGCGTCAGAAGGTGTGGGCGGCTTTGTGGAGGCGATAGCGAAGCAGCAGAACAAATCGAAGGAAGATGTTGAGAAGGAGTTCTTCGAGCGGGCACGGCCATCGTCCTTGTTGCAGCGCTTTGCCACCGTGGATGAAGTTGCGGCGATGGTGACCTACATGGCCAGTGAGCTGTCTTCTGCGACCAATGGAGCGGCACTGCGTGTGGACGGCGGCGTGGTAAGAGCCATCCTGTAGGACGGAAATCCTTATTGATCTTCACCGCAGCGGATACTCGCGCCGCCTATCAGCCCACCTAACAAAGCTAAGCCCGTAGCTCATACAAGCCCCGCCTGTGAAGGGGCGGTACGCTATACCAACTCGACTTGTCGTTACCGCTCTTTGCAGTCGCGGTTCGGCTATCATTTCTGTGGCGCACACCCGGCCGCACTAGCACAGCCTTTCTAGTGCGCCATAATTTAGGATGGGTCGTTCTAGCGGGCATGAAGAACTCCGAAGCCGTAGAAACTCTCCAGATCGATGCCCACGAGGTGCGCATTACGCACCCCGACAAACTGTATTTCTCTAAAGTAGCCAAAGTCACCAAGCTTGACCTGGTTAATTACTTTCTCTCCATTGCGCCGGGTGCCCTCAACGGCATTCGCGATCGCCCTATCGTCCTCAAACGCTTCGTAAACGGCGCCGAACAGGAACCCTTCTATCAAAAACGGGCACCGGCCGATGTCCCCGCGTTTCTCCGCACTGTCGAACTCTCATTTCCGTCTGGTCGAACCGCCCAGGAACTTGTTATCGACAGTCGGGCTGGCCTTCTGTGGATCGTTAACCTCGGCTGCATCGAACTTCATCCGCATCCTGTGCGCTCGCTCGATCTAAACCACCCCGATCAACTTCGCATTGACCTCGATCCTGGCCCCGGCATCGATTGGGACGGCGTGCGCAAAGTCGCTCTCGAAGTCAACGCCTTTCTTTCTGAAAACGGTCTGCGGGGTTGGCCTAAAACCAGCGGTTCTCGCGGCATGCACGTCATTGTCTCCATCGAACCACGCTGGACGTTCGCGGAAGTCCGCCGCGCGGCACTTGCCCTATCCCGCGCCATCGAAAAGCGCGTGCCCGGCATGGCCACTTCTAAATGGTGGAAAGAGGAGCGTCACGGTGTCTTTCTCGACTACAACCAAAACGCCAAAGATCGCACCACCTGCTCCGCCTATTCCGTCCGCCCTCTGCCCGATGCCCGTGTTTCCACGCCTCTTCACTGGAACGACGTGGCTGACTGCGAGCCCGCCGATTTCACTATTTTCACAGTCCCGGATCGCTACGCGAAAATTGGTGACCCACACCAAAACATCGATCACTCTCCCTGCTCTCTCGAAAAACTCCTGGAGCTCGCCGCAGCTGACGAGGCCGCCGGCTTGGGTGATGCGCCTTGGCCGCCTCACTTCCGTAAGATGGATGGCGAAGCGCCGCGCGTCGCTCCATCACGCGCCAAGTCCGCAACGAAACCCAAGCGCGAAAAAATGCCTTTGCTGGTGATCGCCCATTCACCCGACAAACAAGCGGCCCTTGAAGGGTTGGAACGCTGGAAAGCAAGGCACGCAAAAGTCGTGGAGCACCTTCTTCCCGAAGATATCCTGGTCGACTCTATGCGCGGCCGCTCCTCCACCTGGACGCGCATTCGTATCAATCTCAAGAATGTACCCGAACCTCTTCGACCTGCCCAACAAACTCCGGACCCGGACGACGATCCCACCCGAGTCTGGCGTGAACATCTTGCTGCAAAACGCGCTGCGAAAGAAAAGGCGCGTGGACTAGCCGAGCAAGCCGAAAATTTGCGCTAGTTCGTGCGGAGCCACAACCTCCAATTGCGCATACGTGCAATCAGTTGGCTTTTTATCGAACCGCCATCTTCGAAACTGCGCAATGTGCCGAAAGCGGTCGCGTTGCATGTGGTCATACGCCACCTCCGCAACCAACTCCACACGCACCGGCTCCCACGAAAGATCTTTGCCGCTGCTCCAACGGCTCTGAGCTCCGGGCATCCGCTGTCCGGCGTCCAAAGCCGCCCACTCCATCCATGGATGATCGTTCAGCGCGTTCTTCCGGTATGGTTCCAAGAACTCTGCCAGCTCTCTTCGTGTCTCCACGGAAAAACTTGAACACACACCCACATGCTGGAGTTTTTCCTCGTTGTTAAACAGTCCCAGCAAAAGCGAGCCGACTCCAGTTTCCACCTTCTTGTGCCACCGGAATCCGGCCACCACACAGTCGCAATCGCGCTCATGCTTTACCTTGAACATTGTGCGCTTGTTCGGTTCATAGATGTCATCGGGTGACTTCGCCATGACGCCGTCGAGCCCCGCGCCCTCAAACCGCTTAAACCAATCCGCCGCAACACCGCGATCGGTCGTCGCCGGCGTCAAATGAATCGGCGCTCCCACTCGGCTTAACACCTTCTGCAGCGTTTCTCGTCGAGCTCGAAAGGGCTCATTTCGCAAATCGTGCGCTCCCTCACAAAGCAGATCGAAAAACACCACTGCCGCCGGACTCTTCTCCGCGAGCAAGTTGACGCGCGATGCTGCTGGATGCAGCCGCAACTGCAATTCATCGAAATCGAGCGCGCCATCCTTGGCAATCACAATCTCGCCATCGGCCACATAGCGCGTGGGCAAACCGCGGCGCAACGGGCCGAGCAATTCGGGAAAATAACGGTTCAGCGGTTTCTCGTCCCGGCTTTGAATAAGGACTTCGTCCCCATCGCGAAAGACAATTGCGCGGAAACCATCCCACTTTGGCTCGTAAATCCAATTCTCACCCGCCGGCAGTTCTTCCGTTCGCTTCGCAAGCATGGGCAAAACCGGCGGACTCACGACAAGCTCCACCCGGTCATAATATCCTGCGGTTGAAAGGAGCTTGAGATTTCATTTGCCCGCACCGCCGTCCCGCATCTTTCTTCTCTCTCCCGCAAAAGCCGGTGGACGCCGTTATTCCATCCTCACAAGCGACAAAGCCAATTTCGAGCTCGCCCTCAAATTCCGGGCCGGCTCTGCGACACTCGGCGAAATCTACAGCTTTATTAGCGGTTTGTATTTCAGAGGGAAAATGGCCTACGCAGGCGCTTTCGGCGCAATTCCAGGCCAATCGTCAAATGCTCTGGTGATTGTGCCCGGCCTCGGCCTACTCCCGCCCGAAACCGTCTTCAGCCTGGAACAGCTCCGAGCCACGGCGGAAATAGACGTGGACGAAGATAATCCTGTCCACCAGGACGCGCTGCTCGCCGCCGCCGGGTCAGTCGACCGCGCTACGGGTCATCAATGCTCATTCGTGCTTCTAGGAAGTGTGGCCAGCGCTAAATACACAACGGCCCTGCTGAAAGTGCTGGACCACCGCCTGCTGTTTCCCGCAGAATTCGTCGGTCGGGGTGATATGAGCCGCGGCGGTATCATGCTGCGCAGCGCCGCGTCAGGTCAGGAACTTACCTATATACCTGTAAACGGTGCGCAACTTCGAGGACCGCGCCCAGCGCGGCTCGATCCAAAGGAGCGACCGCACGCGAAAGGCCAAGCCTGAAAACAAGACTTATTAGCCGCAGATGGACGCTGATGAACGCTGATAAAACAAAATACGGGCGCACTCGCGGGTGTTTATCGATATTTTAGGCGGTGGCTTGGATGGAATCGGTGTGGCTGGCGAGATCGAAGGTTTTTTGCCGCGGCGGGCGAGACGGGCTTCCTGGTTATTCAGGAGCAGATTGTTGCGTGAGAAAGTCAGCGATACTGTGCAATTCCAAGGAGCTATAAACGACCGTATTGCTCGCGTGGACATTGAGCGACGGGCAGGGTGTCACCGATAGAACAGACTGCATATCGATGCTTCTCAATACGGGCGGCCCAGCACCGCCCAGATCGTAAACGCGAAGATATTGGGGATCGGCAGCCGCTTTGATTCCGCAAAAGTCTTCACCGCCGGCGAGACGAACACTCACGTTGGATCCACTGGCGGGTTGGGAAGTGATTTTAGCGAGCAAAGTCGGGGCTGGGACGCCCTGGAAGCTTGTGAACGGCGCGGCGACCACGGCTCCGGCGCCGCCGACGCGATGGCAGACACCGCAGTTACGATCACGCATCAGTTCGAAGAAAAGAGCTTTTCCCGGCGAGTCCATGGTGGCGATGGAAGGGCTCGCTTGGACCGGTTCGCTTTCGGCTCCGGGCTGTTCTTTGGAAATGGTGAGAATGTAACTGACGACGGCGGCGATTTTCTCTTTGGAAATTCTGCCTTGCCAGGCGGGCATGGAGGAGCCTGGGATACCCTGCTCAATGGTTCTATAGAGATAGTTCTTCGACCATGTACGGTCGCGCATACGAGGTCCGCGTCCGGCACGTCCATCCAAGCCATGACAATAACCGACGGCGCAGGTAGTATTGAAGACCTGCTTTCCTTGCACTGCCTGGGCAGAAGGATTCGATTGTCCGAACAGCGTGCACGCTGCGAGTAAGAGAGCGTATCCGAACTTATACATGGCGACCTTACTCGGGAAGAGCAAACACGAACAGAGTCGCGCCAGCGGGAAAATCTTCAGTTTCGGGCCAAATCTGAGGCATAGCGCCCGCCACGGCCGAGCCCCAGCCGGTGGGAACTGCGATGTACTGGCGGCCATTGATGGCAAAGGTGACAGGTGAACCTCGATTTCCCGAGCCGGTCGAAAAGCTCCAGAGCTTCTCGCCCGTGAGCGCGTCGAGGGCAAAGAAATGGCCTTCGGGATCGCCGGAGAAGACCAGATTTCCTGCGGTGGCGAGCGTGGAGGCCAGCAGCGGATATTTGGAGCGGTAAGACCACTGCCGTTTCCCGCTGACGGGATCATAAGCGTCGAGGTGGCCGCCGGCTTCTCCGTTAGGCGGGTGCTTCATCTCATAGCTTCCACCGAACGAAGTAGCGCCTGGAACCGGAGTCTCGGCGCGCGGAGTGATGAGGTCGCAATACTCCATGACGGGTGTATAGAGGAGGCCCGTTTGCGGACTGTAGGAAGCGTGGTTCCAACTGCGGCTGCCGCTCACGCTGGGGCAAATCAGCGTGGGTTTATCTTTAATCGGTTCGTTGCGACCCAGCAGCGTTCCCTTGCTATCGATGCCGCTTATCCAGTTTACGTTTTCGCCAAAGCGCCAAGCCGCGATAAATTGCCCGGTCACGCGGTCGAGCACCCAGGTGTAACCGCCCTTGTTCGGATGAACAAGAAGCTTGCGGGAGACGCCGTCGATCACTTTGTCGATGAGAATACATTCATAGGCGCTATCCCAGTCCCAAACGTCGTGCGGGATTTCCTGATAATGCCACTTGAGAGTTCCAGTGTCGGCGTCCAATGCCACTACACAATCGGTGTAAAGGTTCGAGCCTTGGCGCGCGCCACCGTACAGATCGGCGGCCGGATTACCAATACCCCAATAGATGAGATTCAATTCGGGATCAAACGAACCGGTCAGCCAAGTGGCTCCGCCGCCGTTTTTCCAACTGCCGGATTGCCAGGTCTCGTTGCCGCGTTCGTTGGGACCGGGAATGGTCCAGAAGCGCCAGGCGCGCCGACCGGTGTTGACGTAAAACGCGTCGATATAGCCGCGGTGGGCGGAATCTCCACCAGTGACGCCGACCAGAACTTTGTCTTTGACGACTAGTGGAGCGCCTGTAATGTTGCAGCCGCACTGCTTCATATCTTCGATATCGACGTTCCATACCTCTTTGCCGGTGCGGCTATTGAGGGCGACCAGATGATTGTCGAGAGTACCCATGAAGATCAGACCCGCGCCGATGGCGACACCGCGGTTTACCGGGCCATAAATCAGTCCGAGAGTCTTGGGCAGCGCGTAGTAGTAATGCCAAATTTCCTGGCCCGTGACTGCATTGAGGGCAAAGACCCGGTTGCCAGGCGAGGTGATGTACATGATGCCGTCCGCCACCAACGGCGTGCAGGAAAAGCCCCCCTCTGCTTTGCCAGTTTGAAAAGCCCAAACAGGCAGCAGTTTGCGCACATTGTCACGGCTAATCTGGTTGAGCGCGCTATAGCGCCACCCGTTGTAGGTGCCGCTATAGGTGAGCCAGTTCTGAGGCTCAGCCACGGCATTGATCAACCTTTCGGGGGTCAGGTCCGCCGATGCGCCGATTGCGGTTAGAGCGAGTATGAGGGCAGCTGTATTGCGGGCGAATTTGCTATTCATTGCACGTCGCAACTGACGCAGATTGTGAACGCCGCCCGGCAGGCCGCCGG
>PMSX01000316.1 GCA_003167495.1 Bryobacterales bacterium | reverse complement strand
CAGCCATTTGTTGGACACTACAATAGTCGCGGCGCCTCTGTGGTACCGCGCGAATGGCCTCAAACTGGCATGGCGACGCGCTTCAGTTCTTCCAGCAAATGTTGAGACGAATCTTCGTCAAGCTTGCTGTGGGCCTTTGTCACATAGAACACGTCGATGGCCTTGTGCGCTTCGGTGTCCACCAGCACGAGTTCGATATTGCAGCCCGCGCCTGAGATTGCCGATGTTAAATCGTACAGCAACCCGGGACGGTCCTCGCCGACAAAATCGATCAATGTGCATTCGTCCGATGCCTCGTTGTTGAAACGAACCGACGGCATGATTTTCGAGCCGCTGGAAGGGCGTGGCTGAGGGCGCCGTTGTTTGATGAGATCGGCAACGCTGAGTGAATTGCGCAAAACGCACTCGACGGTCCATTCCAGGCGGTCCACCTCGTCGGGGTTCAAGTCGAGATTGCGCATCGGATCGCTAAAGCGAATCAAATCTAGAATGCAACCGTGACTGTTGGAGGAGGCCTCCGCCTTCAGAATGTTCATGCCCCGGCTGGCAAGCGCGCCACATAGTTTAGCGAAAAGACCGGCTTGGTCTGAGGCGAGAACGGTCAGCAAGAAAGCGCCGGAATCTTGTGTAATGCTCACCGCGAGGCCTTCCTTCCGGCGTTTCTGATCGAGTTCAAAATGGCGGCGCACTTGCGCGGGTGTGTGGGTGCGCAGATAGCGAGTAGGAAATCCTTGCACGAACTCCGCAATCTCCGGCGATTGTCCGGACGCCAAGGCCGCGCCTTGTTCGCCATCGATCCGATTCGTGATCAGTTCGCGCGTCAGTTGCTCGAGGCCGGCCGAGTACACGCGCCAGAGTTGCTCGAGCCGCCAGGGCGTCATCGCCGTCGGGTTGACGGCGCTAATATCGGCATACGTCAAAAGCGCGAGACGCCGTAGATCCTCTTGGGTGGGGATTTGCGAGCTGAGAAAGCGGCCCGTCGCTGGGTCGTCCAAATCGCGGCCGGTCATGACAGACGAAAGATCGAGATGATGGGCAATCAGAAAGTTGACGGTTTCGCGACTGGCCGTGGGCACCGAGAGCCGTTCGAACACATCTTTGGCTGCTTCGAGCGAGCCTTGCACGTGATCTCCGGGACGGGTTCCTTTGCCGACATCATGCAGCAGTAGCGCCAGACGTAACGTAGCTTGGTCTTGCTCTTCGAGAAGTAGTTCGCGAAAACGTGCGGCGGAATCTGTCTTGAGACCCAGTTGGTCAATCGCTTCCACGGCCACAATCGAGTGCTCGTCCACGGTGTAACGATGATAGAAATCGCGTACTACCAGGCATTCCACCGTGTTCCAGTGAGGAATGGCGGCGGCGAGCAAGCCCGCCTCCTGCATCTCGCGCAGCGCCATCGCCACCTTCGGTTGCGAAAGAAACTCACGCCAAGCCGGCCAGCCGGGTGGATCGCTCTTAAAGCGCGCTGCCAGGCCCGGATCGCCGGCTAGCCGCCGCTGCGCATCCCAGGAAAGCGGAATGCCATGCCGCGCCACAAACGTGAAAAGCCCCAGCGCGTTCTCGGCCGAACCCAAAGTGCTTGCGGGGTTGCGCAGAAACACGCGTTCATGAGCAACGGTGAACTCGCGGCTCGAAAGCCTGCCCCGCCAATCGCGGAACTGGCGCGCAATCGAGGGATCTTTGGTCTCGGCAAACTCCAGCGCGTGTAGAGCGGCCTGATAAACTTGGCGCGCATTACGGTAATAGAGGCGCATCCATTCCGCCGGCTTCGCAGAAGCGTCCATCCAATATGCGGTGATTTTATCTTGCAGCTCGAAGCTAAGAAGATTGTTGTCGCGCTTCGTCTCGTTGTGCAAAAAGCAGCGCACCGCCGTCAGGAATTGCTTGGGCCCTTCAATCGCTTCCAATGCTTCTTTGATTCGCCCTTTGTCTTGCGCCAGCAAACCGAGCCAGTGCAGCAAGTGGATATCGCGAAACCCGCCGGGCCCCTCTTTGATATTCGGTTCCAGGTGGTAAACCGTGTTGTTGAATTTTGCGTGGCGTTTGTTGGCCATATCGGCCAGTTCGCGCATCAGCCTATTTTCCTGTTTCTGATAGAACGCGGGCAGTGCGCCGGCGAGCCGCTGAAACAATTCCGCATTGCCATAGACGAAGCGCAAATCGAGAAGGCTGACGTGCAGTTCAATGTTTTGCTCGTGCAAATTGCAACACTCGCCCACCGTGCGAACGGATTGGCTGGCGCGTAAGCCGGCGTCCCAAACATCACGCAGAAATTCGCTGAGCGGATCTTTCATAGCCGACAGGTCGTTTTCGTTGCCAGCCAGAATCAGCAGGTCGATATCGGAATGCGGAAACAACTCCGAGCGGCCATAGCCACCCACCGCGCAAATAGTGAAGGGAATCTGTAAGCGCGGTGTCAGGTTATGCGCAGCGGCATCGGAAATGGTTTGATCCACCGAACGTGTGCGTTGCGCAAGCGAGCCGAGCGCCCGTTCAAGAATCGAACTGCCGGTGTCTCTGTTGGCGGCCGCCGCGTTCACGTCCAGCATCCTTTACAGCGCCAATTCTCCTGTATCGTCGTTGCGAATGCGGATGGCCTCGGCTACATCGAACACAAAGATCTTGCCGTCGCCGATCTTACCGCTGCGCGCGGCGTTTGAGATCGCACGCGTCACCTCGTCTTTGCGGGCATCGGGCACCACTGTTTCAATCTTGATTTTGGGTAGCAGATCCACTTCGTACTCCATACCCCGATAGACTTCCTTGTGCCCTTTTTGCCGGCCGTGGCCGCGCACTTCGGAAATCGTCAAACCGTCCACGCCGATATTCTTGAGAGCGTCGCGAACTTCGTCCAGCTTATGAGGCTGAATAATAGCTTCGATCTTTTTCATGGGTTCCGTCTAACCTTCAAGGTTATAGCCTTCCTCGCCGTGCATGCTGACGTCGAGGCCTGCCACTTCCTGCTCCTCAGTGACGCGCACGCCCACGAGGAGATCCACCACTTTTAGAATAATGAGCGTGCCAACAATCGCCAGGACCCAAGATATCGCCACCGCAACGGCCTGATTCAAAATCTGTCCGGCATTGCCATCGACTAAGCCCAATGGTAACGCTTTGCCTGCCGCATCTTTGAGTCCGTCGTTGATCTCGCGCGTGGCGAAGACGCCCGTGAGGATCGCGCCCAGCGTGCCGCCCGCGCCGTGAACGCCAAACGCGTCGAGCGTATCGTCATAGCCGAATTTACTTTTTACCGCGGTGACCATCAAGAAACAGACCACGCCAGCCGCAAAACCGATGAGCAGTGCGGGAAAAGGTTTGACGAAGCCCGACGCTGGCGTAATCGCTACCAAGCCAGCCACCGCGCCCGAAATACCGCCCAACATGCTGGGCTTACCGTGCTTGAGCCATTCAGCGAGCATCCAGCCGAGCGTGGCCGCTGCCGCGCCGAAATGCGTTGCTACAAAAGCATTGGTAGCCAAGCTGTTGGCTGCCACCGCACTGCCGGCATTGAACCCAAACCAGCCGACCCACAATAGGCACGCGCCAATCAGGCTAAGGACCAGGCTGTGCGGCTTCATCGGCTCTTTGGGATAGCCAACGCGCTTGCCCAAATAGAGAGCGCAAACCAGCGCGCTGACGCCGGAAGTGACATGCACCACCGTTCCACCGGCAAAATCAAACGTCGGGATTGATCCGCCCAGAAATGCATTCAACAATCCGCCTTTGCCCCAAACCATGTGTGCCATAGGGAAGTAAACGACGGTGGACCACAAGCAAGTGAACAGCAGCATGGCGGAGAATTTCATCCGCTCGGCGAACGCGCCCGAGATCAGCGCCGGTGTGATGATGGCGAACATGAGTTGATAAATCATGTACGTTTCATGCGGTACCGTGGCGCCGTAATCAGCATTGGGCGTTGCGCCAACGCCTTTCAGGAACAAATACTGCAAGCCGCCGATAAAGTGGTTACCCTCCCCAAACGCAAGGCTGTAGCCATAAACAGACCACAGCACCGTAACCACCGCCATGAGGACGAAGCTGTGCATCATTGTGCTGAGCACATTCTTGGCGCGCACCAAACCGCCATAAAAGAGAGCGAGGCCCGGCCCGGTCATCATGAGCACGAGCGCCGCGCTGGTCAGCATCCAGGCGTTGTCGCCTGCCAGTTGAGCCGATTTCGCCGCAGTCTCCACCGCACTCAGGCGATCTTCCACCGTTGGTGCGTGCTGCGCGGCAGTTTGTGAAAATGCCGGAATAGCGCAGACCAGAAAAAACGCAAGGCTTCTCAAACCGCAAAGGGCGCAGCTGCGCGCCGTCACACAACAGAGAAGCTCTTTACACCTTCGGGCGGGCCCGTCTTGCGCGACTTCCTCCAAAAATGGTGCCTTTGTCATAAACTTCAAAGGGTATCAAAGCATGGGAGGCCGACCTGGCTCGCGTCGCTTTCACTTCACCACAATATTCACCAGCCGGTCGGGCACCACCACGACCTTCACAATCTGTTTCCCGTCAACAAGCGGCTTCACTTTCTCATTGGCGAACGCCAGCCGTTCCAGTTCCTCTTTCGGTGCGCCATGCGCTGCGTAAATATGTCCACGCAGTTTGCCGTTCATCTGCACCGGAATCTCAACCAGATCCTCTTTCGCCAGCTCCGCATCAAAGCTCGGCCAAGCATGCCTGAACACCGGCTCATCATGTCCTAATTCTGCCCAAAGATCCTGCGCGGTATACGGCGCAAAGGGAGCCAGCAAAAGCGTCAGGCTCTCGCAAATTTCATGCACTGCGCCATCGGTCAGCCCTGCCTCCAGCCCATACAGCTCGTTCACCAATTCCATCAATGACGCAATCGATGTATTGAAATGCCAGCGGCTATCGAAATCGGCCGTAATTTTGCCGATGCTCTGGTGCAACTTGCGCAAGGCGTTCCGATCCGCATCGCTTCGTTGCCCCGATCCGTTTCGCTGCGCATGGCGCGTCACAAAACGGTAGAGCCGCCCCAAAAAGCGCTGAATACCCGAAACCCCATCTTCTTGCCAATCCAGATCGCGATCCGGCGGCGCAGCAAACAGCGAATACAGGCGCGCCGCATCTGCTCCAAACTGCGCCACCATGTCGTCGGGGGAAACCACATTGCCCAGGCTCTTCGACATCTTCGCACCGTCTTTGATAACCATACCCTGGGTAAACATTCGCTTGACCGGCTCATCGTTCTTGATGATGCCGATATCGCGCATCATCTTCGTCCAGAAGCGCGAGTAAATCAGATGCAAAATCGCATGTTCCACGCCGCCAATATATTGATCGATCGGAAACCAATGCGCAATCGCTTCAGAACTGAACGGCGCTTTGTCGTTGTGCGGGTCGCAATAGCGATAGAAGTACCAGGACGAGTCCACGAACGTGTCCATCGTGTCGCTCTCGCGCCGGCCAGGTCCTCCGCATTTGGGGCAGTTCACATTGATAAACGATGGAACGCTTTCCAGCGGCGACCGCCCTTTGCCCGTGATCTTCACATCCAGCGGTAGCAGCACCGGTAGGTCTTTCTCCGGCACCGGCACAAACCCGCACTCCGCGCAGCATACCATCGGAATAGGTGTGCCCCAATAGCGCTGCCGCGAAATGCCCCAATCTTTAATGCGATAAGTAACCGATTCGTTTCCGAACCCTTTCGCTTGCGCAAAGGCCGCCATCTTCTTGCGCGCATCGGCGCTCGGCAAGCCTGACCATTCGCCCGAGTTTTCAACAATCCCGTATTCGGTAAACGGCTCCTTTATAGTTGCGCCGTCGCCCAGCGTGCCGTCCGCAGGCCGAATCACAGGCGTGACGGGCACACCGTATTCGCTGCAGAATTCAAAATCGCGTTCGTCATGCGCAGGCACCGCCATAATCGCTCCTGTGCCGTAACCCATCAACACAAAGTTGCCAATCCAAATCGGAATCTCCGCGCCGTTGAACGGATGCACCGCATATTTGCCGGTGAATTGTCCAAGCTTCTTCACATTGCCGGGGTCCTGCCGCGCCGTGAAGTCGATCATCTCCTTGAGCTTGAGCTTTTCGCCCTCGTCGGTTACTAATTTTTCCAACAGCGGATGTTCTGGCGCGAGGATCAAGCATGTTGCACCGTAAATCGTATCGATGCGCGTTGTGAAAACGCGGATTTTCTCGACACCATTAGCCAACACGAAATCGACTTCCGCGCCCTCCGAGCGCCCGATCCAATTGCGCTGCATCGCCAGTACCCGATCGGGCCAGCCGCCTTCCAACTGCTTCATGGCATCCAACAGTTCCGGTGCGTAAGCCGTTGTCTTCAAGAACCATTGGTCCATGGCGCGCTGCTCCACCGGCGTTGTTTCATGCCGCCAGCAGCAACCATCCACTACCTGCTCGTTCGCCAGCACGGTCCCGCACTCCGAACACCAATTCAGCAGCGCCTCTTTGCGATAAGCTAGGCCGCGCTCAAACATCTTCAAAAAGAACCACTGATTCCAGCGATAAAACTCCGGCTCGCAAGTCGCCAGTTCGCGGCTCCAATCGAACGCGAAGCCTAGACGCTGCATCTGCGTCTTCATGTTTGCGATGTTGGTGAGCGTCCATTCACGCGGATGGCGATTTTCCTTCATCGCCGCGTTTTCCGCCGGGAGACCAAACGCGTCCCAACCCATTGGGTGAAGGACGTTGTAGCCGCGCATCCACATATAGCGCGCCAGCGCATCGCCGATGGAATAGTTGCGCACGTGCCCCATGTGAAGCTTGCCGCTCGGGTAGGGCAGCATCTCCAGCACGTAATATTTGGGCCGGTCCGCTGAATTGGCTACGTAGAGCGACGCGTCTTGGGACCAGCGCTCGTGCCACTTTGGCTCAATTTCTTTGGGGTCGAAGACTTTTTCGGGGATACTAGCTCCTTGAGTGCCGCCACATCGCGCTGGTGATCGCCCGGTTTGTCGTCGGGCGTTTCGAGAATAAAAGCTTTCTCGCGCAAGTCGGGATGATTGAGTATGCGCCGAAAGCCTTCTAAACCAATATAACCAGTGCCAATGTTGGCGTGCCGGTCAAGATGCGAGCCGCACCGCGCTTTGGTGTCGTTCGAATGGATCACCGGGATGTGTTCCAACCCCAGCGTTTCCCGCGCCGTGGTCAGCAATGTATCGAAACCGGCTTGCGTCGCCAGATCAAATCCGTAGACATGGCAGTGGCACGTGTCGAGGCAGAAGCCAATGGGAATATCGAGATACTTCGTCGCCAGTTGTTGAATGATGGCTAGCTCGGAAAGGTCGCCGCCCAGTTGGGTGCCGGCCCCGGCGGTGCTCTCCAGCAGCACCGAAAGGCTCGGTTTGGTTTTCACCGCGTCATCGACCGCGCGCCATGCCAAAGCCATCGCTTCGGCTACGTTCAGCATGCCTTGTTCGCGTGTGAGGCCGCGGTAATTGCCAGGATGCACCACCAAGTATTCCGCCCCGATGATCAGCCCGCGCTCCAGTTCCCCGCGGAAGGCATGAATGGAATTCTCTCGCACGGCGGAAGGCGGCGCCGCCAGGTTAATCAGGTAGTTGGAATGAATCACCAACGGCGTCAGATCGTGCTTCGCTCGTTCGGCAGCCAGTAGCTGAACCTGCAGCTTATCGGGCGTTTTCGCGCGCCACATACGAGGGCTGGCCGAGAAAATCTGCAATGTATTCGCGCCCAACTGGTGAGCGTTCACCGCTGCCCGTTCCAAAGATCCACCCGTGTTGGAGTGAATGCCAATGCGCACCTTGCCAGCATAACGTTCGCCGCCGCGCTAATCCGGCTTACTGAATTGTTAAACTAGCCTCGGATGCTATTAGCCCGGGAATTTATAGGCTACTTGTCGCGGCAATTGGTTAGTCGGCTGAGCCCTTCAGCTTTTGAGACGTCCGATCCGGCTGTGGCGGCCACCTCAATTGCGCAGGTCATCGAGGACGATCTGTCGATTGAGGACAAGCTCAACGACGAAGTGCGCGACATGCTCGATCAATATAGCGATTACATGCGGCGCGAGAACGTTTCGTATCAGGAAATGTTCCGGAAGATCAAAAATCAGTTACTCGCGCAGCGCAAAATTATGCGGGCGGCGGGCCGCGATACTGGCGACCCCATGAAGCTTTCGCGCGACAAAGTCAACGATCTGTCTCACAAACTCGTGACCGCCCTGAAAAGATCGCGCGAGTTTCGTGTCCGCAAAGACCCCAATGAATTGCGGCTGGCCATCGTGCGGGAGATGACGGATATCCTGCAGCTTGAGGAAAAGATTGATAAGGCGGCGCGCGCGAAAATTCGTACGCAAAAACGCGAAATCACCGAGGGCGGAGAAGAATACGATCTGCTGCATAAGCGCTATTATGCGGAAGAATTGAAGAAGTTGGGGATTAATTTGAACGCGTAGGAAACTTGGATCTGCGGTAACCTCGCGAACTCACAATCGCCAGGGAACGACCGTCGGGGAAGCTCTCTTCAGCATTCTTAAGGTGACCGAACTCTTTCTGGAAACGCGACGATGGGAGGTACTCGTGCAGGATCGCTATGCAGGCGACATTGGCGACTTCCAGAAATACGCCCTACTGAAGGCGCTCAGTGAGAAAGATCTTCGGTTGGCAGTCATCTGGTACCTAAACCCCGATGTGGAAGGCAACGCGGATGGATCGTTCATGGCGTATTCATTTGCGTCGATGTGATGCTGACCTGCACGATAGACTAGCCGGTCTGGTGGGACGCAACGATCGCTCAGTTGCGGCGATTGAAAAAGACCTTGTTTTACCGGAAGGTACGGTGTTCTACGCAAAACCGTTAAGTGTGCAAGGCCTTCCTCGTAGCAAACGTACTGAGGTTCGTCGAGACTGGCGCGGGGAAGCCTTATCGAGGACAGCTAAAGCGGACATCGTCTTTTTGGACCCCGACAACGGATTTGCGGGCAAGTCGATTAAACAACAAACGGCTAGGAGCAACAAATATGTGTTCCTTTGCGAGGTCCAGGCCTTCCTCGAAAGGGGGCAGAGCCTAGTCGTCTATCACCACCAGACTCGTCGCAGGGGCGGTCTTGAACTCGAAATCGCGCATTGGCGGTCGGAGTTGAACCAAATTGGGGTTTCCGATTCGCATGCGATCGTATTCTGCAAAGGATCTGTCCGCACCTATTTCGTTCTGCCGGCAGACAGGCATCGCGCAGTTCTCTTGCAGCGGGTTGCCGAATTTACGTCCGGCCTGTGGCGCGCGCATGGCTGCTTTAGTTTGTTTCCGGGATCGCCTATGTCCCCCTCAAAGAGCCACGCCGTTATTGATGCGTCCCAGCATCGAAAGTGATGCTAAACTGTATCATGCGTCGAAAGCACCCGTCCTCCCGGCCGCAAAAAAAACGCCGCACTACTCTCACCCTGCCGTCTGATTCGCTGGCGCAGGCCGAAAGAATCGCTCGTGCGAGGAAGGTGAACCTAAGCACGGTAATCTCGGAGGCTCTTTCCGAAGGCCTCCGCTTGAATACGGCGGCTGAGCGGAGCAACGCGGTCCTAAATGTGTACAAGACCGCATTTTCCGGATTTTCAGAGGACGAGTTGGCGGTTCTAGACGGCGTCATCCTCGAGCCGGCAGCTAAGCGAAGGTCATGATCGATCCCGCCTGGGGTCCGTTTCTTTTTGATACCGGCGCCGAAAGTTGGCTGGCGCGGAATGAGCAACCAGCGATACGCGCTTGGATGAACCGTTATCGATCACTCCATCCCATCCACCTTTCCGCCGTAACAGTCTTAGAACGAGTTCGCGGCTATAGTCTCTTGTGGCGCCGCAATCAGGGTGACCGAAGGGCTCAGATCGACGCCTCTCGAATTGACTACCTGAAAGCCCTCGGTCGAATCTGGCCGCTGGATGGGGCCGCGGCAGTAGTTGCTGCCGAGATTATGGCCATGCTCCCAGACCCTCCAACACCGCCCAAGAGATCTCACAAGCTCACCGAGTCGAGGCAAGAACGATTGGCTCGGTGGCGTTTTGACCAGATGATTGCAGCCACAGCGTTAGTCGCGCGGATGTCGCTAATTCATAACAATCCCGGCGACTTTGAAGCAATTCGCAGCGCCATAGAGACGTCTCCCGAACGTTTTCCCACGCTCGGTCCGCTGGACTTGATCCGTTGCGGTTCTTTACTGTCTTCCAATTAGCGACGTCGGGATTCAGCGGTGCTACTGGTTCAAAAGCGGAATGTCTTTAACGGCCGGAGGAGCGGGAATTGACTTCAGGAACGCAAAGATGTCGTCGATTTCAGAATCAGACAGCACCCTCGCGGTGTAAGGAGGCATTCCTCCGCTCGGATGGCGCACATAGATCCGCACCGCCTCCACAGGAATCCTTGGCGGAGCGAGGCGTGGACCATACGAACCCACGGGTGCTGAAGATCCCCCTTGACCTTGCCTGCCGTGACACTGATAGCACCCATCAGCAACGAAGAGCTTCTTTCCATTTTCGACGTTACCTGCCTTGGCCGCGGCAGTTTGCCCAAAGGCCTGCGCGACGCAAAGAATCATGGTCGATAAAAGTACAGAGATCGTTGATTGCCTCATCAGTCCGCTCTCCTATCGCGGTTGCGTCACCACATCAATTAAGACGGGCTCGCCACCCTTCACGATCTCAATGCCCCGGCGAAGTGCAGGCGCTAGATCCTCAGGCTTCTCAATTGGGCCGATTCCCATCATGCCCATGCTCTGTGCCAGCTTTGCGTAGTCGATGGGCGGGTCGTTCAGATGTGTGCCGATACTGGTTCGGGTAATACCGCGATTATGCTCGTTGGCCATAACTTGCACTTCCATCTGTTCCTGATGGTAAGCACGATTGTTGTGCATCACCGTCAGCAGAGGAATACGATGGTGCGCGGCCGTCCAGAGCACGCCAGGGGCATACATGAGGTCGCCGTCTGTCTGAATATTTACCGTTAATCTTCCATATTTTCGGTTCGCGAGGGCGACCCCAACGGCAGAAGGTGCGCCATAACCCATCCCAGCGCCACCGGACCCGCCCACATGACGGTACGGTTTGTCAAAATCCCAGAGGCGCATCGGCCAGTTGCTCACGAAGATGTTCGAACCGGAAGCAAGACACCAGTCCTCATGCCGGATCTGCGCCCATAGTTCGGAACAAAGGCGCGCCACGCTAACGGGACAAGCATCCCAGGCGTAGGAAGCATCAAGGCGAGCTTGCTCCAAGTTACTCGCATGTTGTTCGGCTAACTTGACGCCTCGGGCGTCGAAGGCCCGTTTCTTGTCGCCGGTGATCTGGCGCCGTACGGCTTCCACCAGCGAAGGCAAAGTGGCTTCGGCATCCGCGGCGATATCCAGATCAAGGGCTTGATAGCGCTGGAATTCCTGGTAGTTACTTTTTGCCAGACGATCGCCGGCCGAAATAGACGCCAACTTTGCTTTTGTAATTGGCCGGGACTTGTATTCCATCTGACGGCTAATGTTGTTCACCGTGCCGTAGAAGTCAACTGTCTCCAATCCGAGAATGAGATCTGCATTCTCAATCAGCGTGCGTGAACTGCCCGAAAGATTTAATGGATGCCGGTTGGGGAAGTTCATGCGCTGGCCGCTATCCACCACCGGCGCTTGTAAGAGCTCGGCCAGTTCCAAAAGGTGGGCCATGCCGGCGTGAGTGCGTGCCAGCCGTCCAGCCAAAATGACTGGGCTTTCCGCTTGCACGAGCATCCCGGCCAGTTCGTTCACCGATGCAGAATCGCCGGCGGGCGGCGCAGTGAAACCCAGCTTGGGAATCACGAGATCCGTGCGCCCTACGATCGGAACTTCAGAGAGTTCGGCGTCCGCCACCAAAACCACCGGGGCTGAGGGCGCTGTCATCGCAATCTTATAGGCTCGGACCGCCGACTCGGCAAACTGCGGCAGTGACACCGGCGCGTCGTCAAACTTAGTGAAGTCACGAACCAGTCCCGCTGCGTCCTGCACGCTATGCAGCCAATCGACACTCGAACGGCGCGTGGCCGCGTTCAAGTTGTTTCCCAACACAATGAACACAGGGACGCGGTCGCAGTAAGCGTTGTAGACGGCCATCGAGGCGTGTTGGAGGCCCACCGTTCCATGCGCAAAAACGAGCATCGGCTTACCTTCCACTTTGAAGTAGCCGTGGCCCATCGCCACCGACGACTCCTCATGACAACACGTAATGAACTCGGGCTTTGTGTTGCCCCCATAGTTGATGACAGACTCGTGAATGCCTCGAAAAGCGGACCCAGGATTAGCGCACAGATACTCAAAGCCGAGCGCCTTAAATACATCGATCATGAAGTCGGCGCCAGGGCGCTCGGTGGTTTGGACTTCGACGTGAGTCGGCGTGGCGGGCTCCTGAACAGCGGACGGCTCCAAAGCGGGCAGGGTAACAGGAGCTGCCGCGGCAAAGGCTGCAGCATTCGAAAGGAAACTTCGGCGACCTACAAGAGGTTTCCCGGATTCAAGCATTAAGCTAGTTTAGCTCAGATCACTGGTGGCCAACAGAGGGCGAAGATCTGTCACCGGGTTTCTTCGATGTACGTCGTATCCTTTGCCGGCGGTCGCGGTAATACCCAGGCAGAGAGTCAAATTTGACAGCCGAACAAGCATTCGACAACTACCATAAGGCGATTTACCGGTTCGTCTACAGGTTAGCCGGGCGCGGGGATATCGCGGAGGACATTACGCAGGATTGTTTTGTGGCGATTCTGCGGGATCCTCAACGCTGGAACGAACGGCGCGGCGACTTTCGAACGTATTTGTTTTCGATCGCAAGAAATCTAGCGTTTAAGTGGTACCGCGATGAGCACGGCAGCCTTTATGTGGATGAGGATGAAGCCGGCTTTGTCGCGCGCGGCCAAACAGATCAGGAACTGAGCGTAACGGTAGCTCAGACGGTTTCGCAACTGCCTGATCTGCAACGGGAGGTGCTGATCTTGTTCGAGTATGAAGGTTTTTCTTTGAATGAGATCGCGGTGATAGTGGATGCCGATGTTGGGGCGGTGAAGGCGCGGCTGCACCGCGCGCGAGAGCGGCTGAGGCGTACCTTGGCGCCGTATAAAGGGGTGCGAACGCATGAGAACGAATGAAGACGACATTTTGAGTGAGGCGGAGCTAACTGAAATGCTGACTGTTTGGAATATTCCGGATGCCCCGACGGAGCAATTACGGGCGCGGATTTTTTCGCGGCGAGCGATGCCCGAGGGGTCGGCGCGGCCTTTTAAGGTTCCGGTGCCAAGCGTCTGGGGCGGTTATGCCTGGATGCGGGGAAGGTCAGCCGCTCTATCGGTGATGATTCACGCGGCAGCCTTTGGTCTAGTGCTGTGGGGGTTTCAAAGCCCAGTGGTGCAGAAGAAAATGCAGCGGGTGACCGACCTGTACTTCACTCCAGTGAAGGCATACCGGCCGAAGCTTCCTGCGGCGGCGGATAAGGCCAGCGGTGGCGGCGGTATGAAAGACAATCCAGCCAGCCATGGCGAGGCCCCGCAATTTGCGAAGAAACAGTTTGTAGCACCGGCCATGGCAATTCCGAATCCCAAGCTTCCCGTCGTTCCGACGATCGACGCGGCCGCACCGCAGATTACATCCGATGAATACGGCGATCCGTTAAGCAAGTTGGATCAAAGTGGATTAGGCGTGGGTTCCGGCACGGGAGTGGGCAACGGTAATGGAGAGGGCTACGGCCCCGGCGACGGGCACGGTATGGGCGGGGGCGTATATAAGATCGGCGGCGATGTGGCTGCGCCTATCCTCATATCAAAGACAGAGCCTGAATATTCGGAGGAGGCTCGGAAGGCGAAGTATTCGGGCAGCGTTTTGTTAACGATTGTCGTCGATCAGAACGGCATGCCACGGGATATCAGGGTCGTGCGTCCGTTGGGTTTGGGGCTTGATGAAAGAGCGATTGAGGCGGTCAGAAAGTGGAGGTTTCGGCCGGGGACGAAGAGTGGAAGACCGGTGGCGGTGCAGGCGCAGGTGGAAGTGACTTTCCGCTTGCTCTGAAGAAAAAGGGAGACATCCGGGCTTCCGCAGCTTCCGGTGCGAAACTCCTGTAAAATACGATAACTAATGCCGCAGCCATCCCCGGATGACGTTCGAAAACAGCTGCGCAAGATCGTGGCCAGCCGCGTCTTCGTAAACGCCGAACGGATGCGGCGCTTCCTGGAATTCGTAGTCGAGCACACTCTCCGCTGCCCGAACGAGCCGCTGAAAGAAATGATCGTCGGCGTCGAGATCTATGCCGATAACGGCGACTTCGATCCGCGAGTCAGTTCAGTTGTCCGAGTAGATGCGGCGCGATTGCGCACCAAGCTGCGCGAATACTACGGCGAAGAGGGCGCGGTTGATCCGCTGATGATCGATCTGCCAAAGGGAAGCTATACGCCCGTATTTCGCTCGAAAGCCTTGGAACCGGTGTTGGTGGAGACGAATAGCCACGCCCATCAAGCCGAAGCGTCCATCGTTGTCCTGCCCTTTTCGAATCTTAGTCCTGACCCTGCGGACTATTTCAGTGACGGCCTGACGGAAGAGATCATCCACGCCCTCTCATCCGTGGAAGGGCTCCACGTCGTCGCTCGCACGTCCGCTTTCGCGTTTAAACATCGGAACATCGATGTCCGCGAAGTGGGCCGGACACTCAACGTTCGTTTCGTGCTCGAAGGCAGCGTTCGCAAGGCCGGCGAGGCTCTCCGCGTGACGGTCCAGCTAGTCAACGCCACGGATGGCTATCAAATGTGGTCGCGCCGTTACGACCGGCGAATTAAAGATATCTTCGTCGTCCAAGACGAGATCGCGCATGAGGTTTCCAACATGCTGCGCGCCAGTACGGCAAGCCGCTCGCCATCATTGTTCACGGACCCAGGGAGCGCGGAGGCCTACGACTGGTATCTGCGCGGCCGATATCACTTGAACCGGCAACCATCAAAGGACGCTTACCACAAAGCAATAGCCTGTTTTGAAAAAGTCTTAGAGCAGAGTCCACGCTACGCCCCCGCCCTCAGCGGGTTGGCTTTCGCCTGGCTCCGCCTAGGTATTTATTCCATGGAAGCACCGCTGGCGGTTCTGCCAAAAGCGCGTGAAGCCGCAGCTCGGGCGCTGGAGGTAAACGAGCTTGAAGGGGAAGCGTTGTCCGTTGTTGCGATCACGAAGGCCATGTTCGATTGGGACTACGCTGCTGCGGAGATCCTATTCCGGAAGGCGCTCCACGCCCAACCAGGAGGCGGCCTGGCAGGGCAATTGTACGCCATCTTCGGGCTTTTGCCAATGGCGCGATTTGACGAGGCGCTCACATTGCTCGATCAGGCGAGGCGAATCGATCCCCTCTCGCTCTTCGTGTCGGCGAATCGGGCCGCGGTGCTCTTGGTGGCGCGGGGAACGGCGCAAGCGGAGGCGGAATACCGCCGGGCGCTGGAATTAGACCCAGCTTTCTGGCGTGCCGTCCTGGGCTTAGGCGTATGCTACGAACAGCACGGGCACTATGAAGACGCCATCGCGTGCTTTGAACGAGCAAAGGAGATTTTGGACGGAGCTCCAACCGCAATCGGAGCACTGGGGCACGCATACGCACGCGCAGGGCGAACGGCTGACGCTCACCGGCTGTTAGCTGAATTGGATGAACTGGCCCAACACCGGTACGTATCGCCGTTTATGAGAGCCCTGATTTTTCTCGGACTAAGAAATGATCGAGTATTCGATTCGCTTGAGTGTAGCTGTCATGAGCGTTCTAAGGGGCTGATGTTCTTAGCTGTGGACCCTCGGTTTGACCCATTACGAGCAGATATACGCTTTCGTGCTCTTTTGCAGCGTTTCGGTCTGCCGGGGACCACAGTTTGAAACGGTTTCAAACTTCCCAATCATTGCGAGATTCGCGCATACTGATCTTGGTACAAGATGCCACTTACGTCAGCTTTAAAAAGCTCGCGAATGCAGAGTCCGGAAAAGGTGGCGATCGCATTCGGCGACCAATCGTGGACGTACGCTGAGTTCGACGATATTACTGACTCCGTCGCGCGGAATTTACTTGCGGCCGGTTTGGAGCCGGGCGACCGCATAGCCATTCACCTTTTGAACGGTCCTGAATTCGCATTCGCCAGCGTCGGCTGCCTCAAAGCGGGATGCACAGCCGTCCCCATCAACACGCGCCTCAAGGGCCGCGAGATCGACTATATTCTTCGCCATAGCGGATCGGCCTGCTACGTGGGCCAGCCGGAGCTTTATTCGGAGTTAAGCGCGGCTTGCCCGGCCTTTCAGGCGATGGAGTTGCAATATGTCACAGGCGGACCGCTCGATGGCCGCACGCGCAACTTTGATGATCTTCGGCGCCCCGTCGTTCGTCCTGTCTCTCTTCCCGAGATTGCGCCGGATCAGCTCGCGGCGATTCTTTACACGTCGGGCACGACGGCTCGCCCCAAGGGCGTGATGCATTCGCACTACAGCTTAATACAAGCTGTGCAGGGAAAGCGCTACCGCATCACTGATCAAAACCAGGTTCTGCTGCTCCTGCTCCCGATGGCGCACATGGCCGGTTTTGTTGGGTGCCTTCTCTCGCCACTGGTGAACGGCGCAACCCTCGTCATCACGCGGCCACTTGATTTTTCCGCTGCGCTCCAAGCCTTTAAGCGCTGGCGCGTTACTCTCACTGCCGGTGTTCCGATCATATTCCAAAGCCTCCTGGAAGCTCAGATCGCAAATCCGCATGACGTCAGCTCGGGGCGTTTTTATCTCTGCGGCGGCGACTCCGTCTCCCCCGCGCTGCAGAAAGCCTTTCAAATCGAATTCGCGCCGCTATGCGAAATATATGGCGCGACGGAGGTCTCCCCCGTCTGCTGGAATCGCCCGGGCCAAATACGCGCAGGGTCGCTTGGCACACCATGCGAAGATGTCGCCATTCGGCTGCTTGACTCTGAAAACCGCGACGTAAAACCCGGTGAAGTGGGCGAGATCTGCCTTCAGGCAGAGCACCTGATGAGCGGATATTGGCAAGACCCGGAAGCAACCGCGGCCGCAATACAGCACGGCTGGTTCCACACAGGAGACTTGGCGCATTGCGACGCCGACGGTTATTACTGGTTTGCCGGCCGAAAGAAAGAGATCATCATCCGTGGCGGAAGCAACATCTCTCCGCAGGAAGTGGAGGCCGTCCTCTACGAACACCCGGCAGTCTCGGAGGCTGCCGTGGTGGGCCGGCCCGATGCCGTTTGGGGAGAAGTCGTAGTCGCTCACATTGTGCCCAGGCAAGGGCACGTGTTAAACGAACCCGATCTGATCGCGTTCGCCAAGCAGCGGATAGCGGATTACAAGACGCCCGAAGCCGTCGTTTTCCACTCGGAGTTACCGAAGAGTGCAATCGGGAAGATTCAGCGGCGCGCTTTGCGTGAAATGCAACACGCGCATGCGCAGCAAGTTTGACTTTTTGAGAATCAGCAAAAGAGCGGAGGTCATTTTATGAGAAGAATAGCTGTGGCTTCGAAGCCGCCAGCCGCAACCCGTTTTGCCGCCGGAAAATTGTGCAGGCAAGCTCTCTGGCGCGTGGTGTCTGCCATCGCGGTTTATCGCATTCTATTTTGAGACTGGCGCGCCACCGGTTGGCCCGGTGGTTCCACGCAGCAGCTTTTGTTATCTCAAATTCTCTTGGAGGTTCACCATGTCCCACAGCATTCTCACGGCAGCCGTATTCACCTCGCTCTGCCTCACCCCAAACACTTTCGCCGCCTTGTCCGCCCCGCAAATCGTCACCGGCATCAATGAGTCCCAGCGCATCGTGCTCTATGGCAACACCCGCCCCGAAGCCCGTGCTGAATTCGACCGCGGCGCAGTGGCTGACTCATTCCCGCTGAACGGCATGCAGCTGCTGTTGAAGCGCTCTGCCGAACGCGAGCAAGCCGCCGAAGCGCTGGCCGAGAGTCTCCACAAAGCTGGCTCACCACACTTCCACCAGTGGCTCACGGCCGAGCAGTTTGCGGAACAGTTTGGTGTTGCGCTTGAGGATATCGCGACTATTAGCGCGTGGCTTCGCTCGCATGGGTTCACGGTTCTGGCACCAAGCCCAAGCAGGATGACTATCAACTTCTCTGGAACGGCGAGACAGGTGCGCGAGGCCTTTGGCACAGAGATTCATGCGTTGGATGTGCGTGGCGTGCGTCACATTGCCAACATGAGTAACCCATCGATCCCGGCGGCGCTCGCGCCAGCGATTGAAGGTGTTGTGTCGCTGCATGATTTTCGGCCACGACCGATGGCTGTTCCCAAGGCGCAGTACACGTTCACCTTCGAAGGCGCCAGCCTCCAAGCTTTAGTACCCGCGGATCTCGCGACTATCTATCACTTCAAATCCCTCTTTTCTGCGGGAATCACCGGCCAAGGACAAACTATAGCCTTGATCGAAGACACTGACGTCTATGACCCGGAGGATTGGAACACGTTTCGGACCGCTTTCGGACTGGCCAAATATTCTGGGGCGACATTCACGACTGTCCATCCCGGCGGATGCGCCGACCCCGGGGCAAACGGGGATGACTTCGAAGCCATCTTAGACGTTGAATGGGCTAGTGCAGCAGCTCCCAACGCAAACCTTCAGTTGATCTCATGTGCCAGTACTAACACCGTTTGGGGGGCGCTTCCTGCCGTCCAAAACCTTGTGAACCAACGCAAAGTTCCGCCAATCATCAGTTTCAGCTACGGCTATTGCGAGGTTCAGAGCGGCGCGGCGTTCAATGCCGCTCTTAGGGTAGCCTATCAACAAGCGGTGCTCGAAGGGGTCTCGATTTCCGTGGCTGCGGGAGACAATGGGGCTGACCTTTGCTCCATCGGTACGACGGACCCTGCCCAAGATGGCGTAACCGTTAATGCGTTGGCGTCGACTATCTACGATGTCGCTGTCGGCGGCACGGACTTCGGGGACACCTACGCCGGGACCGTCGCCAATTACTGGTCAAACAACAACAGCCCTACCTATGAGTCCGCCTTCAGCTACGTGCCCGAGATCCCATGGGACGACACCTGTGCGAGCACGCTGATTTCAAACTACCTTGGCTACGCGACACCCTACGGGCCTAACGGCTTCTGCGCTGTCGCCGGCGGTTATTTTCTCGGCCCTTACGCGGGCAGCGGAGGTCCCAGCAACTGTGCAACAGGCGAGTCGCTTGCGGGCATAATTCCTCCCAATGGGCCAGTTGTTGGTCCGACGCCTGCCAATGGCACCTGTCAAGGCTGGAAGAAGCCCGCCTGGCAGTTTGTTCTGGGCAACCCGAATGACGGCGTTCGAGACGTTCCAGATGTCTCAATGTTCGCCGCAGATGGTATATGGAACCACTTCTTTGTTTTTTGTAACTCGGATCCTGCCACCGGGGTCGGCTGCGTGGGGGTACCGAGCAACTGGGGCGGAGGCGGGGGTACCTCATTCGCCACTCCCATCGTGGCCGGCATGCAAGCACTCGTAAACCAAGTCTGGGGCGGACGTCAAGGCAATCCCGCACCCATCTACTACGCTCTCGCAAACCTGCAATACGGCACCCAAGGTAACAAATCCTGCGAAAGCTTCGCCACCGGCGGTCCATCACCGTTCTGCATCTTCAACGACATCACCGTTGGCGATAACGACGTCCCGTGCATTGGCCCCAACAACTGCTACGCCCCTCCCGGCGGCGCGAACACCATCGGCGTCCTCTCGCTTTCTGACAATTCCTATCAGCCGACCTATAAAGCGGGCATTGGCTGGGACTTTGCCACCGGCCTCGGCAGTGTCAATGCAACGAATCTTGTGCTCAATCCGATTTGGCTCTTCGGGGCACCATAGATTCGGCAATCAATCTCGTGCGACTGCTTTTTGTGAGCCTGCCTGGGAGGCATGAAACTGCTGTAAAATACGATAATCAATGCCGCAGCCATCGCCGGCCGAAGTTCGAAACGCGCTGTGCAAAATCGTGGCCAGCAGTGTCTTCGTGAAGGCCGAACGGATGCGGCGTTTCCTGGAATTCATTGTCGAACACACTCTTCGCTCCCCCAATGAGCCGCTGAAAGAAGTTATCGTCGGCGTCGAGATCTATGCCCTTAAAGGCGACTTCGATCCTCGCATCAGCTCAGTGGTCCGAGTGGACGCGGCGCGATTGCGCACCAAGCTGCGCGAGTATTACGGCGAAGAAGGCGTAGCTGATCCGCTGATGATCGATCTGCCAAAGGGAAGCTATACGCCGGTATTTCGTTCGAAAGCCGTGGAACCGATGTTGACGGAGACTAACGGCAACGCCCGTCCAGCCGACGCGTCCATTGTGGTTCTACCTTTTTCGAATCTCAGTCCTGAACCCGCGGACTATTTCAGCGACGGCCTGACGGAAGAGATCATCCACGCGCTTTCATCCGTGCAAGGACTCCACGTCGTCGCCCGCACATCTGCTTTCGCGCTGAAGCATCGGAACGTCGATGTTCGGGAAGTGGGCCGGACACTGAACGTTCGTTTCGTGCTTGAAGGCAGCGTGCGCAAGGCTGGCGAAGCACTACGCGTAACGGTGCAATTGGTCAATGCCGCGGATGGCTATCAGATGTGGTCGCGCCGGTACGACCGGCATATCAACGATATCTTCGCGGTCCAGGATGAGATCGCGCATGAAGTTGCCAATCTGCTGCGCGCCAGCACGGCAGGTCAAACGCCATCTTTATTGACGGACCCAGGAAGCGCCGAGGCCTACGATTGGTATCTTCGCGGCCGATATCACTTGAACCGGCAACCATCGGAGGACGCATTCCACAAGGCAATAGCCTGTTTTGAAAAAGTCTTAGCGGGGAGCCCACGCCATATCCCAGCCCTCATCGGGATGGCGTTCGCTTGGTACCGCCTGGGCGTCTTTGCCATGGAAGCACCAATAGAGGTGATGCCGAAAGCCCGCGACGCGGCAGCCCGCGCACTGGAACTCGACGAGTCCGAGGGGGAGGGGTTGTCCGTGGTGGGATGCGTGAAATCCATGACCGACTGGGACTATGCCGGGGCGGAAACCTTGTTCCGTAGGTCGCTCGGCAGTCAGCCCGGTAGCGACGTCGCAGGGCAGTTGTATGCGATGCATGCGCTTTTGCCAATGGCGCGATTTGACGAGGCGCTCGCGTTGCTTGATCGGGCTAGGCGAATCGATCCTCTCTCGTTCGGCGAGTCGGCGAATCGGGCCGCCGTGCTGCGATTAGCACGCCGAACGGCCGAAGCTGAAGCGGAATGCCGCCGAGCGCTGGAGTTGGACCCCAATTTCTGGCGGGCCATCCTCGGCTTAGGCCTCCGCTACGAAGAGGACGGGCGCTATGACGACGCTATTTCCTGCTTTGAGCGAGCAAAGGAGCTTTCGGAGGGAATTCCAAACGCTATCGGAGCGCTGGGGCATGCCTACGCGCTCGCGGGCCGGAGGGCTGACGCACGACGCCTGCTACGGGAATTGGATGAACTGGCCGAACGCCGCTACGTATCGCCCTGGGGAAGAGCGCTGATCTACCTCGGACTGCGGGACGACCGAGTGTTCGATTGGCTGGAACGCAGTTGTCGCGAGCGTATCTTATGGGTGACTTACCTGGCCACGGACCCGCGGTTTGATCCTCTACGCTCGGATGCACGCTTTCGCTCCGTTTTGCAGCGTTTGCGTTTGCCAGTGATTAGCTATTAGCTGGAGTTTCATCCGAGGTTCACGTTTGAAACGGTTTCAAACTTCCCAGCCGTTGCGGAGTCGCGCATACTGACCGTGGAGAAAAGATGTCACTGACAGCAGGTTTAAAAAGCTCCCGAAATCAGAGTCCGGAAAAGGTGGCGATCGCTTTCGGCGAGCGGTCGTGGACCTATGCCGAGTTCGACGATATCACCGACAGCATCGCCGGGAATCTGCTTGCGGCAGGCTTGGAGCCGGGCGACCGCATAGCCATTCACCTTCTAAACGGTCCAGAATTCGCCTTCGCCTGCTTCGGCTGTCTGAAGGCGGGATGTATAGTCGTGCCGGTAAACACAAGGCTGAAGGGTCGCGAGATTGACTATATTCTTCGCCATAGCGGATCGGCGTCCTACGTGGGCCAGCCGGAGCTTTATTCGGAGGTGAGCGCAGCCTGCCCGGCAATTGCCGCAATGGATCTCGTATACATCGCAGGCGAATCGTCTGGTGGCCGCATCCGCACCTTCAACGATCTTCTAAGGTCGCGCAGCGCTCTTGTTTCTCTTCCCGAAATCGTGCCCGATCACCTTGCCGCAATTATTTACACGTCGGGCACCACGGCTCATCCCAAAGGCGTCACGCATTCGCATCAGAGCTTAACGCAAACGGCTCGGGCAGTGCGCTTCATGCAGCTTGATCAAGATCAAGTCGCGCTCATCATGAGTTCCATGGCGCACGTGGGCGCCTTTACGGGGCTCTTTCTGGCTGCTCTGGAGAATGGCGCGACGCTCGTCATCACGCGGCCATTTGATTTTTCCGCAGCGCTCGAAGCATTTGCTCGCTGGCGCATTACTCTCACTGGCGGCTTGCCCATCATAATGCAGGGCCTGCTTTCCGCCCAAACCGCAACTCCGCATGATGTCAGTTCCGGGCGTCTCTATTTCTGCGCTGGCGACGCCGTCTCTCCCGCGCTGCAGAAGGCTTTTCGAGCTGAATTCGCGCCCATATGCGAAGCGTACGGTGCGACCGAGGTCTACCCCGTCTGCTGGAATCGCCCAGACCAAATACGCGTGGGGTCGCTCGGTACGCCATGCGAAGACGTCGCCATTCGGCTGCTTGATTCCGAAAACCGCGACGTAAAACCCGGCGAAGTGGGTGAGATCTGCGTTCAGACCGAGCGCCTGATGACCGGCTATTGGCGGGACCCGAATGCAACCGCCGCTGCAATGCAGCACGGCTGGTTCCACACAGGAGACTTGGCGCATTGCGACGCCGACGGTTATTACTGGTTTGCCGGCCGCAAGAAAGAGATCATCATCCGTGGCGGAAGCAACATCTCTCCGCAGGAAGTGGAGGCCGTGCTCTACGAACACCCGGCAGTCTCGGAGGCTGCCGTGGTAGGCCGGCCCGATGCGGTTTGGGGAGAAGTCGTAGTCGCTCATATTGTCCTTCGGGAAGGACAGGTGTTGAATGAAGCGGATCTCATCGCATTCGCCAGGCAACGAATCGCGGATTACAAAACACCCGAAACCGTCGTTTTCCACTCGGAGTTGCCCAAGAGCGCGACAGGAAAGATTCAGCGTCGCGCGTTGCGTGAGATCCAACAAACGCTTTCACAGGAGGCTTGAATTTCGATGAGTGCCAAACCCGCGATGAAACTCGCCACTCAGCCGGACGACGTGAGTCCCTATCCAAAGCCCGCCCGAGCCTGGTACGTACTCGGCCTGCTGACAGTCGTGTACGTTTTCTCCTTTCTTGATCGCACGATTTTGGGCCTGCTCGTCGGCCCGATCCGCCGCGATCTTCACATCAATGACACGCAGGTGAGTCTGCTGATGGGGTTCAGTTTTGCCGTCTTCTACACGTTCTTTGGCCTCCCTCTCGGGCGCATGGCCGATTCGCGCAGCCGGCGGCAATTGATCGCGGGCGGCATCGCGACCTGGAGCCTATTCTCGGCTGGGTGCGGCCTGGCGAAAAGCTTCGGACAGATGCTGCTTCTACGTATGGGAGTGGGAGTTGGCGAGGCAGTGCTTTCCCCATCGGCTTACTCGCTGCTTACGGACTATTTCCCGCCACAGCGGCGCGCTACGGCCATGAGTATCTATGGCATGGGGATTTACATCGGGGCTGGCGTCGCCTCAGTGTTGGGAGGATTTGTGACGGGTTGGGCCAATGGTAGAGCTGGCTGGACCCTGCCGTTGTTGGGCAATGTTCGTTCGTGGCAAATCGTGTTTTTCGCCGTCGGACTTCCCGGCGTCCTGCTGGCGCTGTTCATGTACACGTTCGCGGAACCAGTTCGCCGTGGTGGCCGCACACAAGCAAAGAGTGTTCCATTCAGAGAGGTGTTCGCCTATGTCAAAGACAATCGGAAAACTTTCCTCTGTCATAACCTCGGCATTGCATTTCTATGTTTTGCAGCCTACGGCACAATGGGCTGGGTCCCGACTTTTCTCATCCGGCATCATCACTGGAGCGCGGCGGAAGCCGGGAAAGGTTTTGGCATTATCTTCGCCATAGCAGGATCGTTGGGTATTGTTTCAGGTGGCTGGTTCGCCGACCGGCTCTCGGCCCGCGGCCACTCTGACGCGTATCTTCGGGTAGCAATGATAGCGGTGGCTGCAGCGGTGCCGGCGGGTATCCCATATCTGCTGATCTCCGATTCTCATCTGGCGATCGCCCTATTGGCTCCTGTGGTCTTTCTGTACGCGGTTCCCATTGGCGTGGCTCCGGCAGCTCTCATGCAAGTTACGCCCAGCCAGATGCGCGGCCAGGTGAGTGCGGTTTATTTGTTTACTATCAACCTGATCGGACTCGGCGCGGGTCCGACGGCGGTGGCCCTGGTCACCGATCATGTGTTCCACAGCGACAGCATGGTAGGTTCATCCATTCTCGTGGTAGGGACGGCCGCAAATCTTCTTTCTGCCTTGCTTCTCTGGAGCGGCCTCAAATCGTATGTGCGCAGCCAGGAACGGCTCAAACAATGGGTGGCCTCTTTGGCGGTTTGAAACAAATCGGTCAACCAGGCGGCGTTACCATCCATGATGCCATCGCGATCGGCCCGCAGTCGTTGGGGTTATTTTTTGTTGCGTTCCTTTGCTGCTTTCGCAATCGCCAGTGCCGTTTTTCCGAGCGAACTCGTATCTTCGGTCAATCGCCGGTCGAGGTAGACGACGCAACAGGGCGACGGGGTACGCGGACTCACCGCGCCGGATTTCACCCGTATGCGGATGCTCTGAAAACCAAATCGCCTCCACTATCGTTGCCTGGTAGCTATCCTTGGCCCCAGGCTCGTCCTAAACGGATAGAGTAAAAGAAAGGAAAAGCAAACGTGCAAACGTCATCTACCCCAACGTTCATACCCAGGAGCGAGGAACTCGATAAAACCCAACGTGATCTCCGTTTTCATCCATCGACAACGACGAACCCGAAAACGCTCTCAGCGGAACAGATTTCGGCTTTCAACCGCGATGGCTATCTGACGAAAATTCAGATATTCAGCGAAGAAGAAGTTACGGGCATTCGCCGGTATTTTGACGAGTTGCTGGCAAAGACACTAGCCGAAGGCGGAAACAGTTACTCCATCAGTACGGCGCACCTGCGTTATGGCCGCGTTTATGACATTTTGACGGATCGGCGCATTGTGGACCGCATTAAGGATTTGATCGGGGAGGACGTGATCGCCTGGGGATCGCACTTCTTCTGCAAGATGCCTGGGGATGGAAAACGGGTCTCTTGGCATCAAGATTCAAGCTATTGGCCGCTAACACCTTCGAAGGCTGTGACCGCTTGGTTGGCAATTGATGACGCCAGTGTCGAGAATGCTTGCATGCGCTTCATTCCTGGTACACACCATTTGGGGCATCTAACTTATTCGCTCAGCGAAAACGACGAAGCCAACGTATTGAATCAGACGGTGGTCGGTGCCGAAACTCTGGGCCAGCCTATAGATGTCGAACTAAAGTCTGGACAGATCTCGATCCACAGCGACCTGCTGTTGCATGGCTCGGAAGCGAACCAGTCGACTAGGCGACGCTGCGGGCTTACTTTGCGCTATTGTCCGGCCAGCGTAAGAGCGGAACTGGGCTGGAACGCAAAAGGAGTGATTGTCAGCGGACAAGATGGTTCTGGTCATTGGGCGAATCCGCCGCGCCCAGATACTGACTGAATCGGCCTATGCGGCGAATTGGATGTCGGAAGCCCAAATAGCTAATCGCTGCGTCGAGTGCGTTGCGGTCTAGGCTTCAAGGAACCCACTCCCCATTAAGTTCAACGAGGGGCTTACGCAGTATGTCCTTTACCAAGGTAAACCTGCAAAACGAGTCGCTCTGTTGGCAATGCGGATCGCAAATAACCAGAGCCGAGCGACTGGAAGCGGGAGAGCGTAAACGGGATAGGCGAACAACCACAGACGCGGATTTGGACCAAAAGATGCTCTAAGGACAGCAAGTGGAGATTCTCTGCCGTCTTTATATAGCTTGAATCGTTCGCCAATCAGCCAAAAGGGAAAGAGAGTGCGGATGGTGCTGTTGAGGATAGATTGTTGAGCGCGTTTCGATTTGAGCCATTGGCGCGTGAGGGAGGCAAGATTGGCGCCGAATACGCGGTAGAGCCCATAAGATACAGAAGTGTTGCCCGTTGCTGCGATCAATGGGTCCCGGATAAAGAGGCTGCGTCGATGATGGTTCAAGATAGTAAGACGTGGACCGAGTTGGAGGAAACTGCTATTTAATAATCTATCGAAAGGCTCGTGAGGGAGACTATCAGCACGTTCTTTGTTCACCACAAAACCTGAGAGAAAGGTCATGAACACGTGCAGGTGCCATGCAAGATCTTCCGCGCTAGTGAGGACTAAGTCGGATCGAGGCTTAAACTTGCGGTGACCGGTATATGGCCCGTTGAAAGAATAGGAGTTGATGGCAATCAAATCATATTCCTGTGCTTCAAGTGCGGAGAGAATTCGACGAATCGTGCGCGGCGCAATGATGTCGTCATCCCCAAATAACCAAATGTATTTGCCTGTGGCCTGCATGTAGCATTGGAGTATGTTGGCATCCGGCCCCAAATTGATATCATTGCGGAAGTAACGCATCGGTAAACCGAGCTCCGCCATTTCCTGCACCACGGCGGCGGTATCGTCAGTTGACGCGTTGTCGGAAACAATGACTTCAACTTGAGACTCATGTTGTAGCTGATCCAAGAGTTCGGCGAGCAGGGTGCGCAGATCCGAAGCGCGATTATAGGTAGGAATCGAAAAGCTCAACAAAGGCCGCTCAGAACGATTCGCTGTCATCGAAAGTACATAACCGGGTAAGTGACGAGGCAGTGCTCGACCTACTGCCTATGCCTCGCCGCCACTGATCTCAAATTGCAACTTTCCAAACGATACAAGAAAACAGAATAAATAGAACATGAAGTTGACAGGGAAGAACGTAAGAACCGGAAAACTCCAAGAACCGAATACACAATAGCTGGAAAGCGCAACAATCCCTCCTAGTACACCCTTATCCAGCCTACCTGTGACACTTCGAAATACGCAAGTGACGCGAGCGACAAGCCAGATGGTGCTTACAAGGCATACGATGAGCCAGGGGATGCCGAGGTTAAAAAGCGAGCTCACCCACCAATTTTCGTAAAAATCATACGTTGGCGCGCCCACCAAAGCCCAGGCCTTCCAATCGCCAAGCAAATCCGTCGGCGTCCGCAGGTGGCCTGAAATGCTGGTCGCTTTGTTCTCCCACAGAGTGCCAAATAAGTCTGGCAACCACGACATTGTCGCCACAACAATGCCCCCCAGTACTAACCCAATCCAGAGGACCGATGCTGGCCGCTGGGCGATGTGAAGCGCCGTCAGTAGAATCAGCGACACTAGAAAGAACCCGTATGCCGTTAGGGACTGCGTCAAAATCAGACATAAGAACAGCACCCCTTCAATTGCAAGTCGTTTGAAGCCCTGGTATCTGTATAGAGCCCACCCCATAAGAAGAAATAATATACATGCGAAATCATTGGGCGAATCAAGCCATCCGCCGAATCTTACGTTGATTGAATCCGGATATCCCTGGGCCGGCAGGCGGCCTATTACGAAGAACAAAAACACTTGAATTGCATCTGACGCAACCGAGAAAACGAAGAGGAACTTCATGAATAAATCAAGGCTCTCTATCCTAACTGTACGAACGCTAAGACAAAGAACTAGTGCGGCGAGCGGCCAAAATGTCTGATCGATGTATCGCACGTCAAAGACGTAAAGCGCTTTTGCCAGCACGATACACTCCAGGAGCATGACCAACGCTAATAAAGGCAAGACTTTCGTTTTGATACGCGTCTTTAGAGCCCACCAGGAAGACAAGCCAGTGAGAAGTAAAACAATTACAAACTTAGCTGCCTGAAGGTAAACCGGCGTATCAGAATATGTCAGGCTCGTATCAGTTGTCCCCAACTGAAGCGGGTAACGGTACGACACAAAGAGAGTGCAAAAGACGAGGCTTGTCCAAAATAACTTGTCTGGTACGGCCGACACCTTGAGTGTCACTTTGGCACCGTCCCGAACTGCACATTACGGCCCAGACGTTTCCGCACTGCCCAGGTTATCTTGTCAAAGCGGCGCGCACCGAGTAAATAACAGCCTAAGCAATAAACGTGAAACAGAGGATATTTTCCGAATCCCATTTTCCAGTAGCCGCGATATAGTTTGACATACTCCTGAATCGGCAAGTGCAACTGGTCTATTATAAAGGGATAGAAATAATTAGCGTAATCATGCTTGACCGCGTCCAGTAACCCGTCTTTTCGTGCGTCATCGCGCTGTTCCAAGATTGACAAGGCCCCACTCACCATACTCAACCGCGCTTGAATTGTGTAATGACCTGGAGTATAAATTCCCTTCTCTTTCTCGGAGTTGCCAAAGTCGGGTGGCTCGTTGGCTCGACATAGCACTAGAATCTGTGGCGTGCATACCGATGTTCTACGTGAGAGCACCGAAGCAGTAATATGCATTTGATAATACAAAGTCCCGTCAAACTTGTCCGTCGCGCACGCGAACGCGCCATCTCGATGCACAATGTAGCCTGAGATAACCCCTGACCGCCTATAGCAGAGAACGATTGAGTCCTTTCCGGACTTGAATTCTCGCTCATCGCTGTAGTAGCGAAGCTCATGGAGAATGTTATTAGGACTACCCTCAAAAATGCAATAGCCTCTAAGAACTACGCCAACTCCTGGATGTCGCTGTATTACGGCATGTAAATGGGTCAGTGCGCCGGTCGCCATCAGGTCGTCGTTCCCCATGAAGAAGCAATAGTGTGCGCTAGACTTCTCGATCAGGCGCCGGATATTCGCGTCGTAGCCAAGATTAATTTCGTTTTCGTAATACCGAATGAAACTTGGGTACTGTGCATGATATTCCCGAACGATAGTGGCAATCTCTTCACGTTCGGGCGAGTTATCCTCGCAGATTATGATCTCAAAGTCCTTGAAATCCTGAAGAAGGATGGTATCCAATAGCTGTCGTAGATAACGGGACCGATTATACGCTGGGATACATACGGCAAACGTCTTGCGATTAGCGCTCATGGGCAACGTCTGTTACATGCTGTCGGAGATTTCGCCGAGCAGGGAGAGCGCAAACCGGAAGGTAATCAACTTCGGGTCCATTCCTGTGTTCTAAAGTCATAGCTCTTGCGGACGTGGGCCGGTGCGCCTGCCGCCGCCGAAAACGGCGGGATGTCTTTCGTCACTACAGAGTTAGCCCCGACGATACTACCCTCTCCGATGGTGACGTCTGGCAGCACGACGACTCCATCACCGAGCCATACGTTGCGGCCGATCACTACCCGATGACCAATATCCAGGGGACGCAAGGCGGGCGGCGTCTGAGGCGAGTCATGAAAGATCGAATATCGGCCATGGCTGTGATCCGTAATCAGAACTCCGCTCCCAAACAAACAGTCGTTCCCAATTTCTATGTAGTTGGTCGCGGCAATGTGAACGTGATGACTCGCACAAACTCTTTCACCTATTACGATTTGAGGGTAACATTTCTGGTCACCATAAAGCGTGACGGCTTCGAGCCACAATCCAGGGCCGGCTCGGAAATCTTTACCGATCGACATGTGTCTAAGCCCTCTCAAAAGTGAGCGTGAACCGATTCTTAAGCCGTGAGTCCGCAGTCTGTGACCGAGAATAGAGCCCCTGATCACGCTTGCCAGATGCTGCATTAGTTGTTGAGTGCAAAGATACGAACCGTTTTCGTCGGCCAAACGGTATATTTGCCTGCAAAGTTGTTTCATCGTGCGAAGCTGGACCATTGCCGTGCGGACCAATGGAGTTTCTAGGCCGTTTGGCAATCCGCTACTCGTCACGAAACATCCCGCAGTCGTCGAAATGTCACGAAGGTCCATGTTCCCAAGCCGAGACCAATTACTGAATTAATAGCTAAATACCCAGCCATCATGCCGCGAGCGCCGTAAACCCGTCCAAGAAAGTACGTCGATAGAACCATACAAACTGCGTTTGCAACAGATAAGGACATGAATTTTTCCTGTTTATGAGAACGCAGGTAGATAGCTTCGGCAAAAACAATGTGATTAACCGCGACGGTCATCAGCAGCATGCCCATTGCGAGTGGATCGAGGATGCGATGGGATAATGGGATACCGCGTTGATAAATGTAGACCGTGGCCAACCAAGTTACCAGGCATCCAATTAGAGTAACGACGAAAGACTGGGTGAATGAGCGAAAGAAGGTACTGTCGAGTTCAGCGAATTGCTTGCGCGCGATAAGAACTCCGAAGGGAGCGGATTTGGTGGTGATCCACGAGATGCCGACATTCAGAACGGCGTTGCTTATGCTGAGTGACATACCCATTTGTCCAGCCGCCTCGGCACCGCGATAGGCGAATAGGACGGGATTGAAGAGCTGGAAGATAAAGTAGCCGCTAATCCAACTAACCGCAATGCGCCATTGGAATGGCCAGACTTCCTCAAACCAAGCTATCTTAAGATCGCCAACTGTGCGACGAAGGAGCCCGAGCAGCAGCTCGCGCCGCCGCGATATTCTGAAAAGACCGACCAGCGCTTGACCGAGGATCATCATCGCTGGAGAAAAGAGTCCGTGGTGGAGGATCAATGCGCTCCAAGCGAGAAGACTCCCGATAAATGCCTGAAAGAATCTGGTTCTGGCGATCAGGGCGACATCGCCGCAACCTTCGAGGAAAGCAAAAATCGCATCAATTTGAAAGGTGAGCGTAGCAGCGAAGACCACTAATACCCACGGGATTTGCCAAGAGACTTCAACACCGGAATGCTTATGAGACGCGAAGAAGTAGAAACCGACGGGTAATAAGCCACAAAATAGCAAAAGGGCCGCAATCGAATACCAGCGGACCGTTTTTTGAAGGATAGAGGCAAGCCTGGCATGGCGCCTTTCATCGCCACGAATTTCTCCGCTCGCCAAAATCTCCAGATGCGCCCGCTCGTGGCTGGCCATCTGTTGAATGACAAAGGAAAACCCTAGCTCGAAAACAATCTGGACTGCAACGAGGCTGCCAAAGGTGAAGTAGTATCCCTGCTGGTCAAGCGAAAGGAAGCGGGCGATGAGCAGAATGGTGACAAGACCAGCAAGGCTTGACCAGCCACGGCCCAGAATGGTGAATCCAATCGCTTGGTCCAACCCTATCCAGTGTTTGATTTTTCGCAGTCGGGTCAGCGCCGTTTCAGGCCCTATCCCCGTCATCATGCCTTCATATCAACCTGTGAGGCATTAGCGGCCCGATGCAGGCCTCTCGCACATTCGTAGATTGCGCCGACCCCCATGCCGTGTTGGTCAAGCAGGAATTCTCGTGACCCGGAGACCTTGATTGGCTGAGGCCGTACGCGCATAGGGAGAAACTGAACGCTGCAACGATGTATCGCAAGAACTTCGGCTGCACGGTTCCGAGGCCACCCCAGCCATGCTCCTCGATGGTCAGAAGAGCCGGTGTTTTACGAGCCGCTTCGAGAATCGCCGCTTCGTCAAACGGAACTAGATACGGGATACTGAGAATCGCAGCCGAGATTCGCTGTCGCCCAAGCATTTCAGCGACGCTAAGCGCGCTGCTCAGCATACCGCCGGTAGAAATCAGCTTCAAATCAGATCCCAAGCGTATCTTGAGGGCGCGCCCGATCTGCATGTCGATCTCCTCTGTATGAAGTCTGGGTTCGCCGGACTTTCCCAGGCGGAGGTAGGCTGGCCCAGGCGTATTGGCAGCGAGGCGCGTCACTGCACGGGCTTCTACAGGATCGCCCGGAGCAGCTATCGTAAGGTTAGGTAAGGCGCCCATCACTGCAAAATCTTCGATTCCATGATGGGTATAGCCGTGCCCGCCATAGGCGAGACCACCACCGACGGCAACAACTTTCACGTCGAGATTGTGATAGCAAACGTCGTTTCGAATCTGCTCAAGGCAACGAATGACAGGAAAGTTGGCAATGGAGTAGGTAAAGACGGTTTTGCCGCTCATTGCTAGCCCAGCAGCAACGCCAGTCATGTTCTGTTCGGCAACCCCAACGTTCAGAAAGCGATTGGCGAAACGTTCTGCAAAGCGCTCGAGCACACCGTAACCTAGATCGCCGCATACCAGCCACAGGTTAGGATTTAACTCCGCGAGGAGGCAAAGCTCTTCAATAAACGCCGCTCTCATGCCGCAGCTCCCACCTCCGCCAATGCTGTGGCCAAACTCGGCAGTAGGCGATTTGTAGTGCCAAACGAGTTTACCTTCCATAAAAGAAACACCCTTGCCCTTGATCGTGTTCGCAAGTATAAAAGACGGCTTTCCCGTTTCAATGGGCAGGGAATTGAGAGTGGAGAGGATCTGCGTGAGATCATGGCCATCAATCTCTCGTGTTGCCCACCGAAAGGCCTTGGATTTATCCCCGATCGGATCGAGATCCAGCACATCGCGAACGGCACCGAAGCTCTGGATCTTATTGAAATCGATAATAACGGTGAGGTTGTCGAGCTGATGATGCGGAGCGAAAAGGGCAGCCTCCCAGTTGGAGCCCTCATCGAGTTCGCCATCGCTTAACAGCGCGAACACCCTCTCTGCCCGACCATCGCGTTTTGCAGCCAGAGCAAGACCGCAAGCGACCGGGAGCGCGTGTCCAAGCGAGCCCGTCGAAAGCTCGACGCCACGAACACAATGGCTGGAGTGCCCAAGAAGCAAGGATCCCGCTTGACGATAGTGATCAAGATCCTCGATTGGAAAGAAGCCGCACTCTGCCAGGGTGGCGTACAATGCGGCGGCGGCATGACCCTTGCTGAGCAGAAAGCGATCTCGTTGATGTCCCTTGGCCTTGGGATCAACCTTCAAAATACATCCGTAGAGTATGGCAAGAAGGTCGGCAATCGAAAGGCAGCTGGCAATGTGCGAAGCTCCCGCCTGATACACCATTCGCAAACTATGTGCTCTGATTTTGCGAGCCAAAGCGGATGGTTCGATGTACATCAGTGGACCTTCTTCGGAATCGCTTGGATGACTGGCAGACACCACTCGGCAGGTTAGTCGCAAAATTTCCCGCATCGTGGGCGACTGGTTGTCGAGGCCGAACAAGACCCCAAACGGGGTACTGGCTAATGGCCGCCAAATACGGGCCGCGTGTCGACATTCCGGGCGCGCAAGCCAGGGCCCGGACGGTAAATCCACTCGCCTGGTCCAACCCGATCCAGTGTTGGAGGTTTCGCAGGAGGATCGATGCCGTTTCCGACGCGAATGCTTTCTAAGAACTTGCGCGTTTACGAAAGCGAGTTCAGCTTCTCAATTGGAGTGATCCGAGAATTTCCAATTTAGGTTCCTGCTGTTCGCGAGGCTTAGCGAAAGGCTCCATTTCGGTGATAGGACAGCCAAAAGCTACTTTCGGATACACGTTGGCATAGGTATCGATCTTCACGCTGAGGAGAGCTGGGCGCATACCCGTGGAACAAAGCCAGTCGATAGCCTCTGCCACGCCGCTAGGTTTTGTTACCGTACGCGTCTCAAGACCATATGCTTTGGCGACAAGTGCAAAATCCGGCGCACTATAACCCCACAGTGTCGATTGATAGCGTCGATCAAAATAGCTTTCCTGGAATTGCCGGACCATTCCGTGACAGCCGTTGTCCAATATCACGATTTTAATTGGAAATCGATTTCGTACTACGGTCTGGAGCTCTTGCAAATTGCATTGGAAGCCGCCATCCCCGGCGATCACGACGACCGGTCGTGCGCAATCGATGGTAGCTGCGCCAAGAGATGCGGGCAGCGCGAAGCCCATGGAACCCATTCCACCAGACGTAAGAAACCGTTGCGATTCGCCGAGTTCAAGCGACTGTGCCGCCCACATCTGATTTTGACCGACGTCGACGACGTAAGCACTGGCGTCTGGCATCGCCTGCGAGAGTGAACGAATGAAGACGTTTGGATTGATCCCGGAGATTCCGGCCAATTCCTCCGTGTCGGGCCATTGTCCCCGAAGATGATGAATCTCATTGAGCCATTCTGCGCGCAGGTTTTGAGGACCTTGATTCTTCGCGCGCACCACAGCCGCTTCGAGAAAAGAACCGACATCCGAAACAATCGCGCAGCAACCGGCAACCCGGTTGTTTATTTCGCCAGGTTCGCAATCTACGTGGAATATGACACGGCCTTCCCGAAAGGCATCTGTCTGCGAACCGGTTTGGCGAACGTCAAGGCGGCTCCCGAGAACAATCAAAAAGTCGCTGCGGCCAAGAGCCAGATTCGCCCACCGGTTTCCGTAAGAGCCGATCATGCCGACATGTAGGGGATCGTTGAATGCCATTGCATCCACCCCCATCAAAGTCTTGACTACCGGTACTTGGACTGCACGGGCAAAGTCCCGAAGTAGCGCGCGATGAGAACGTGTACCGCCTCCGGCCAAGATGAGTGGGCGCGAACTCTTGCTTAGCTGTGAAAACAGCGCGTCGCCGTCGGCTGTCCAAATGGGAGAAACAGATTGTTGTTTTGCAGTAATGGAATCACTCGGAAACTCTATCTCCATCCGTTGGATGTCCATTGGAATATCGATGAGGACAGGGCCCGGACGGCCGCTGACAGCCAACGCAAGCGCATCTTTGAGGATCGAATGGAGGTCTTCGGGCCGTTCCACGAGCCAAGCTCCCTTTGTAATAGGCCGCACGATTGAAACGATGTCGGTTTCCTGAAAACCTAGTTGTCGAATGCGACGATCCTTCTTTTGCTCATCACGATTGACTTGTCCGGTAATGAAAACTGCAGGAGAGGAATCAAAATAACAACTCCCGATTCCGGTAATCAGATTCGTGGCGCCGGGGCCGCTGGTCGCCATCGCAATCCCCGGCACACCGGTAAGACGACCTACGGCGTCTGCCGCGAAAGCCGCCGCTTGCTCGTGATGAACGCTTACAATCCGCAATTTGCCACGGCGCGAGATCGAATCGAGCATGTGCGCGATCATGCCACCGCTAAGCTCAAAGACGGTTTGAACCCCAGTTTCTTCCAAGAACTGGGCCACGCAATCGGAACCTTTCATTCGGCAGGTAACTTGCTTCTGCGCCATCACGCCAGAATGGCTTGGATGGATCGGCAGATGTAATCAACCTCATGACGCTTGAGACAGACACCGCTTGGCAGGTTGATTGCACGTTTCCCAACGTCATCGGCAATGGGTTGGGGCGCTTGAACAAGCGGCCAGATGGGGTACTGGCTGACGGCCGGGAATACCGGGCGCGTGTCGACATTCCGGGCGCGCAAGCGGCTGCGCATTTCGTCGCGGGAGATGGGAACAGAATTGTCGAGGTAGATGCTACTCATCCAAAAGATGCTGCGCGCCCACTCGGTCTCGTAGTTTAGGCGAATGCCGGCAACGTCGCCCAGGCCCTCTGCATACCATTCGAAGATGCGGCGCTTTGCTTCAATAAGTTGTTCAACGCGCTCGATCTGGCCCAGCCCGAGAGCAGCTTGGATGTTCGACATTTTGTACTTATAGCCGGTTTGCTCAATCCAGAAAGTGCCGGGGCGGCGGCCCTGATCCCAAATGACGCGCGCTTTCTGATAAAGATTGTCATCGCTGGTAACCAGCATCCCCCCTTCGCCTGTGACCAACAGCTTGGCACCCTGAAAGCTAAACGCCGCGAAATCGCCGAAGGTACCGGTCCTCCGTCCGAAGCATTCGGCGCCGATAGCGGGAGCCGCATCCTCGAGCACACGAAGACCATGCTTGTGGGCAATTTCCATGATGCGATCCATGCGAGCGGGATGACCATAGAGATGAACCGGCATGACTGCCTTGGTTCGCGGGGTAATCAACGACTCAAAGGACGTGGGATCCATGCACCACGAATCGGCCTCGATGTCCGCGAATACGGGTGTGGCACCAACATAAGCGACGGCATTGGCCGTGGCGACCCAAGTAATTTCGGGAACAATGACTTCATCGCCAGGCCCGATGCCCAAAGCCAAAAGGGCTAAGTGAAGCGCTCCGGTGCAACTGGAGGTGCTGAGCGCATACTTGGCGCCCACGTATTGAGCGAACGCCTGTTCAAAGTCACGGATATAATCACCCCATTTGTTGTTCCAGCCCGTGCGGGCTGCGTCTAGGACGTACCATAACTCCTTACCGCTCATTGAAGGACCAGCCGTGAGGATAAGGTGATCTCCGGCCTCACGCCTCGGGCTATATTCCATGCGTAGGAATATCTTGTCTGCCGCCGTTGTATCGGCAGCGTCCATGGGTGAGAACGTCGTCACTTCGCCTTGAATACTCTTACGCAAAGGAATCGTGCCCGTGTCCTTGAATCCAAGCGCGCGATAGAAATTGACAGCATGGGCATTGTCGTCAAAGACACGCAGATGGAAGGTGCACGGGCCGATCGTTTCCTCAGCCCAGTGCAGGAGGACTTCCATGGCTTCGGTCATGATTCCTCGTGCAGCGGTGTTAACCCCTCGGACAACATTATCGATCTCCATCTCACGCCGGTCATTCAAGCAATTGGCGTAGCCAAGGTGGCCGACAGGATATCCATGCTTGTCCAGAACAAGGAAGAGAAGCCTGTCGGGAACTTTGAGCAAGCGATCGCTAAGCCAGGACAGAGTCCCCTCATCTGTAACAGGAAACCGACTGGGATATGCAAACGCATTTTCACGACGCCAGTTGGAAAGGGTTGAGATAAGCATGGCGTCATCCAGATGAAGTTCACAGATGGGTAAAAGATAGCCGCCAACACGTGGCAGCGGGAGACTCACAGCCTGAGCCTTATCCAATGTCGAAATCTGCTTTAAGAATTGAAAGTTATTCCTAACAGCTTCGTTGTAGACAGCAAGAGACCGAGCATCTATCGTTTGCGCGGTGTTTTGTATGCAGAATTGTACGGCCTGAACCATTACGCTCTCCCCTTGAGATCATTGACAATGAGGTGAAACGTATCCACCACATATTCAATCGCATCTGCCTTTAAACCGGGATAGAGACCTATCCAGAAGACCTTCTCCATCACAAACTCGGTGTTATCGAGCGTGCCTGCAACTCGATAATTGGCATCACGATAAGCCGGTTGTTTCGTGAGATTGCCGCCAAAAACAAAGCGGGTTGCGATTTTTGCGGACAGCAGGTGCTGGACGAGTTCCTCGCGAGAGAACGGCGCTTCGACACGTATGCCGATCGGGAAACCGAACCAGCTTGGATCAGAGTTAGGCGTCGGTATAGGCAAAATAAAAAATTCCTCAAGATCGCCCAAACCTTTGCGCAGCGCGGAAAAATTATCACGGCGCGCTTGGATGAATGCCGGAAGCTTGTCAAGTTGGGAGCAGCCAACAGCCGCCTGCATGTCGCTGAGTTTTAGGTTGTAACCAATGTGCGAATAGATGTATTTGTGGTCGTAGCCGAACGGAAGTGTTCCCAACTGCCAGTCGAATCGTTTGCCGCATGTGTTGTCTTTACCCGGCGCACACCAGCAATCGCGTCCCCAATCGCGAAACGACTCAATTAACTTGGTCAGTTGCGGCTTGTTCGTGGCGACACATCCGCCCTCGCCCATCGTGATGTGATGAGCAGGATAGAAACTGAACGTCGCAATATCACCAAAGGTCCCCACCATTCGACCACCAAAGGTGGAACCAAGCGCATCGCAACAGTCCTCAATCAGCCACAAATTATGCTTACGGACAAATGCCAATACAGTCATGATGTCGAAAGGATTGCCTAGCGTATGAGCAAAGATCAAAGCCTTTGTGCGCGGGCTCAATGCCTGCTCCAGCTGCTTCACATCGACATTGTAGGTGCCAAGGTCGACATCGATGAAGACTGGAGTCAGCCCATTTTGCAGAATCGGATTGACGGTTGTGGGAAAGCCCGCCGCAACCGTGATTACTTCATCGCCAGGCTTCAGACGACGCTCACCAAGAGAAGATGAGGTGAGCGCGGACACCGCCACCAGATTGGCCGAGGAACCCGAGTTGACGAGCCGCACATCCCGCAGTCCGAGTAGCTTGGCAAAACGATGTTCAAACAGGTCTGCAAACCGGCCGGCAGTGAGCCAAAAGTCGAGGCCGGAATCTACGACGGCAGAGAGGTCCTGTTGATCAAAAACGCGGCCGGAGACGGGAACCTGCGAAATGCCTGGCATGAAGGAGGTCTCTGGGAAGGCCTCTTGGTAATACTCCGCTGTGAGTCCCCGAATGGCTGCACGCAGATCGTCTTTTTTACTCATGGTTCAGGGTTTTCACTGGCGGCGCTCGTGTCGGTCAGATTTCCATAGTGTTGAATCTGCTTACAGGTAAATGCGCGCATCTCTTCGCCATGCAGTTTTGCGCGATACCAGTCGACAGTCGTTTCTAGAGCCTGATGCAAATGTAACTGCGGCCGCCATCGCAACCGGGCAGCGGCCTTGGAACAATCCAAGTTGAGGTTCTGCGCTTCATGCGGCTGCTGCGTCTTTTCCAGCTCAAACCGCGCGCCGTTGCCCCAAGCGGCAGCTAGCTTGCGAACAACCCACTCTACCGGTCGAGTGTCGGACGGATCGGGACCAAAGTTCCAGCTCTCTCCATAAAGAGTGCCTTTCTCATAGAGGGATTGGGCGACCACCAAATAGCCTCGCAATGGTTCCAGTACGTGCTGCCAAGGCCTGCTGGCGCGCGGATTGCGAATACATACGGGATGGCCGGCAGCAAATGCACGCATGCTATCGGGAACTAGCCGATCCTCGGCCCAATCACCCCCTCCGATTACATTGCCTGCACGCACCGAGGCCAGTGCCACACCATGGCTCTGATAGTCCGTAGGATTAAAGAAGGAATTGCGGTAGGCAGAGACGATGAGTTCCGCGCAAGCCTTGCTACTGCTGTATGGCTCGTAACCGCCCAAACGATCGTTCTCGCGATAGCTCCAATCCCATTCGCGATTTTCGTAGCACTTGTCGGAGGTCACTACTACGACAGCACGTACGCTGTCCGTCTGACGGACAGCTTCAAGCAAGTTCGCTGTGCCCAACACGTTCGTGGCATAAGTTCCGAGTGGGTCCCTATAAGAACGACGCACTAATGGTTGCGCGGCTAAGTGAAAGACCACTTCGGGACGGAACTCGGCCAAGGTGGAACAGAGTCTGCCGGCATCTTGAATGTCGCCGATCACTGAACGCATACCGCGCGCGACCGATGCGTCTTCGAACAGATTGATTGTGGTCGGCGGCCCCAACGAATAACCACAAAGTTCGCAGCGCTGCAATTGCAGCCAAAGCGCTAACCATCCGCCTTTGAAACCAGTATGTCCTGTCAAAAAGACGCGCTTGCCATCCCAGTTCATTCCCAGATTCTCCAAGGCGCTTGGCCGCTATTCCAGAGATCTTCTAGAGTTACTTTATCGCGCAATGTGTCCATCGGCTGCCAGTAACCAACGTGCTTGTACGCCGCCAATTGGCCGCCCTCAGAAATACTCTCCAGTGGATCGCGTTCCCAAATCGTAGAGTCATCCGTGAGATAGTCGCCCACCCTTGGAGAAAGAACAAAAAAACCGCCATTGACCCAACCTGCATCACCCTTTGGCTTCTCCGCAAAAGAACAGACTCTTCCGTCGCCGGTAATGCGCACGGCTCCAAATCTACCCTCGGGCTGCATTGCGGTCAGGGTTGCGATCTTTCCGCTCCGTTTATGGAAATCGATAAGCGCAGGAATATTTATGTCAGCAACCCCATCACCATAGGTCATGCAAAACATTTCGTCGTCTTGTACATAGGGAAGAGCGCGACGCAGGCGGCCGCCGGTCATCGTTTCATCCCCAGTATCGATAAGTGTCACTCTCCACGATTCGGAGGTATTGCGATGAAACTCTGTGCTGTTGTTGCCCAGATCAAAAGTCACGTCAGAGGAATTTAGTAAATAATTGGCGAAATACTCTTTAATGACATGTCCCTTATAGCCGATGCAGACTATGAACTCTGTTATGCCATGAAATGAGTATATCTTCATAATGTGCCATAAGATAGGTTTACCTCCAATTTCCACCATTGGCTTTGGCTTGAGCTTTGTTTCTTCACTCAATCGGCTTCCAAGGCCACCAGCAAGAATTACAGCTTTCATTCATTCGTCCTTACTAACTTTGCAATTGTGAAGAGATCCTTATGATTTGCCCATGCCGTTTGTGCCGATTTGGAGTCAGTTCGGTGCTTTATAAGGACTCAAACTACCAAACTGGATCCAATCATGCTAAATCCGGAGAAATCATTCGCAACCGATCGAAAGCTGGGCTGCTCCGCCAGTGTGTGCTTCTGCCTTTGTACTCAGGCACCCCAGACTAAGTTCACCGAACTCTAGACCATCGAACCTCCCAAAGACACGGTCCGCGTACCTAAATTCAAGAGCACGGGCTGCAATCTCTGGAAGGACGCTACAATTTCGTCCGCCGACGCTGATCTGACATCAAAGAATGCCGCTTTCGGAACGATGGGGAGAATACTTCGGGCCTCCCGGGCAAACGTCCGCCGAGAGTGACCTTTCAAGTAATATACGTTGGGATTAATCAGGAAAGCGGCTGGTATTCCGAGTGCGATCGCCAGATGTGCCGGAAAAGACTCAATCCCAACGAAGAATGCTGCACCCTTCATGAGCGCACCAAGTTGTTGAACAGACAGGTCGGTAAGCAAACGCACAAAACTGGTTTCAAGGCTCCAAGCGGGAACAATGCTTTCAAGATACGCTCTCTGGGACGGCAAGCCAGAGAGTGCGACGTTGATCCGCTGCGCTAGGAGAATCGCGATCAGCTCTTTCCAATACTCGGTCTTCCATTGCCGGTCGATCTCGAAGGACACAGGTGCGAAAACGACGTATGGCTCCAATCCGTCCCCAGGATTCCGTGCGTCGTAATTGTAGAATTCGCTCGAAGATGAAACTAATGATGAAGCGATCCCAAGTGGGGCGAGGAGTTTTGCATAGTTTCGTGGCTCCTCCTCGTTCAGATCGTAGTCAGCCCAGCAGTCGGCCAGAAAGCTCTGTTCCGCTATGTCGAACGCGATGAGCGTTCTGCCGAATCCGCGCAACAATCTATTGGAGCTGGGAGGATACGCGCGGGCATTTATCACGATGTCATAAGCATTTGACCGCAAGATGGAAGCAACGGCACGGTTTTCTGCCAGCTTGGTGCGAATCTTCCGTAGGTCACCCCTCACCGGTAAGAGCTCTAACATCAGGTTGTTCCAATGGTAAATGTCGTTGACGTGAGGATTCTTTTCCAATACGTGTGCCGCATTGGGCCGCACAAGATAATCGATTCGCACGTCGGGATATTTGTGTTTGATGGCTCGAGGGAGCAGGGTTGAAAAGATAACATCCCCGAGTTGATCCGTTTTGACGATCAGAATCCGCCGCGGAGCCGAGAGAACCGGACCGTTGCGCAGCCTTCCAACGAAGAGAATGTCGCCGCAAATCTCAATCAACCAGGAGGCAAGAAGGTAAATGGACTTGGCGATCCTAACAAGGTTACTCTTCATGCCGAACTTAGGTCGCACTACGGCACCTAGGAATTTGCGGAAGAGCTTGATGTGTTTATCGAAGAGCATGTTTGATTTAGCGGGAGAGGAATTCTCGTCCCTGTAGTGACGTGAGACGAACTCTTCTAAATTCTCGCTGCGTTTGAAGCGCATTTTGCAGTCGGCGCGAAAATGACCTTCCACGGCTCCGAGATCCCTCGCGATTTTGCATCTATCAGACGAAGCAGATGATGCATCACAAGATCCGGCGATACCTCACGCATGCATCCCGCGGATGCACATGCGGCAAAACTGCGGCCATCGTAGCAGGGGCGGCACGCATAGTGCTCTCCTCCCCAAATGCCAACGACCCCCGGCCTGCGCGGAAGAAAACTCCCAGGATTTGTAGGTCCGAATATACCAACCAAGCTTGCATTGCTGACCCCCGCAAGGTGCAGCGGACCTGTATCGTGCGAGACAACCGCGTCGCATGTGTTGCAAACGCTGATCACCTCAGGAATTGATAATGTTCCGATCCAGTCGTTAACCTCGTTCAAGTCAAAAAACGGTCGCACCCAAGCATCGTCTGATCCTCCCAACAGCACAACCTCCCAGTTCCTTTTTCGCAATGCCATTGCCAAAGAAACATACGACTCAACAGGCCAGCGTCGCAGAGTCTGCTGAGAATGAAGGTTTGTCGCCCCTCCGGGAACAATTGCGACGCGGCGCTCTGCGATCTTGACCGGCAGAGGTGAAGGCGGGAGTCTGCCAGGTTTGAGCGGCTCTATGCTTTGCGGCCGGCAACCGTCTGCTGTGCCAAGCAGAATGCGGGCAAATTCATCCGCGTAGCTCCGACCCATGAGCACAGTTGTACATCTTGATCGCTTGGAAAGCGCAATTTTATGCCGTGCCCGAACAGGCAATGTAAGAATGCGGTATCGAAAATCGTTGTACAGCGTTGCGCAAACGTCCCATTTTCGGAGAGCCAGCCTGCTCCAAAGACCGGTGATTGCGCGCCCTTGCTCAAAGGGTGTGCCCTTTAGAATGGCTCGCTCGTTCACCGGAATCAGGACCATCCATGGGTAACACTCAAGCAACGGCTGAAGATCCCTTCCGCAAACCCAATGAATTTCGAAACCTCGTTCATAGAGAAGCCGAACTGCCGGTAGCGTCATAATGACGTCACCAATCGCGCCCATCTTTACGATAAGTGCTGATTTCGATTCGAGCGATCCGCAAAGAGTGTCAATCAAGCTTGTTGTTGCATCCGCGAAATCTCGACCGAATGCACCCGCAATATTTCCGCCCATTCTGAATTCAATGGGGCGCCTCTAACTAATTGCCGTCGTTGATCGTTCTTTGGATTTATCGCGACGAAACCGCAGCGCAGCGCGCATAGCAACGATGTCATCCATGTGCTCCGGTTCCGAACAAAGAGCTGTGATGCTGTGAGCCATACAGACATAGACTAAACTCAGTACGAATCCGATAAAACCAGCGGATAAAGTTATCAATTTCCGAGCTGGCCCAGACTTTTTATCGGGTATTCTAGCCCGGTCAACCACCTGAATTACCGGCGCTTGCTTCGCTTCATCGATAACGGCCGCTTCATATTGTTTCGCGAGCACCTCGTACAACGTTTCGTGATATTTCAAATCGCGGAACTTGCGCATATAAGCCAAACTCGCGTCGGGCAGCTTGCCGGCTGACACTTCCAAATGCCCGCTTTCCGCACCGTCGGCTTCAATTCCCGCTAACTGGCCTTGCATCGTTGAGATTTCCCGCCGCAGAACCTGAATCCGCGGGTTTTGGTCCGTGGCGTACGAGCGCGCAGCCTGCAGCGCCACTTGCTGCCTTGCGATGTCAGCGCGCAATTGCGCGGCGGAACGAATCAGGACCTCCGCTTGACCGCTGGGCACCACCAAACCAGTTGATTGCTGAGTATCCTTGAGCGCGATCTCGGCATCGCTCAAGGCGTCCTTCTCTCTGTGAAGCTGTTGCTCGAAAAACAAACGGCGCTGCGACGCATCTGTGATCGCAAGCTGAGAGTTCACATTGTACAGTTCGTCTACAAAGGCGTTCGCCATAGCCGCCGCGCGTTTCGGGTCGTGATCCTCAACCGAGATTGTGATAAGCGATTCCTTGCCGCTCGTGAAGGAAGTCTGCTTCCGTAGCACACCACAAGTATCGGAAAGAAGCTTCAGTTTATATAGATCCTGAAGGTGAAATCGAGCTACGATTTCATCGGAGACGGTTCGGCTTTTCAGAATGCCAATGTAAAGATCAGCGGGATTCTTCAATCCAAACTGCGCTGTCACCCCAGAACCAGCCAGATTGCCCAGTGCACCCGAAGCTAAAGCGGCCAATGAAGATTGTTGCTGCTGAGGCGGGAGGATTACAGCCTCGGCCCTGAAGGTATCGGGCACGAGAGCGACGCCAATCGCCGCTGCCAACATCACAACGCAAGTACTTCCGGCTATCAATAGCTTGCGTCTCGCGAGAATGACTAGAATGGCCAGAATAGAAATTTCCGGCTCTTTCGTTATTGCTGCCATGGAGTAACCTGCCGAATCCTACTTCAGGACGTTTATGGCGGCAGCGCCAAGTCCGAAGTTGCTGATTACCTGCGACCAGTCAATTAAGTTACGAATGAAGCTCGTTTTGCTAACGTTCGTCGGAATAACGATTGTGTCTCCCGGGTAGATCCGGAGCGCCTCAAAACTGGCCGCGAGCAGACGGGAACGAGTCTCCTTGGCGACCACACCGCCATCGGCTCGAATCACGAAGATATGACTCCGGTCCGCATAGCGCGTTGGACCGCCCGCCTCGGCAAGATAGTCTCCCAGTCTCAGATCTGGATAGTAAAGGAAGGCCGCTTGGTTATAAACCATACCAACGACACTCACCGTCGACGGAGCGCTGGGAACTAACAACAGGTCGCCATTCTCGAGCGGGACGTTTGGGATTGCGTCGATTCCCTTACTAGCTGGCTCCAGATCGAGAACGATACGGCCGGTCACAGGAGTGCTACGGAGGCGTTGCAGCAAATTGCGTTGACCGGCAATACCGGTTTCCGAGGCCGCGACTTGTTGGGCCGAGATGGCGTGGCCGGAAACCGTTGCCGCGCTCTGATTGATATCTTGCTCAAGATGATCGAGAAAATCGTTATAGCGCTTCTGCTCTTCCTTGCGGGTAGATTCGCGCGTGAATTGCGCTCCGTACAGATAGGCACTCGGGGTCAGACCGCCCGCGCGAGCGACGATGTCATGCAAAGTCTCGCCGGGCCTCACCGAATAGATCCCAGCCAGCGTGATTTCTCCCTCGATGCGCACATACTTGGTTTGCTGGGAGCGCGGCACGGAGATGTCGGAATTGGAAAAAACGGTAACCACGTCGTTAGGTTCAAGTACGATATCTGCGGAAGGTTCGTGATCAATCACGACCTTTCTCAGATTGAACGAGATGAGATAGGTAGTTAGATTGTTCGGATCTAACCGTTCAATCGTTGCGTAGCTCCAGTCGATGTCAGGGGCCAACGGCCGAACATCGTTTTTCGGCAAAAACTCACGGAGCGGGATCTCCCGGCTATCCGCAGAGGCAAGAGAAGAATCGCGCTGGGTATCGCGCGTTTCGTCGCGGTACTCCTGTGAGACGTCCGCAGCGCGCTCGGCATTGCTCGACGCCTTGATAACTCCAGAAGTGTTTCGCAGTCCGAGTAGCTCACGATTTTCGTACTCGTCCTCATAGCGGCCAACGTCCCGATCTTCATTCAGGGCATCCCGCTCGGCGAGCCAGTTATGTTCTTTCCAATACCCCCGCGTTAATAGTGCTTCCTTGCTTGGGATCAGATCGCTGATCTTTATCCCGCTATGCCAGGGGAAGCGAACTGGGTCGGCGACATTCCCGCGCAGTGTGACGGTTCGTTCGAATCTCGGCACAACCGGAAGGATCCGGATCAGGTCGCCGTCTTGAGGATGGATAGCCAAGCCTTTCGATGTGAGTTCGATGTTCTCCGAGTGAAGTGCCGACCGCTGGTCGATGCGTTCCAAAATTGCCCGTTGGCCGGACGCTGTCGGCGAAAGTCCGCCCGCGTAACTCAGAAGATCACCCAGCGAAGTGTTCGGCTTCAATTCGTAGATGGCCGGCGACCCGACGCTGCCTGCGACTGCTACTCGCGCCCCGGCATTCGGGACAAAAATAATATCTCCCGGCAGGAGCGGAGCGTCTTTTGTTTTATCGCCCTCCAGCAGAAGGTCATAAAGATCGAAATCGGTAACAACTCTGCCGCCGCGCTTGAGTTCGATGTTGCGCAACGAGCCGCGCGAGGATGGACCACCCGACGCGAATAAGGCATTCACCAGAGTGCTCAAAGAGCTAACCGTATAACTTCCCGGACGGCGAGCCTGACCCAAGATGAAAATCTGAATCGACCGCAACTGGCCCATGTTTACATCAAGATCAAAACCAGTGTAGACACGCTGCATGGCCGACTGAATGGTGTTTCGCAACTGCCCGAATCTAACCCCGGCAAGTCTGATCCGCCCCACTTGTGGAAGGAAAATGTCGCCCGTGCGATCGACGGTGACACGTTGATTCAAGTCGATTTGTCCCCAAGCATGAACATCAACTTCATCTCCCGGGCCCACCATGTATTCAGGCGTTACGGGAATCCGATCGAGAGGTGAAAACGTCGACGGCACCCTCTCAAAAAGAGACGCGCCGTAAATTGGTAGAAGTCGCCCTGTCGAGGATTGAACGAAGCGCTGAAACTCAGTGGGTTGCTCTTTGATGTGGTAGCTCGGCGGAAGCTGCCGAGGTGATTCGCGATCCTTCAAATCGGCCGACGATTGAGAAGGGGATGCATAAGTTGGCCGGTAAGGGGGCGGGACGATCTGTGGCCGGTTACCATCTATCTCCTTGCGCACGCAATCGATTGTGGGCGTACCATCGGGGCATTCCGTCTGCGCGCCGTCCACGGAATCGGGCGGTTGCTGCTGTTGAAAGAGTTGATACGGATTGACCTGCGCGCCGATAGATGCTGCTACGAGCAATGCAGCCCCGAAAATTAGCCGAGAAATCATAATCGCCATTGCCAGTGCCTGGGAGTGAAGACAACCTGGAGCGACCCTGTGATGTCTCTGCGCGGGCCGCCGAGGATCGGTATGAAGTAACGCTCATATTGACAGCTGGCGGTGACCATCCATTCCGGAGTCATACTCCACTGCGCCGTGACCGAAACATCACTCTGAGTTCCGCCGCCTGGAAGAAAGTTATTGCCGGCTTTGATTTGGCGATATTGGGCTTGGAGTTTCGACTTCCCGGAGAACCAGTAGGCGACGTCGGCCGTGTAAGCGCGCGAATCCCGCCCAACCCAGCTTCCTAATAAGTCGCCGTCGTTGGTGCCGGCGTCTCGATACTGGTTGTCCCAATAGATGAAGTCGCCGCCCTGGTCTTTGCGATAGAGCCAAGTCGCAAAGGTTTCGAAGCGGAAGTCGAATCGCGGCAGGCGCGGCAGATGGCTTAAATAGAGGCCGGGCGCCCAGGGAGCGCGCTTGGGGTTGTCGATGGGGCTGGGCTCGTCGCGGCCGTAAGAATCGGAATATACCGTCACGTATTTGCGGAGACCCGGGACGCGCCACCTGAAATCGAAGCTGCTGAAGCGGGTACCCGGAAGATCGCGTGAGCCGTAGGGGCCGAAGTCCGCGCTGTTGACGCTGAAGAGGCTGGCCTCTAGAGTGCCGAGTGTGAGCGGGTGTCCGACGCCTCCGAAGATGGCGCCGCGGGTGAACCCAAGCTCGAAATTATCGGTCAAGTCGAATGAGATTTTCTGGGCGTTGATGAAGGGGCGGGCGGGCCAACTGTTGCCGGACAATTTGCCGAATACAATCTCGGTGCGAATTTTGCCGAGTAGCGAGAAAAGGCCAGGAAGTACGAGGGGCCTGGTTTGGGCCATGCGTAACATGTAGAACGGCGCGGCATTGTTGCTGAAAGTGAAGGCGCTGTCTTCGTCCGGCCCCCACCATAGGCTCTGCTTGCCAAAAGTGATGTTCTCAAAGCCCAGTTGGACGCCGGCATACATCTCCAAGGGCTCGAAACGGCTGGTACTCGAAATCGGGCGAGCCGCTGGCAAGGGGATCTCATCTGTATTCGCAATAGACTGCCGCACGCCGAGGCTGTATGCGGCCGCGCCCGGCGCCTCCTGGTATTCGCCTCGCATGTAAACCGAGAACACTCCTGATGCGCCGGAGGCGGAAAAGCCCGTGATGTTGTTCACGCCCTCGCCAAAGGGCCGACCATAATCGTCGTTAATCGTTTGGCCGAAATGGTAGCTATCACGCAGTGGAGGGCCCTCGATGTCAGTTATGCGTGTGTAGATGGACTCAAGCCGGAGAACATTTCCGCCTTCGGACTCGCGGTTGAATTCGGCTTTCAAATCGGCGATAAGGCGTAGAGCTTCTTCATTGATGGATGCCTGCGCGGTCCGCATCTCCCGATTAGTGGCGATGTTTTCGGCTTCTTCAACTTGGTGCCGGCACTCGAGACGGGTCCAGGGGGCGGAATCAGAGACTTGATCTGGAATATAACCGAGCGCGGCAAGGCGCCGGAGCGCCGGGTAGGTCCAGCTATCGAGAGGAACGTATACCGATCCGGTGGGCTTATCGCGTTCTTTGCGTTCGACGCCTGTGAGCGCCGGCGTCGAGTCGTTCACGTATCTGGGCGTCGAGCCGGTGCGATCCGTCATGCTGTCGTCGTGATGGGCGTTGTAGACGAAACGCCCCATCAAATAGCCGGCCGCCGCACCGATCAAAACGTCGGACGGGAAGTGTTTCTCTGCCGTCACGCGAGACAAACTGACGAGCGAGGCCAGACCGTAGGCACCCCACTGCATTGCCGTTCCCGGGTATTCACGTGCGAAGATTGCTGCTACGCTCCAGGCGAAAGCGGCGTGTTCTGACGGAAAAGAGGACTCAAGCGGTGATGTATGTTCGAAAAGTCCGTTGCCCGAGTTCGTTTCTGGGCCCTGGCGGCTAGAAATGATCTTCAGCGCTTCTACCGCGAAAAACGAATCGGCCGCCGCCTCTGCGGCGAGAATGCCCGTCTCGTGGGAGTGCTCATCATGAGTGATTCTCCCAAAACCGTATGACATCGCGGCCGCGCCCGCGAACAGAGCTAGACCGCCGTCGGAGATCAGCGAACTGCGGTAACGATTGGTCGCGTCGGAATGTATGAGCGTCATTATGTGGTGATCGGTCCCGATGAGAACTCCGGTTGTGGCGGCCAGCGGCAATAACCACCGAAAATCGGATTCCTTCAAATGAAATGGGCTGGTCCAGATGCGCTTCTGATCATTCCAGAGATCGTGCGGAAGTTGCCTAACAGAGGAAGATTTGTGATCGTTTCGATTCGAAAGGGCAAAGAAATCTCGTGCATTTGAAAAGAGAATGTCCGAACTTTTTCCCGAGCCTCCCACCTCAGCTGGCTCGCCGTTTTGACCTTCCGGATCAGCGGCTGCTGGTTGGGCGAGGCACAAACAAATGAATAACTTTGCGAAGATGGCGTGTGCTAAATATCGCGTCGATGCGAGCATCACAGTTTAGAATCACAAAAGGGCAAGTTATTCTGGTTACAGACTTGTGATTCTCTTTATGTCTAGAGCTAGTAAGTCTACTCTTTTTTCGAGTTTTCTGATTCGTGATTTGAGGTTCTCTCCCGTCACGGCTTTCCCAGGGCCATCCTGAATCAGCCTATCAACTGCTCCACGGACCACGGCTGATACGCTCCGCTCCCCTTGGGCTAACCGAAGCTCCTCGAGTTTTGTGTGCTGGTCAACAGCAAGACGAAAGCTCACCATCTTAGTAATTTCTTTTTCAGCCATGGTTGAGGGTTCAAGTGGGGCACTTCTTAGAAAGTGTCGCGGCTCACAAAATAGTCGGAATCCAATGACGTCTGCCCTGCTTAGAAAAAAAGGCTAGGGTAACTTCTTATAAAACCTCTGTAGAGGGGAAACCGAGCTGACTGCTTCGCGATCCAGCTCTACAGCAACTGAGCGCCGCAGAATTTCGACCGAGATAACTACTTTAAAATCGCTCTTGCTTCTTACGAGTAAGCCTTCAACTCCCCTGAGCGGACCTTCGTCGATTCTGACTCTTTCGCCTGCTCGCAAATACCCATGGGGACCAACGGACAATCCCGATCGCAACATCGTCTGGATGGCGGCAATCTCGTGCTCCGGTATCGGCTCGGGGTTGCCACGGCAGCCAAGGATGGAAACTACGCCGGGTGTAGTTACAATGGGGGCGCATCTCGAGTCGAATCGGCAAAACAAATATCCAGGGAAAAGAGGCGAATCAACTTCTACGAGGCGGTCGGACCAACGCTTTTGCCTCCGGTAAAGAGGGACATACACTTCATAACCTTTGAACTCCAAGTGCGCGGCGGCAATCTTCTCCTTTCTGAGATCGGCCTGTATGGCCAGCCACGGGCTGGAATGCTCGCACACAATAGTCATAAGATCTCGGCACCCTCGCAAAGTTGATTTTGGACAGGCTGCCGCCAGAAATGTCCCAGATTGGTTTCGGTCAATTGAATCAGATGCGCAGATGTATACGCCGGACGTCTAGACCGAATCGACGTGAACTCTCTTGCCCCCAGGAGCTTCTGCTGAAGTTTTTGTTCTTGGGCTGTCGCTCTGAGCAGAACGACCTATCGCCGGCAGCTTCACCGGCCTGATCTGCGTGGCTCTTTCGCCTCGGCAGATCAAACAACGCTGACTACACTTTAATACAGGTCATACCAAAAGTACAGGGTCAATTGCGAGAAGTCAGCGAAAATTCGAATAAACTTAGCCTGCAAGGATCACCGCTCAGATTCGAAATCATCAGGACATAGCTATTGGGAATACGATTCTTCGATTGTTTCAATCACGACAGTAACTGGACGCATGCGAATTCGCGGGCGTTACTCCGTGAGCCGCAAGGCGAATTCCAGATTCCCGCCATACGGCGACGACTACTCTCTTTTTACCAATCAAAACACCCAAAACACGCTTAAGCTTTCGGCGCACTCAACTCACGCAAACAAGAAAGTGACCAACGCCGGCCTGGAGGCGACTGGACACTCAAAGCGCAACCTATCGGCAGTTAAGGACCAGCCACCAGGCTCTGCCCGTACCCGTAGTTGAAAGCAAGATGTTGGATGAGACGCTACCGCGTTGAACACGCATTCGTCGGCCTTTGCGCATCGCAAGATAGAGCCTGTTTTGCGCGAATCCCGAGCAGCATACCCACGGCGCAACTAAACAAAACCCACGGGACCCGCTTTGTGAGTGGGGAGCTAAAAGTATTCGCCGGGGCCCGGCATGTCCTTGGTTAGCTGTGGGAGGCGTCCACCGGACGCGCTTTTCTTGATCCGTCCCACACGCTAGGCTTTTGTTGTAGGGCTTCAAGAACGGCGGTGCGGAAATTC
>PMSX01000205.1 GCA_003167495.1 Bryobacterales bacterium | reverse complement strand
GGGAGTGGTGCGGCGTAGCGCCCTTGCTGCATTCGGTTGTTGAGTTTTACCGGCTTCAGTTGCACCGCCGTAACGAAGCGGTCGTCTATTTGGATCAGCGCGGCATCCATTCACCCGAAGTGATCGAACATATGCGGATCGGTTACGCAGCGGGCGGTGGCTTGCGAGGTTGGCTCACACAGTTGGGCTATCCGTCCTCCGTTCTGCGCTCCGCGGGCCTCGTCACGGAGGCGGGCTACGACAGCTATATCCGGCGCATCGTTTTCCCACTCGAAAGCAATCTCTATGGCCGCAGCATTCGCAGCGCAACTCCACCGCATCGGTTCTTACCGGGATCGAAAGGAGGTCTGTATTTGTGGGAGCAAGTGCGCCGCTATTCGGAGGTGATTCTGGTGGAAGGACTGTTCGACTATGCCGTGGTGTGGCAGGCGGGCTTTCGCAACGTCACTTGCTCGCTGGGAAACCATCTGAACGCCCGCCAGTTCCAGCAACTCTGCGACGGCCCCCGTACCGTCTATCTGGCCTTCGACTCCGACACCAACGGCAGCGGCCAATCCGCCGCGCAATCGATGTCGCGCCGCCTTTGCGCGCAGGGCGTATCGGCCCGGTGCGTCCCTTTGCCGGACGGGCACGATCCGAACAGCTTCTTTGTACAGGGTGGTGATGCGCCACAGTTTCAGCGGCTGCTGGAGGCCGCTCGCCCATGACATTCCGCGTCGTCTATCTGCTGAACAGTGATGGACGAAGTCCCTTTCATGTCGTCGAAACACCCAATGACCGTGAAGTGGTATGGGTCAATCGTTTTCTGGATCGCGAATGCGCCCGCTGCCTGGCGCAAACCACCGTCACCTCTTGCCCACACCCAAAGTCCCCGCCGTCATCTCTGCGACGCCCGACTTGTCCGGTCTCCTTACTTCTCTTCACCTCGCCCAGCACGTACTGGAAATGTTCCGCCGCACTCTCCCCGCCGGCACGCATCGTCGTCTGCTGGATCGACTTGCCAACCGCCTAACCAAAATCGTATCCGAAGCCCGAGCGCTCAATCGCTCCTAGCGGTTTCGGCAGAGATTGGCCGGTTAAGGGTGATTTTGGGGGAGTTTTTACCGCCCCTTAAAATATATAAGCAGACGCGGTAAAAAGTCGCGTTTTGGGCGGCGCGGAGAATCGATTTTTGCCGGTTGTTTTGCCGCGTGTTCTTCGGCGGCAGAGCGGTCTTTTGGAAGCTGGTTTCTTGCATGGTTTCGAGGTCTTTGCCTGTGCGTAAAATTGGCGGCGTCCGAAGGGAGATTAGAACGCCTTTCCGTTGTCAGGGTACGAGAGAAGCCGAACTGACATGAGGGCTAAAACCTGCCAAAGTATTGAAAATGAATGGGATAATAGTTCTTTATTTTCGGTGAACGGCATCGGGAGTGGGCTGCGGTGGGGGTGACTCGAACGGAACAGGACGGACAAATGGTTCGGGCCCGCGATGCTGACCGTCCTCTACCAAAGTTCTGATCGGCGGCTGGGCCTTCGCCGTCACAAATCAGTTTCGAACGAAAAGAAAAAGACTGCTGTCCACTAACGCACGATCCAGCTAGAATGCGACATTGGCCGGTAGCAAAGATGATCGATGATGGCGAGCTTAAACCGTTTGTGGGAAGGGTTTACCAGCTTGAGCAGCAGGTTCGCGAGGCATGGAAAGACGCGCAAAGTAACCATGTGGAAGGGAAGGTCGTGTTTTCGGTCGCGTGAAGGGCCGGACACTGACAAGCCGACAAGAGGAACCTACTCCTTTCGCGCGTTACACCGTGCGAACTGGTGCCCTAAGACATCTTTTTCCTGAACCAATTGTTTCATCATTGGGGCTCCGGCTTCCCTCTAAGCAGAGGGACAAATCGCCGAGTCACCCATTGAGTCCGGATAGGGAGCCTGCCACTGCAGAATGACGTGATCTTCCGAACGCGGTAGTTTTGCTAAAACGTGGGTTTGGCAGTTCGCGCTTCTAACTGGCCATTCTCCGAATAGCCGACAATGTTTCGGCATTGAACGCACCAACGGCGCCATTCGTTTCATGGCCACAGCCACTTGATCCGGGATGTTGCTAAGGGGTATACTTTTTTTTCGCTTCGCAGACGGGACTGCCCTTAAAAGGTTAAGAGAAAAATGTTTGCAGTTACTGGAATTACTGGCAATGTAGGTGGAGAGGTGGCGCGCAACCTTCTGGCCGCTGGCCAGCCCGTCCGAGGCGTGGTTCGCGAGACCCGCAAAGGCGAGACCTGGGCGACGCGGGGCTGTAACATCGTCGAGGCGGACATCAACGACGCGGCCGGGCTTACCGAGGCGTTTAAGGGAGCTGCCGGTGTCTTCGTGCTCGTTCCACCGAACTTCGATCCGTCGCCTGACTTTCGCGAAGCACGGGCTGTAGCCGCCGTATTGCGATCGGCGATCGACGCCGCGCGTCCCGGTAGAGTCGTGTACTTGTCGACCATCGGCGCGCAGGCGACCCGATCAAACTTGCTGACGCAGCACTCCATAATCGAGCAGGTGCTTGGAGAGTTGTCGATTCCAATTTGTTTTCTGCGGCCAGCATGGTTCATGGAGAACTCGAGCTGGGACGTCGCGCCGGCGGCCAAGGACGGCGTGTTCCCGAGCTTCCTGCAGCCCCTCGACAAGCCAGTACCGATGGTTGCCACGGCCGACATCGGGCGTGTGGCGGCCGAACTCATCCAGACCGAGTGGAGTGGCCTCAGGGTGGTCGAGTTGGAAGGGCCGCACCGTGTGACCCCTGAGGAGATCGCAGCCACCTTCGCTGACCTGCTTGGTCGTCCTGTGCGAACAGACGCCGTGCCGCGCGAGACTTGGGAGTCGCTGTTCCAATCGCAGGGCATGAAGAACCCCGCACCCCGCATTCAAATGCTTGATGGCTTCAACGAAGGCTGGATTGAATTCGAGAGCGGAGAGGCTGGCTCTCGAAAAGGAGAAGTCGAGCTGCGAACCGTGCTTCAACAGCTTATCGAACGCGAGAGCAGGTCTTGAGCGTTCCCGTGAGATCTCGCGGATTGCGAAGTCGATAAATTTCAACGAGACCTGCTCTGTACGGATCGACTTATACGGCCAGAGGCGGACAGGCTCCGAAGGATTAAGTCCCCGGAGGCCGCCCATTGTGCCAAGCACGGTTTTGGTGAAATCGTTCGTAGCCTGCGAATATGGCATTATCTTTGGATGGATGGGGCGGGCTTGGTTGCCGGCAGTTTGTGCCGTGGTGGCCGAGCACGGCCTTGAAGTCCGCCTCTAGTGGAGGGTTATTGTGTTTTCATTCGACGTCGACAAACGGGCTCGTTGGATAGCGAGCCTTTCGCTAAGCTTAGCGATCGCAGTCACTGCCAGTCTTCTTAGGGCCGCTGCACCGGTCCAGACTAATGGACCGGTTGCGACCGAAGGCGCGGTTGTCAACCTCATCAGTGCCGCAAACGGCAAGTGCCTTCAACCGATCAATCAATCTCACAACCAGGGGGATGCTATCGTTCAGCAGGCCTGCAACGGCAGCACCGCTCAACAGTGGACTCTCCATGGAGTCTCCGGCGCAAAGTTTCATCTGATCAACGGAGAGAGCGGCCTCTGCCTGGATGCCCGAGGTAAGGCCGTCGACGGAACGCCCATCCAACAGTGGCCCTGCGACCAAATCAGCAATGAGAACTGGACCTTCGGCAGCGCCAATGATTCGTTGGTGTCGGCTGTCTCTGACACATCGAGTCAGTGCATTACAACATCTGGAAACCAGGATGGTCTTCCGATGGCATTGCGCAAGTGCGACGGAGATTCGTCGCAGCATTGGAGAATCCAGCACGCCGACTCGTCGGCTTGCGCTGGTAGTTCGGGAAGCAGCCCGCTGGACTTGGTCTGGACCAACTGCGATCAGAACGGCTTTCCCTTTAACCCCGAGTGGCAGTATGAGGTGAAGAGCAGCGGCCGAGCCGCTCCGCTCAGCCCGACCAGCCTCTGCCCAGCAGCGTCCAGCAGCCACAAATTTCCATCGACCTGTATCTCCTGGCCGGTCACCTACGATAACGGTTTTTTCTGCGGCCCTCATGTGAATTACTTCGCCGTCACGTTTCAGGGGCCCGTCGAATGGTGGCAGAGGTCGGCCTGGGGTACGGACGATGATTACAACTTCTTCATGTACCCCACCAATAACATGGGCGCGGCCGCCCCCCCTCACCCCGTCGAACTAGAAATCGAGTTCGACTCCGAGGAGACGATCAATTATTTCCACTCGCCTCTGTGGACCAAGTTCCACCACATGGTAGACAATAATAATTCGGCCGCCCAAGCCTATGTCAAAGGACATACGGCCGTCGTCACCTCGTTGTTCGGTCTGGATTGCGGCCACTCCAGCTGCGGTACCGAAGAGCATCCGGCCTATGCGATGGCGGTGGATATGGACGACTCAAACTTCAGCGACGATCAATGGGCCGTCTTCGCGCGCAACTGGGGCGACGAAGGCTTTTGCGGCAGCGAGGAGCACACCCTCCCAATCGGCGATCTGAAAATGCTGATTCCCTGGTTATCCGGTGCGACCGCTGTGACGGTGCTTCCGAACACGCATTTCAATGTATTTCTTGATTTTGGCGAACTTGACCCTCCGGGCGGCGGGATCCCGTCCGAGTTGAAGCTTCCCAACGTACCCTACCCCCAGATCACGGTGGCCAACGGCGAAGGTATCCTAATCGATTTCACGCTGCCCGATCCCTCCTGGTGGATGGGGTGGGAGGGTGAGGTACATCTGCAGTGGACGCTGCCACCTGCCGTGCGCACGGCGCTGACCGCCGGTGCCGCCGCGCGTGACGCCGCAGCGTCGCGCCGCACGGAGGAAGCGGAGGAGGAGGAAAAGGACAAAGCGGAAAATCGCATTGGCGACCTGTATACCCAGCTGCCGGCGGCGCAGCAGGCAGCCTTGCGCGCCCAGTTTGCCGCTCGCTCCGCCGCCGCGCAACCGGCCGTCGCCCTGCCGAGTCCTCCCGTCCGTCCGGTCGCCACGGCGGCTAAACTACCGGGCCCACCCCGATTGGCTCATCCGGTTGTTCCGCGCGCGGTAAATGGTCCGCGGCTGGCGCAGAGGGATAAGGCGGTGCAGCAAGCGCTCTGCGGGGCTTATAAGAATAATGTGCCGGGCTACCCGTCAATCTGCACGGCGGCGCAGCCGGCGCACTGAGTCGTGTGGGCAAGACTCGGAGGAGTCGGTGACAGGGGGCCGGGTGTTGCGGGCGAATCACGCAAGAATCTGGAAGTCAGTATTCGCAGTACACTTGCCTTATGCTTGTCGTGCGAGCACTGATAGCAGCAGTGGTTTTCGCTGGACTGACCTGGGCACAGAATCACGTCTCGTTTCAGACCCCAGACGGATGGACGATCCATGCAGACCTATACGGAACGGGTGATCGTTGCGTCGTATTAGCTCACGGAGGGCGGTTCGAAAAGGGTAGTTGGGAGAAGCAGGCGCGTGTACTAGTGAAGGCTGGATTTTGTGCTTTGGCCATTGACCTCCGCGGATTCGGTCAGTCCAAGGAAGGACCGCCGGCCGCGCATTCTGACTTCGGGTCGCCGCTCGACGTCTTGGCCGCAGTCCGTTACCTGCATGAGAACGGAGCAAAAACCGTTTCGGTGGTGGGGGCTAGCATGGGAGGCGACGCCGCGGAAGGAGCGCTGGGTGAGGCAAAGGCCGGTGAAATCGATCGGGTCGTGCTCTTGGCACACGGAGCGTACGGCCCGCCCGAGAGGCTGAAGGGTCGCAAGCTGTTCATCGTGAGTCGCGATGACCTTGGCCCAGGCGACAAGCCGCGGCTAACTAAGATCCGCGCGCAGTACGAAAAAGCGCCCGACCCAAAAGAGCTGGTGATTCTCGAAGGATCGGCACATGCCCAGTTCATTTTCCAGACTGATCAGGGAGCGCGGCTGATGCAGGAGATCCTCAGATTCCTATCGGCACCTTAGCGGTCCGACCCCGTAAGGGTGGGGAGAGCTGCCGCTTGGACGTATACGCGCCACTTGGGAGAGTGCCAGCCCTAGCCTCCGTTCGGATTGGGCCTTCGTTACGAGTGGCGACGCCTGCGCAAAGATTACAGTGTAATAATCTGAGCTGCTGGATCCAGACGCTGTAGATCATCAGGATCGCTCGTAACTATGAGGTCTTGCCGCTCCCTGGCGACTATCACGACCGACGCGTCGATAACATCCGAAGCGCTCGCGGCGCCGCAGAGTTCTCCGCAGGAACGGGCAAGTTGCTCGTCAAGAGGAACAATCTCAACTTCCTCGCTCCGCAAGAACCGCGCCAAGGTAACCTGAACGCGACCGTTGCGCCAGGCCTGCCCCACGACGCCCGCAGGCACGCGGAAAGCCCGGCCTTGGGTTAAGGCCCGATCGAGCAAGGCAATCATCCGCTTATCACCACGCTCCAAGGCGATCAGCGCGCCCGTATCCAGAACTATCCCCGCCGCGGTTCGAGTGCGCGTTCGGCCCATTTGATGTCCTTAGCAGCGGGCTCGCCATGTTGCTCGATCAAGTCCCGCAGCAGTTCCCGCAGAGACTCGCGCCTCTCCTGCTCCGCCAACACCCTGGCAATGTAACCTGAAACCGAACCTGCTCGCCCGGCACGGACTTCCCGGTGGACCCGCGCGATCTGATCCTTGGGCAGACTGATCGCGATCTTTGATTTGGTCATACCAACATCATACCGGCGCGCTCTGGTCGCCATGTGTTTATCGTAATGTGAACGTGGAATCCAGATCTCCACGGAGCAACGAACTCGTGGGCGAGTGTGCTGATTCGCCGCGTACGCCCTTGGGGTGTGACTTCGTTCGCATGTTCATCTAGTAAGGTTGATATTGTTCCAGGCGTCATCACTCAGCAAATGCGCGCCTGGAAGAATTATCCAGAAACTGTTCTTCGTGCATATGCGCAATCCATATTCGGCGTGCCTCGCGATTGTTTTTCTATCCGCTGTGCCTTCTCTGCTTGCCGAAAGCAGAACCTTGCACATCAGCCGGCAATACTTGAACATTCCCATAGGGCGACAAAGCGAAATGCGGCTCTTTCAGATTGTCGTGGATGGCGTGCAACAGCGTCAATTCGCTATGCAGTTGGCGGAAAACTCGATAGATTACTGGATCTTCATTGATGTGAGCGAATTCAAGGGGCAGACAATTACTATTTCTGGTTTGTCCGATCGGAGAAGCCCTTCCGCTGGGACTAGCCTGAATCGCATCTATCAAGCAGGTAAAATTGAGCACGCGGCTTCTTTGTACAAAGAGCGTAATCGGCCACAAACCCACTTCACAGTCAAGCGTGGGTGGAGTAACGACGTTAACGGCCCAATCTTTTATCAGGGTCAGTACCACTTGTTTTGGCAGGCTTTCCCGTTTGGAGTCAAATGGGATACCGACTTCATGTATTGGGGACACGCGGTCAGTAAAGACCTGATTCATTGGAAGGAACTGGCGCCCGCACTCATGAATGACAGACTTGGATCTCCTTGGTCTGGCACGAGTCTCGTCGATCACAAGGACGACGGAGGATGGGGAAAAGAGGCACTCGTGCTGGTCTACACGGCGTTTGACCGCATCTCGCACAAGCAGGTTCAGTGCATCGCGTTCAGCACAGATAACGGGGCGCATTTCTCCCGCTACGCTGGCAACCCTATTATTGACAGTAACCGCAAGGTTGGCTCTAACGACACCAGAGACCCAAAGGTCTTCTGGTATGAACCAACAAAGCGTTGGGTAATGGTCTTGTTTGAGAAGGACGGAATGTCTTTCTATACGTCCACCGATCTCAAGAGCTGGACATGGAAGAGCCATTTCAAAGGTCTACATGAGTGCCCGGACTTTTTTGAACTAGCGATTGATGGAGACGCAAACCGCAAGAGATGGATCCTTCACGGCGGTTCATCCAGCTACTTCATTGGGAGCTTCGACGGCGAAAGTTTTACCGCGGAATCTCCTGAGCTTCGTTATGCCGAAGGCAAGAACCTGCATGGTGACGATACGTTGTATGCCGCCCAGTCTTTTGCAGAAATGCGAGACGGCAGGCGCGTACAAATGGCATGGGGGAGAGTTGAGTTAGAAGGCATGCCCTTTAACCAAATGATCTTATTTCCGACGGAGTTCAAGCTGAGATCGACAAAGGACGGACTGACTTTACGTGCTACTCCCATTAGTGAGATCGATCAGCTCCGCGAGAAGGGACATAGTTGGTCCGCGCAACCCGTAGAAAGAGTCAATCATGAGCTGCGTGCAGCCGGAACGGGACCTCTCGACGTCCGACTTCAGGTTACGTTAAGGGGGGAGGATACGCTAACGCTCCGGTACGACGGCGTTCCTCTCTCGACGATCAAAGCTGACGATCTTGAGAACGGCAGTGGTTTGGTGGAACTGTTGATTGACAACTCCATCGCTGAAATCTTTGTGAACCAAGGAAGGCGTTACATCATTAAGGAGATTCGGACGACGGCACGCGGCCGCCTGGAATGCGTCGTTGGCCCGAATACAACCAGCATCGATCATCTTGAGATCTGTCGAATGAAGTCGATTTGGAAGCCCTGACTCGTGCATCTTGGCTCAACGAACGCGCATCAACTGTCAAGGAGTAAGAAATGTATTTGATCACTGGAGCCACAGGGAATACCGGCTCGGTAGTTGCAAGAGGCCTCTTAAAACAAGGTAAGAAAGTGCGTGTCGTCGCGCGCAGCCAAGAAAAGCTAAAAGAATTGGCGTCCCTCGGTGCCGAGACACTCATCGGCGATATCACTTCTCAAGACACTGCCAACAAGGCGTTTGCCGGCATCGAAGCCGCCTATGCCCTGATCCCGCCGGCCATGACGGACCCCGACTTTCGCGGCTACCAAAAAAAGCTTACGGAAGTTTACGGGTCTGCGCTGGAAGCAAACAGTTCGGTAAAGCATGTCGTCGTCCTCAGCAGTTTTGGGGCCGACAAAGACGCCAAGACTGGTCCTATACTTGGTCTTCATTTCCTCGAAGAGCGCCTCAAACAAATCAAGCAGCTAAACTCCCTTGCTCTGCGTGCCGGTTATTTCATGGAGAACACTCTTGGGCAAGCCGGTGTGATCCATCAAATGGGCGCAGTCGTCGGCCCACTCAAGCCCGATCTTAGAATCCCTCTCATCGCCACCATCGATATCGGCAACGCCGCCCTCAACGCTCTTCTGCAACTCGATTTCACGGGTCATCAAACTCACGAACTGCAGGGTCAACGCGATCTCACATATCTTGAGATCACAGCCATCATCGGCGCGGCCATTGGTAAGCCTGATCTCCAATATCAGCTCATCTCGAGCGAGCAATTTGCAGGGTTTATGGAGCAAATGGGGTGGGCTCAAAATGTCGCGGCTTTAATGGCCGAGATGGTAGACGCTCAAAACGCCGGCCATGTCCGTTGCCTGGAGCCGCGCTCAGCAAACAATACGACACCCACACCCTTTGAGAAGTTCGTCGCCGAAACGTTCGTGCCGGCTTATAAAGCGTCTTCTAACAACGCTTGACTGCGTTAGCGCAGGTCATCGAAATTCAAGAGTTCTTACTTAAGCCAGGCAAAGGCAGGCGATGTCATACCCATCGCCTGGTCTATGATTGGCTCCGCTATTTGCAGCCCGTTCTCGCTGTTGGCAAACATTATGGCTCCCGACTTCGTTCGGGGCTCCGCCATCACGAAACACTTGAATGCGCCGTTATCTCCCCAATGCCAAATCGCTTCGCCTTGATCGGTGTGCTGAATCCCCCATCCCAATCCCCAAAACAGATTCCTCGATAATTCGTTTGGCTGGCGCTTAATGCAAATTCTGCATTCCGGATCGAGCGCGATTTGGGGCGTCTCCATCTCGCGCAGCATTGCCGGCTTGAGTCCCTTCCGATTAAGAATCGCCTCAAGGAATCGCGCGTAATCCTTCGCCGTCGTGTTTAACGTTGAAGCCGCTCCCGCCTCTTTAGGCTTCCATAAAGGAGTTGGTTTCCCGTCGCGATCGTGGCCCGTCGCGGTTAGCGCATCAAAGTCGGGACGCCAGACGTAACTGCTATTGGCCATGCCCAGTGGCGTAAATACGGCTTCGGTCATATATTCGTGGAGCGGTTTGCCGGTGATCTGCTCGACTACGCGCTGCAGGTAGATATATCCTTCACCCGAGTAGCTAAATCGCTCTCCTGGTGTGAAGTAGATCGGGAGCGATTCGCCATCTCGCCAATTCGGAAATCCGGTCCGGTGGCTCAAAACAATCCGTGCTGTAATCTTTGCGAGGCGCTGGTCGCCCGGGATATACGGCTTCGGCACATAGGTTGTTAACGGAACATCCAATCCCAGCTTCCCTTGTTCCACCAGCTTCAGCACGCCGTAGGCAAACACCGGCTTGCTTAACGACGCCGCTTCAAAAACCGTTTCTCCGGTGACCGGGTGACTGGTTCCCGTTTCCGTCACCCCAAACCCATGCACCCAAATCATCTTTCCGTGACGAATCAGAGCAATCGACACGCCCGGCACATTGCTTTTCTGCATTAGCTTCGGAACATCTCGCTCCAATTGCAGAATTGTTGCCTGCTGGTCTTTCGGACCCGGTGCGGCCCGCAACGTTGGCGGGAAAGTAGGTAAAGCCATAACGATGGCGCCAAGGACAACGCCCGCTCGAACAATGGTTCCAAACCAATTCACTTGTGGCTCCAAGGGTGACGTGACCCAACGATGTAGACGATCAGAAGGGCCAGGGTTCTTTTTAGAAACTCCCGTGGACTGATAAACGAGAAATGTCGTTCATTTGTTCCAGACTTCTGCTGCGGCTTCGCCAATCCGCCTTGGACCCAACGGCTATGCGCGCGAGTGCTGGCAAGTCTGCGCGCCTCGGCTTCGACCTTGGTGCAGGTGTCGGACAATCCGGCCGGAGGTTCATAAGTGGACGCAAGGGCGTTAAACGGAGCCCAAGCGACAGACAGCCCGCCACGGGCTAGCAGTCCAATGGCTACCTTCTCGGTTCATACCGCATCGCCACCGCCCCCGAGCTGAACTCCAGCCGGCCCACGAGCTTTAAATCGACATACTTCGATAGCCCAGCGAACAACGTCGGTCCGTGGCCCGCTAGCCTGGGCTGCACCATGAACTCGTACTCGTCGATCAAT
>PMSX01000078.1 GCA_003167495.1 Bryobacterales bacterium | reverse complement strand
GTGTTACCGCCGTGAAAGGGCGGTGTCCTAGGCCTCTAGACGAGATGGGGACGCTTAGAGGAAGGACTCCTCTAATTTAGCAAACCTCTCCTTCGCCGCCGCACCACAATCAACCCAACCACTCCAGCAGCGCCCAGCATCATCGTCAGCGTTGCAGGTTCAGGAGTCACTCCCAGCGCCGCTTCCGCCACAATCTCTTGCCCGGCCGCCGTCGGATGCTCTTGATCCCAGAACAGATATTGGCTCGGATTCGCGCATACGGTCTCGCCGCCAAAGTAGCCGTTCCCGCCGGTCAGGCAAGATTGGGTCACATCCGTCAAACCGAATTTAGCCGGATCAGCCGTTATTCCGTCAATCAGCGAATAAGTGTCCACAACACCCAAGCTCAGCCCATCCGCAGTCGCAAGAGCGCTGAGCGAAGGAATCCCGGCGCTACTCAGTCCATTCACCAAAGTATTATCGAAAAACGCCGACAGGGCGCTCGAAGCTTCCGCAACCGCAGGCCCGCCGGCAATCGCGCTCGGTGTCTTCCCCAGATCGGGCACAGTCAGAATCAGGAAATTCTTCGCGCCGTCGCCAGCGAGCTGGTTGATGGCCAAGTCGATATTGCCGACAACCGCTGCGACGTCGGCCGCAACCGTAACCGGGTTCGGGCTCGTTATATCGCTCAAATCGTTCGAGCCAATCCAGATTGTGTATAGCCCATTCGCGTTAGCCGCTTTGCTCGGATTCGCGGTCTGGAATGCCGTGATTTGCGAGGGAAGATCCCCGGCGGTAGCCGCATGAACCGGGGTAGTGCCACTATAGGCGTCACCGACTGCATAATCTGTACCGCCCGCCAAGCTCGGCGTCACCGCCGGCAAACCCAAGCTGCTTGCCAAATCTTGGACCCAAACTGCCCCGTTGCTGAAGCGTCCGCCAGAGTACGGCGCGGCAGGCTCAGCACCCCCTGTGGCGATAAACGCATTGCCCGCGTCGGACAAACTGTCGCCAAATGCGTAAATCGCACTAAAACTGTCGGCTTGCGCGGACGCACCGACCATCGCGAATAAGGACGCAGCTAGAAGGAACCGTCGAGAGTATGAAGGCATGCGGCCAGTATATAACCGCTACCCTTACACTGCCAATTCCGGGCTTTTTACAGGGTGTGCAGATACGCCAGAATATTTGCTTTGTCGTCGGCCGACAACATATCGGCGTAGGCAGGCATACCGTTGCCGCCCGCGTTGATCTGAGCCAACACGTTGGCGTCGTTTACGGGCTTACCGCTGGCCAGCGTCTTGCGCTTGAACAACCCCTTCAGCGAAGGACCCATTTTCTTTTCGTCGTTATCGACGTTGTGGCAGATCGCACACTGCTCAAAGGCTTCTTTGCCTTTAGCCGCATCGCCATCCTTGCCGCCGCCAAGTTTCGGGGCAGCCGTGAGGCTAAGACTGAGCGCCAAAGCGGCGCATACGATCACTGAACTCGCGGCAAAAAACTTCTGACGAACCATTGGAAATCCTCCAAAAATTTAACTAGATACGGGCACTCGAAATTTCTAGTTTACACGACCCGTTCCGCTCTCCTAGACTCCGTTTAGGCCGAAAAAGACACAACGATGAAGTGAGATTAACACTACAGAAACTTCACTTCCCCGTTTGAACGTCTATTAAACCAGATGCAGGAGGGAATCACCGTGGCCGCTAGCGAGCCTCGCTTCCCTTGGGCGATAATCAGAGTATCCGAGTTCTGCTTGGCGATTTCTTTCGTCAAGCCCTGCCAGCGAATCGGTGTTCTTACTTAAAAAAGGATTTGGTTTCATGCTCCTACGGGTCTTGCTTGGCTCCGCATTTTTCATCTGTACACTGGCCGCCGCTGTTCCGAACGCAATTCCGAACATGACCGAGCCGCCCAAGGCCGGCAAAGTCGAACTGTTCCCGGAAGACGCCTTGGAGCCCGGCATGCAGGCCGTGGCCTGGACGGTCTTTCAGGGCAGCAAGCCCGAGCCGGTGCCTGTTGAGATTGTCGGCATCTGGGAAAACGCCTGGGGGCCTAAGCAAAATATCATCATCGGCAAAATGGGCGGTAAGGCCACCCGCACAAACGTGGCTGGCGGCATGAGCGGCAGTCCTGTTTATATCGACGGCAAACTGGTGGGCGCCATTTCGCTGCGCCTCAGCGTCTTCTCGCCCGATGCCATCTGCGGCATCACCCCAATCCGTCTCATGCTGGAAGTAAGCGATTTCGATAAGACTCGTCCGGCGGATAGCCTCGTACCCGGTACAGTGGCGCGCGCCGATGCTTCTCTCTCACTGCCGCCCGGCATGCTGCAACGTGTGATGGCAGCTGGCGTCGCCAATGGTTTCGCTGCTACCCCGATGATGACGCCAATTGCCACCCCTATTTCCATGTCGGGCTTCAGCGATGACTCAGTGAAAGAATTTGCACCGGTGTTTCAACAGCTAGGCTTGAACGTTTCCCAAGGCGGCGCAGCCGGTTCCTTAAGTTCCACTAAGCCCGCCAAAGATTGGGCCTCTGCTTTGCAGCCCGGCGAACCTGTCGCGGCTGTGCTTGTGTCCGGCGACATGACCATGACCGGTGGCGGCACGGTCACCTATAACGATGGCAAACGTATCCTCGCATTCGGCCACCCGATGTTCAATTCCGGGCCCGTTGAAATGCCGCTCGCGAAAGACGAAATCATCACTACCCTCGCTTCGTCGTATCAACCAACCAAGATGGGCAATGCCACGGAAGTCGTCGGAGCATTGAAACAAGACAGGCACAGCGCGATTGCCGGCGAACTCGGCGAAACCGCGCCCATGATTCCCGTCACCATGCACGTGTCTTCTTTCAATCCCGATAACAGCGTTCACTCCACCCGCGATTTCCATTTCAGCGTTTTCATCGATCACAAATGGACGCCTTATCTCATGATGGCCACGCTGTTTAATTCGATTTCGCAGCTAAACGATTTTTCCGAAGAAGCTACCTTCCGCCTTCGCGGTGAATTGCAGGTAGCAGGGCAGCGCAAAATCGAGTTGCGCACCATGCAGGCGCCGACAGAAGCACCCGTACCCACGCCAATGTTGCTGGCCGGCTGGTGGGGCGACAAATTTAACCGGCTCTTTGTGAACTCCGCCAAACTGCCCAAACTGGATGCCGTCGATGTCAGTGTCGACCTGCTGCCGGAGCGTCTGACAGCCCAGATCGAATCGGCCTGGATTAGCGACAACACCGTTACGCCGGGCGCCGAGGTTCCGGTCAAGGTTTTCTTGCATCCTTACCGGGGCGACCGCATTGAGCGCACCATCAATGTCAAGATCCCCGCCGGTTTAGCCCGTGGCGACCACGAGATTCTGTTCAGCGACGCCGATACGCTGAGCCGTTTTCAAAACATTGCACAGACCCTCAACCGGATTGAGGACATTCCGCAAACCGTAGCGATGCTGAACGACGAACGCAGCAATAACCGTCTGTACGTTTCGCTTATTGAATCGCAGCCGACTGTCTATTCCGACGAAAAAGTGTTGCCCAGCCTGCCTGCCTCCATCTTGAACGTGATGCAGACCGGACGGGCGGTGAATCACCAATTCGTCAGTGCGCCCGAAAGCGCGCATGAACAACTGTCGGTGCCCTTCGATACCGTCGTAACCGGCAGCTATTCGCTCAAAATCCACGTGAACTAAAAGGGACTCACCCGTCAAACATGATTCAATACTCTGGCTTACCCCGCGCCGCGGCATTCTTGCTGCTGGCAACGGCGCCTTCATTCTTACTCGCCGTCGACACACACGTTTGGGAGCAATCCGAGCAGGCTGACTTCGCTCGCGGCACCCCGAAAAATCTTTCCATTCGCAGCGACGGCCATCTCACGCTCGCGCCCCAGTTCAAAGAGCTCGATAGCACCACAGATCCCTACCTATGGGCTGTCGCCCAGGATTCCAAAGGAGTGCTTTATTATGCCGGCGGCGCTCCCACCGGTGCCTCCGCCAAGATTTACGCTTTGACTGCGGGCGAAAAGCCGCACGTGTTTGCAGAGGTTCCGGGTTTGGAAGTGCATGCCTTGGCCATGGATTCGCACGACCGGCTCTACGCCGCCGTTCTGCCCGATGCCAAAATCTACCGCATCGAAAACGGCAAGCCGCAACTATTCTTCGATGCCAAATGCAAATACATTTGGGCGATCGCCTTTGACAAGAGCGGCAACCTTTTTGTCGCCACGGGCGATTCCGGTCTTATCTACAAAGTCGCGCCCGACGGCACGGGTGCAAAATTTTTCGACACGGAAGAGACACATGTGCGCTCGATGGTGATTGACGGTGAGGGCAACTTGATCGTTGGCACCGAACCAAGCGGGCTCATCTTACGCGTGACTCCCGCGGGCAAAGGGTTTGTCTTGTATCAAGCCAACAAACGTGAAGTCACGGCAGTGGCCGAACGCGGCGGAATCATCTATGCCGCCGCTGTAGGCAACAAGCCCTCCGGCGCACTCGCTGCTACACCCTCTGCGTCGCCGGTTCCTGCCGGGCCCGCTAACCCGCCTGCATCGGCAACCGCGCCGCATGCCATCTCTGCGCCAGCCACTCTGCCGCCGCTCGTCAATTCATTGAGCGCTTCGGTGTCAGGCGGCTCGGAGGTGTACAGGATTCAAAAAGACGGCTTTGCGGAAAAACTTTGGAGTTCGGCCAGCGATGTTGCGTATGCCATCGCGTTTGATGCGCAAGGCAGACCGCTTGTCGGTACCGGCAACAAAGGTGTGATTCACCGTCTTGATTCCGAACAGATGTCGACCAGCCTGCTCAATGTTCCGCCCACGCAGGTAACTTCTTTTCTCGAGGGTAAGAACGGCATCGTTTATGCCACAACTGGCAACGTTGGAAATCTCTACTCGATCGGCCCCGGCATGGAGCACACAGGTACATTCGAAAGCGAAGTGCTCGACGCCGCTGAGTTTGCCACTTGGGGAAAGATTCATATAACATCCGCACTCCATGGCGGCAGTGTCGGCATTGTGACACGCAGCGGCAACGTAAACCACCCGGAAAGTAATTGGACGCCGTGGAGTAAAGTAGACGTCTCTGAACTGGGAGGTCAGATCCACTCTCAAGCGGCCCGCTACCTTCAATATCGTTTGACGCTTAGTAAATCGGCCGCTGGTGAGTCGCCCGAGTTGAGCGCCATCGATATCGCATTTCTGCCCAAGAATGTTGCTCCCAAAGTGCAGCAGATCGAAATTGCGCCGTTCAATTACCGGCAAGCACCCAGCACTCAGTCTCTGGAACGGTCTATCCAGCCTTCCGGTTCTCCCACGTCTATCACTCTACCGGCAGTGGGACAGAAGCGCTCGTCATCTGCCGGGTTGGAAGTAGGTGCGGGTGCCGCGACGCTCCAATACAGCAAGGGTTTCCTCACTGTGCGCTGGAATGCTAACGATCCGAATGGCGATCAACTTGTTTTTAAGGTGGAATTGCACGCAGAAAACGACTCAGTTTGGCGAGTGCTAAAAGACAAACTATTGGATCATTACTTCGCCTTCGACACCACATCATTCCCTGACGGTAAGTACCTGGTCCGCGTGACCGCTAGCGATGCGCCGAGCAATACTCCCACGGCGGTGTTGAGCAGTTCACTTGAAAGTGAGAACTTCACTATCGACAACACGCCGCCGGTTATCACGATAAACTCCGCCATTGCGAAGGCCCTCAAATTCAACGCGAAAGACGCTTTGAGTTGGATCGACAAGGCCGAATACTCCCTCGACGGCGGCGAATGGATCGCTCTTGTGCCCGATAACCTTGTAACCGATTCGCAATCTCTCGACTACACCATTACCGCCAATCCTGGCCAGATGGTTTCCATCCGCGCCTACGACGAAAACGACAACGTCTCCGCCAAAGTTGTTGTTGCCAAGTGAAGTAGCGCTGAGCCGCGACCGCCAGGGAGCGCAACGCAAGCCCCTATGCTTGCCCCACCTCTGTGTCGTCCAAGACGTTTTCAAAGCATCTCGGAGAACAAAGATACGATAAGCTCACTTAGTAAGTAGTGAATAGTTTTTTTCGCAATACATTTCTAGTTGGGACACTGCTGGCTGTGCCGGCAGCTTCATTAGCTCAAATTTCCATCGGAATTTCCATCAGAACCGCTCCCCCTGTACTCCCCGTATATGCACAACCACCCTGCCCAGCGCCTAACTATTTGTGGACGCCCGGCTATTGGGCTTGGAGCCCTAGTTATGGAGACTACTATTGGGTCCCCGGTACCTGGGTCCTCGCTCCGCAGCCTGGTTACCTTTGGACACCCGGATACTGGGGTTGGGGCAATGGCGGTTTATATGTCTTCCACCCCGGTTACTGGGGTACCCAGGTAGGCTTTTATGGCGGTGTGAACTATGGGTGGGGATTCGGCGGCGTTGGCTTCGTCGGCGGCGAATGGCGAAGTGGAAATTTCGCCTATAACACGGCTGTTGTCAATGTAAATAACACCGTAATTCGCAACACCTACGTTAATAATACGGTGATTAACAATACGACGATTGTCAATAACAGCCGCACTAGTTTCAATGGTGGTCCTAATGGCGTAGCAACTCAGCCCACGCCCCAACAGCAGGCGTTTGCGAGTCAGCCTCATATCCAACCGACCTCCGCTCAGTTGCAACATGAACAAGTGGCAAGCCAGGACCGTTCTAACTTTTCTTCGGTCAATCAAGGAGCACCGGCTCATGCCGCCGTGGCGCGACCAGTAGCAAGCGTATCCGAGTTGCAACGCGCGGCTGTCCCTGCTCGATCCGGTCCGGCTTTACGACCTGCTGCTACACCTTCCGGACCTGTGGCCCGGGCGCAAGAAAGCGGGCTGGCCCCGCGCGCACAATCGGCATCAACACCGGCTCCTGCTAATAAACCAGCTCCTGCGGCCAAACCTGCGCCACACCAACCTCGAAAAGAGTCGCGGCCAGAAGCGAAGCATTCTTAGGCTAGTCCTTAATGTAAGTGCTCACCCAAACACTGGCAAATCCGACACTTCTTCCGACGGCACTCGCTCCAGCGGCAGCCCCGCTGCCTTCCACTTCCTTAACCCTCCCCGAATCACCCGGCAAGCCACTCCCTGCTCCAACAGCAGCAAAGCCACCCGCGCACTCGTCGCCTCCCGAATGCACGTGCAATAGAGGTAAATGTGAACCCCGCCCGGCACCTGCTCGTGCCACTGATAAAACGCGTTCGGATCAAGCCGCCGCGACCCCTGAATGCGCAGCGTGCGCGCATCGTAGTAACCGTGGCTGCGCACATCATAGACCAGCGCTTGCCTCGCCGCCAAATCCGCCGCCGCTTCGTCCACCTCAATCGTCGGAGCATAACGCAGCGCCTTTGCCCGGAACCAATACCAAATCTGTAAACCCGCATATACCACCACGGCCACAATCAGAATCCAACTCAGCGCGCCATTGAACGTTCTATATCCCTTGGTCACGATGTCCAGTGCGCCGCTAAACAAGACACCTGCGAACAGGTAAGCGCTGTTGTAAAGAATCGTCCCGACAAAGTCGTAGCGCAAGAACAGCAGGAATCGCATGTTCATACTGCCTGCCATTGGCGGCGCCAGCGTGTTAATGCCCGGCACAAACTTAGCGAACATCAGCAGCGCCCTCCCGCGTTTGAAAAACGCGTCCGCCGACCGCAGAATGCAAGATTCGGGATTGAGCGAAAGGCGGCACAGAATGCCAAGCAGCCACCACCCTGTGTAACGGCCTAACACATACATCAGCGAATCGCCAAGCAGCATAGCCGCCACGCCGCAGCCCAAAGCGCCCGCAATACTAAGCGAGCCATGCGCCGCCGCCGCTCCTGCTACAAACAGTGCTACCGCGGCCGGTACTGGAAAGCCGAACGTCTCCAGCAGCACCAGGGCAAAGAGCACCCGGTATCCATGCGCCCACAATTCAATAAAGAGGGAGTTCATTCGGCAATTACTGCCGATCATCTCACAGCCGTCTAATGCGCGCTGTGCAGCAGAATCGAATAGCCAAATCCGATGAAGTGGTCCGGCGCCGCCTTCGAAAGCCCTACCCCTCCGTGAAGATCCACTTGCTGGTGTGCCGTGAGTTTATAGGCTGTGCCAAAGTGCGCAATGGTCACCGTGCCGCCGCGTTCCGGAAAATCTCTCACGTATTCGGCAAACGCGTCCCACGGTCCCGTCAATTGCCGGTCCAACAGAAACGTCACCTGTCCCGTCGTATTTCGCGAAGCGCCTTGCGTCGGCCAATACACCGAGAGCATTCCTCCCCCCGTCCAATTGGTAGAGAGCTTGCGCGACCACGGCACTTGCACCGACGGGTCATAGCCGTGGCTGGAAACGAACTTCGAGCCGCTCGGAAAACTGAGTGTCAGAACCACGGAAACATCGAATCCGTGAATCGGTCCAAGCTGTTGCTTGATCCCCGCCGATATGTCATCCCACCCGTTGGCGAAACCAAGTCCGTCGAAGTGCTGGTAGTAATCGGGCACGCTGAAGCGCAATTCCGTTTTATCTCCCACTCCGAAGCGCAACTGAGTTTCCGGAAAGTCAAAGCTCTGCTGTCTCCCAAAACTAGTTTCGAGAAAGCCATTTTCGATTTGTAGACTCCCTTTCGGCACCACCACGCTGGAGTCGGCGAAGGCCGGCCGGTCTGTGTTAATTGGTGAAGGTGCCGTCGGCGCGTTCGGATCTTGGCTCCAAAGAGGCCCACCCAGTACAAACAAAACCACCGCTGCCCTGCGCGGTGCCGAACTCGTCATAGAGCCATTCTACGAGGGCCTCCGGTCGGAGACTAATCTCGTACAGTCTTGACGCCGTGGTAAAACCATACAATGCGTCGCTTTGCCTGCCTATTACTCGTCGCCGCTTGCCTGCCAGCGCAAGAGAAGCCGTTCGATACTGTTGGCCGCATAAAAGTAGAAGCCTTTCAGAATTCCAAAGTGATGGAGGAGTTATCCTTTCTGAGTGATCTCTACGGCCCTCGCCTGACTGGATCACCCGAATTTGTGCAAGCCGTCGATTGGGCCGTCTCACGGTTAAAAGAATACGGACTGACGAACGTGCACACTGAGAAGTGGGGTCCGTTTGGGCGCGCGTGGTCACTCGAAGGCTATAGCCTCGAAATGATTTCGCCGCGCTATTCCCACCTCACTGCCGTTCCACTGGCTTGGAGCGCTTCCACGAATGGCGTGCTCACCGGCGAAGCTTTTTACGCGCCTATAGAAAGCACTAACTCCATCGATATCGAAAAGGACAGGGAAGCGTTTCACAAATATGAAGCGAAGTGGAAAGGGAAACTGCGTGGCAAGATTGTCCTTGTCTCGGAACCGCCCGTAATCGAGCCGCCAACGCGCCCAAGTTTCCGGCGTTTGACAGACGCAGATCTAGCCGAGATCTCCCAGGCTCCCGACCCTTTCAGACTGCCCGCCCAATCGTTGGACGACATCAAGATGCCCTCTGATCCAGGGGAACTGGGGAAGCTAGTGAGTCATCTCCCAAGTTCCATTTTTTTTCAGCTCTTCGACAAGTACAAAGCGTTCGGCGACGAGCGGGGCCGATTCTTCACCGACGAAGGCGCGGCTGCCGTGATCCGAGCTGACGAGCGCGCTCACAACGGGCTAGTGTTTGCCGAGGCGGCCGGCTCGCATCTGAGCAAAGATCCGCTTGCCCCGCCTACGTTCGTGGTTACCGAAGAGCAGTACTCTCGAATGACTCGCCTGATTGAAAGCAAACACATACCAGTGTTGCGGTTGAACGTGGCAGCGAAGTCGTCGAACACCGACGTGGACGGCATGAACATCATTGGCGAGATTCGCGGAGAAACGAAACCGGATGAAGTGGTGATGATCGGCGCGCATTTCGATTCTTGGCATGCGGCGACGGGCGCCACTGACAACGGCGCCGGTTCGGCCGTGATGATCGAGGTGATGCGCATACTGAAGGCGGCGCATATTAAGCTTGATCGCACCGTCCGTATTGGCTTGTGGAGCGGCGAAGAGCAGGGGCTGTATGGCTCTCGCGCTTACGTGAAATCCCATTTCGGTCCGGAGCTGGACAAGTTTGATGTTTACTTGAATCTCGACAATGGAAGCGGCAAGATTCGCGGTGTGTACCTGCAGGGAAATGATGCGGCGCGGCCGCTGTTCGAAGCGGCTCTCCAGCCCTTCCACGACATGGGCGCGACAGCTGTAACACTGCGAAACACTGGCGGCACCGATCATCTTTCGTTCGACAGTGTTGGGTTGCCAGGATTCCAGTTCATCCAGGACCCCTTGGACTACGGAACGATCACGCACCATTCGGCAGCCGACGCTTACTCCCACGCCGTGCCCGAAGACCTAATGCAAGCAGCCGCGGTGATTGCCTCGGTCGTGAGCGATTTTGCGAACCAACCACAGCAATTTCCGCGAAAGCCGCAGGCGATGCAGCCTTAAGTCCAATGCAGGCCGCCTTCACCGAGATCGGTACTCTGATTACCAGCAATCCAGCGTTGCGCGGTGGCCGACCTATCATCGCCGGAACAGGCGTTAGCGTCCGAGCCATTGCAATCGACAGCAATCGCGGCCTCTCGGCGACGGAGATTGCAGCTGACCGTCCACATTTGTCTCTCGAACAAATCTACGCGGGACTCGCCTTTTACCATGCAAACAAACATGAGATTGATGCGGATATCACGGCAGAAGACCTGGCCTACGAAGAGGGTGTCCGTTCCTCCGGAATGCCGCTTTGTCTTTGAGCGATCGCCGCCTTGCGAAGTCAATCCATTGATAAGGGTGACCTCTCTCGACTTTGGAGTGAATGCAAACGGAGGCAACGGCCGCCTAGCGCCTCTTCGTTTTAATCATGATGGGCGTCCCTTCAAACCCAAACCGCTCTCTCAGCCGGTTCACCAGGAAACGCTCAGTCGAAAAGTGTAAATCGTTCGCCTTATCAGTGAAAACAATAAACGTGGGAGGTCGCACTGAAGCCTGAGTCATATAGAAAACCTTGATGTCGCCATCAAACTCCACTGTCTCCATAAAGCGGTTCAACTCACCAGTGGTGACTCGTTTGGAGGCCGCATCGAAGCATCTCCGGACGGTGGTAAAGATCCGCCGGATACCCTCGCCGTTTTTCGCTGAGGCGAAAATCACGGGGGCGTATTCCAAAAACTTGAGTTCGTCGCGCAAGTCTTCCGTAAACGCGCGTTTGCCCTTTTCGTCGGTCATCGCGTCCCACTTGTTCACGACGATAATCACCGCGCGTCCTTCTTCATGCGCGTAACCGGCAATGGTGGCGTCTGCGCCCACCACGCCTTCTGTGGCGTCAACTACCAGAAGCACGACATTGGCCATGCGTATGTTCCGTCGCGCCATAATCACGCTCATCTTCTCGGTCAACTCGGTAGTCTTGCCTTTGCGCCGAATGCCTGCCGTATCCACAAAGCGGTAAGTCGTGTCGCCGTCTTGTACAGATTCGTCCACCGCGTCGCGCGTGGTACCTGCCACGGGTGAAACAATCGCTCGCTCAGAGCCGACCAGCGCGTTCAGCAGCGTCGATTTGCCTACGTTCGGCCGGCCAATGATAGCCACTTTGATGCGCTTCGGCTGTCCCTCAGTTTCGGGTTGGTCCGTCTCCGGCTCGTATTTCGCGAAGGGCTCCGTCACCTGCGCCAGCAGATCGTCAATCCCCAGCTTGTGCTCCGCCGAGACCGCTGCTGGATCTCCCAAACCTAGCGAATAGAATTCGTGCACCAGATTTTCGCGCACCTTGGCGTCGATCTTATTCACTACCAAGGTTAGCGGCTTGCTTAGCGCCCGCAGTAACTTTGCCAAGTCGCGATCGGCGGAAGTGATCTCGGTTCGCCCGTCGATCACAAACAATATATGTGACGCCATATCCAACGCAACGTGCGCTTGCTTCAGGATTTCGGTCGGAATGAGCGCATCGTCATTGGGTATGATGCCGCCTGTGTCAATTACGCCGAAGCGCTTGCCGCGGTATTCCGCCTCGCCATAAATACGGTCGCGTGTGATCCCCGGCTCGTCGCCCACAATCGAACGGCGCTGTCCTACAATCGCGTTAAAAAGCGTGGATTTGCCAACGTTGGGGCGCCCTACAATCACAACTACGGGTAACGGTTCGTCTGACGCCATGGTGATCTAAGGTTCGCACAACGCGCGCCGCAACAGTCTCAGTGCGCGCTCATGAGACCATGAAGCTTACGAATGGCATCTGATAACGAATCACGCAACACGCGCAACATTGCTATTATCGCGCACGTTGACCACGGAAAAACAACCTTAGTAGACGCGCTTTTGAGGCAAAGCGGCATCTTTCGCGCGAACGAAGCAGTTACAGATCGCGTCATGGATTCCAACGATCTGGAGCGCGAACGCGGCATCACAATTCTCGCGAAAACCACCGGCGTGCGGTACCACGGCACCAAGATCAACATCGTCGATACGCCCGGCCACAGCGATTTCGGCGGTGAAGTCGAGCGCGCACTCAAGATTGTAGATGGCGTCATGCTGCTGGTGGATGCCAGCGAAGGCCCTCTCCCACAAACCCGCTATGTACTGATGAAGGCGCTAGAAGCGAAGTTACCACCGGTTGTGGTGATCAATAAGATCGACCGTCCCGACGCCCGCATTCAGGAAGTGTTGAACGAAGTTTACGATCTATTCATCGATCTGGACGCCACTGAAGACCAACTCGATTTCCCGGTGGTTTACACCAACGCCAAAGCCGGCATCGCCAAGCTTGATCCCGATGGACCGGGCGAAACCCTCGAAGTGTTGTTTGAATCTATCGTCAACAAAATTCCCGCGCCGCAAGGTAACCCCGATGCCGTGCTGCAGTTACTGGTGGCTAATCTGGATTACAGCGAGTATCTCGGGCGATTAGCCATCGGCCGCGTTTTCAACGGAACCTTGCGGCATGGCGATGAAGTGGCCATCGTCAAGCTCGATGGCAGCATGCACAAGACTCGCATCACCAAGCTCTATTCCTTCGAAGGTTTGAAAAGGGTGGATGAGACGGTGGGGAAAACCGGTGACATCCTGGCCATTGCCGGTGTAGAAGGCATCACCATCGGCGAAACCGTAACCAGCGCTATAACGCCCATGCCTCTGGCTCAGATTCAGATCGACGAGCCGACCATTGCGATGACGTTCACCATCAACAACTCTCCCTTCGCGGGCAGGGAAGGGCAATACGTCACCTCCCGCAACCTCCGCGACCGTTTGGACAAAGAGTTGTTGACCAACGTCTCTATCCGCGTAGAAGAAGCCGGTGGGCCGGATGCGTTCAAAGTGATGGGCCGCGGCGAATTGCAACTGGCCATTCTTATTGAGATGATGCGCCGCGAAGGCTTCGAACTACAAGTGGGCAAGCCCGAAATTCTAACGAAGACCATAAACGGAAAGCTGCATGAGCCACAAGAACTGCTGGTTATCGATTGTCCCGAGGAGTTCATTGGCGTGGTCATCGAAAAGATGGGCCCCCGCAAGGGCAAGATGTCGAAGATGGTGAACCACGGTTCCGGACGCGTACGCTTGGAATTTCTGGTACCCTCGCGTGGTCTCATCGGCATGCGCAGTGAGATGCTCACCGATACCAAAGGCATGGCCATCATGAACTCACTGTTCCATGGCTACATTGAGTGGCAGGGAGATATTGAGATGCGGCCCACGGGCTCGCTGGTGTCTGACCGGCCCGGCGTCGCCACGAGTTACGCAATCTTCAATATGCAGGAGCGCGGCGTCATCTTTATTGCACCGCAAACCGAAGTCTATGAGGGCATGATCATTGGCGAGAACGCCCGCAACAGCGACCTGGACGTGAACATTGTGAAAGAAAAGAAGCTCACGAATATGCGCGCTTCCACCTCCGACGAAGCCATTCGGCTCGTACCTCCCAAGATCCTGAATTTAGAGCAGGCCATCGAGTTCATCCAGGAAGACGAGTTTGTGGAGGTCACTCCCAAATCCATCCGTCTGCGGAAGAAGATTCTCAAAGCGAACCAACGCCACTAGGCGACGTCCGCCAACAAGAACCGCTGCCTGCTCCCAAACTGCTCCAGCACCGCCTCCGCCGCCAAATATCCGCTCCGCACTGCACCTTCCATCGTCGCCGGCCAGCCCGTGCGGGTCCAATCCCCTGCTAGAAACAGATTGGAAATCTCTGTCGTCTGCGACGGTCGTTTTGCCTCCAACCCCGGAGCCGCGGAAAAAGTCGCGCGCACTTCTTTTACCACGTGTGCCTTCTCTAGCTTGGCCTGCGCCACACTCGGAAAGAACTCCGTTAGTTCTTTCAACGCCATTTCAATCACCGCACCCCTCGGCATCTCTGTCAAGCTCCGTGACGCACTCACCACAAGCTGCAAATGCCGGCCGTCCTTCTTGTTGTACATCCACTGAATGGTTCGGTCGAGCAGTGTTGCATGCGGCAAATCAGTGACCGGCTTATCAAACCAGAGATGAATCCCCGTGATCGGCGAGTGAGTGAAAGCGGAAAGATCTATTGCCAACTGGGGCGCCAGCGCACTCACTCGCTCAAACGGAACCGCCAGAACATAAGCAGCAGCTTTGATAGGTCCGCGCACCTGCCCGTCCTGAATCTGCAACTGCTCTACCGGTGACCGATACGCAAACTTCACATACTCATAGGGCGCCCAAGCTTTCGCCGAATACAAATCCGCCAGCGGCACGGCGGGCACTCCCATTTCATACGATTGTGAGTTAGCCAGAAAGCCCAGATACAACACCTGCAACCCATGCGCTGCGGCCATACGGTCGAGGTCTTCGTTGATCGCGCTTACCAAAATCTGCCGCCAGAACCGTTCTATGGCACGCGGCGTCTGCTTCTTCTCGCGCAGCCAATCGGCCATCGTAATCTGGTCCAGATCCGCGCGCTTCCCGAATTCGTATCTCACCGCAAGCAGGCCGCTGGCAATGCTCATCTTGTCAGCCGCCGAGAGAAAACGTAATCTGGTAAACGAACCAGTGAAGTGCAACGGAGCAGGCAAAACACCACGCTTCATGACCGACATGCGTCCGCCCGGCTCAATCCAATAGAACTCCCGATAAAAGTGGATCTGATCCGCTACTTTCAGACGCCGATAAAAATCTATTAGATTCGTACAGCAGCGCAGCAAAATGTGCTGACAGTTGTCAATGGTGACGTCATTGATCTCATAGGAGGTGGCGCGACCTCCCAAAAACGGACGAGCTTCGTACACCGTGACGGGATGTCCCGCCGACCCCAAAGCCAGTGCTGCGGCAAGGCCAGCCAGACCGCCGCCGATAATCGCTACGCTTGGGTTCTCAGCCACGTCGCGTTACTTGTGGCCAACAACGTCGGAAGTGGCATGCGCGTAAGCCTCAATCATGTTCTCCATCAACCGCAATCCACAATCGCGCTCCAAAGTCAGGATGGATTCCGGATGGAACTGCACTGCCTCAATCGGCAGCTCGCGATGACGGATTCCCATGATGATTCCGTCTTCCGATTCGGCCGTAATCTCGAGGCACGCCGGAAACGTCTCACGGTTCGAATAGAGCGAGTGATAACGTCCCACGCGAAAGGGTGATGGCAGGTTCTGAAACACTCCTTTGCCTTCATGTGTGACCAGAGATCCTTTGCCGTGCATGGGATAAGGCAGCACTTCCAGCACGCCGCCGAATGCTTCCACAATGCCCTGCAAACCAAGGCATACGCCGAAGGTGGGAATGCCGCGCTTTGCCAATTCATTCACCAAATTCGGCACGCCGAAATCGGTCGGACGCGCTGGGCCGGGCGAAATCAAAACAATATCAGGCCTACCGGCATCAATCGCTTCGAGCGCCACGTTTGAGCGGTAAGTCGAAACCGTAGCGCCGGTTTGCCGCGCGTAATTGGCCAGCGTGTGGATAAAGCAATCGTCGTTATCAACCAGCAGCAGCCGAACGCCTTCGCCCACCTTGCGGGAGCGATGGCCTTCAGGGCTGACCGCCACGGAAGGATACAGCGCCCGGAAAAACGCCGTCGCTTTGAGGCGGCATTCCGCATCTTCCTCGCGCGGATCGGAGTCGTAGAGCAGCGTAGCGCCTGCTGCATACTTCGCAACCCCGTTTTTTAGATGGATGGTGCGGATGGTGATACCCGTGTTGATATCGCCGTTGAGACCAACCATGCCGACTGCTCCGCCGTACCAGCCGCGCGCGTCTTTCTCAAGGTCTTCAACGGCCTGTGCCGCCGCTTTTTTCGGTGCGCCAATAATCGTGACCGCCCACATGTGCGTGAGAAAGGCGTCGAGCGAATCGAATCCAGGTTGCAGCAGACCTTTGACGTGATCCACGGTGTGGAATAATCCGGCGTAAGCCTCAATCAACCGGCGCCCGACAACTTTAACCGATCCCGGAATGCAGACGCGCGACTTGTCGTTGCGGTCGACATCGCTGCACATGGTGAGTTCCGATTCTTCCTTGGCTGAATTGAGCAGCGCGCGAATGCTCTCGGCATCGCGTATCGGATCGCCTGAACGACGCGCCGTGCCGGCGATCGGGCAAGTCTCCACTTGGTTTTGTTCCACGCGCACGAACATTTCGGGCGATGCGCCCACCAGTTGTTCGTCGCCCATTTGCAACATGAATTCGTAAGGGCTGGGGCTCGACTTCTGTATCCGCTGGAACAGTTCCGAAGGGCTTTGGGCAAAGGGTGCGCTGAAGGTCTGCCGCAAGACCACTTCGTAGTAGTTGCCTTGGCGCATGCCCTCGCGCACGACTTCCACCTTTTGCATGTATTCCTCGGTTTTGTGGTCGGAAACAATTTCCGCGCGCGCCGGGGCTTTCTTCGGTTTAGCAATACTTGCGCCTGCCCGGTCGAGCCCAGCTGTCGAGCCTGCCTCGCCGCTGAAGTCGTATTGATAGTGCTCAATCACTTCTTTCTTGCGATCCATGAAGTAGATGTCGTCGCAAAGAAAGAGATGAAGTGTCTTTTGATCGTGCCGCGGCAGGTGCTGCTGGATCGGGTCAAACTGGAGCAGTAAATCGTAGCCAAACGCTCCGGCCAGCATAAGCCGCGCGTCCGCCGAGTTGCCGAATTCCTGAACCAGCAACCGGATCAGCGAAAAAGGCGATGGCTGTTTGCTGCGCTCTTCTTCCGGAAAGCGTTCCGCCAGCGGCTTTAAACGCACGACGAGAGAATCGGCGTTGGCCGGGCCGCAATTCCAATGGTTGTGACCGCGCAGCAGCGGATCAAACAGGCGCAAAAGCATTTTTCCGCGTTCATTGAGGGCATTGATTGCCAGAGTACGATCGCGCCCGACAATCTCTAAAGGCGGAGCCAGGGTGGCCACGTCCCAGCGCGAATAGCGCTCGGGGTATTCATAGCCAGACGAAAAATACGCTCCGCGCTTGGTGTCGAGCTGTTTCAAGATATGGCCAAGGCCACGCGAATACGCAAGCTTCGTTTCAGTGCGGATGACGGTAATTCCGCTCGGAGTGGTGTAACGCAACTGCGGCATTGGAGGGTGCTAACTACCTAGGATAACAGCCGATAGACGTCACGCGCGCTTCAAACTACGCCGCGCGGATGGTACTTCCATTTGTTGCCCGAAACTTTGGTGCCGGCCGGCGATTATTTGATTGCCATGGGCGAAAACTGGGTTTGGAGAAACTAGAGCGCCTGCTGGGCGCAAGATAATGGGCGCAAAGTGTGTCAAGCTATAGGTATGGCAAGAGGCTGGGAGAGTAAAGCAGTCGAATCGCAGATTGAAGCGGCGGCTACCCGGAGTGAGCAGTCAAAGGTCAATCAGTTGCGCGCGGCGGAAATCAGCCGGCAGCGGGAACGCGAGAGCTTGGAACTTTCGCGGACGCGAGTGCTGCAGGATCTGGCGAAGGCGGAAAATCCACGCTATCAAGAACAGTTGAAGCGGTCTTTGATGTTCTTGGACGAAAAACTAGCGAAGTTTGACGCACCTGCGGCGGCAGGCAAGACGTTCAAGCATCACGCTTAAGGACGCATCGCACGCTGCAGGTTTGCGCGGACGACGCGTGCCTTTACCATTACGCCTCCATTTTTGGGCTTCCACATCGCTCGGTCAGGTTTTTTTGGGCTGGGAGGCGAAGAAAAGGCGTTTTTGCGAAACGAGGTGGCGAGTGCCGGGCGTTTTTGCGGAACGAACCCAATTTATTCTTACCTGGACACCGAGGGTTGAAAAACAAAACCCCCAGGCGCGCGGTTGAGGGTGGAAGCGAAAAAGAGGACACACTCCTGCGGGATTGGTTTTAGCGGAGGGGTTTACCGAAGTCCGGAGTGTCCGCTCTTTTTCTTTCGAAAAGTTTGAAAAAACGAATCATCTATGAGCGGGCCGCTCACCCCAGGGATGAAA
>PMSX01000120.1 GCA_003167495.1 Bryobacterales bacterium | reverse complement strand
GGACTTAACGAACGGAAAATGCCCGCCTGCTTGCCATGGCCGCGTAGCAGCTTCCAAAAGCCTTGCCGGGTCATCGCCGTGCCGCGCGCCGTCACGAACAGAAACGGGCTCACGCGGCCGTCCAACAATTGCTCGCGTTGCTGAACCCGATATTCTTCAATCGCCGCCAGGGCTGCCTTGCCAACCGGAACCAAACGCTGCTTGCCGCCTTTTCCCATCACGCGCACTATACCTTGGTATTCATCCAAGTCGGCTACCCGCAGTTTGATCAATTCGCTCACACGCAATCCGGTAGCATACAGCAGATCCAACATGGCGTGATCGCGCAAGCCGGTGGGCGTTCCGCTGTCCGGCGCTTCAATCAGTTGCTCCACGCGTTCACGATCTAAATACTTGGGCAACGAAGCGCCAATCTTCGGCGCAGCCAGCAGTTCGGCGGGATTGTTAGCAATTTCGCCTTCTTCGAGCAAAAAACCAAACAGGCCTCGGAGCGTGGTCACTTGGCGCGCAATCGAGCGGTTTGACAGTTTTCGCCGTCGTAATTCATCGAGATATTGCCGCAAATCGTCTAGCGATAGAGCCGTCACGCTGCGCTTTCCGGTTGGCCGAGCGAGCCACCGGCACAATCCCGCCAAATCTCGCCGATAAGCCTCTAAAGTGTTGACAGACAGACCCTTTTCTGCCCGGCAAAAATGCAGGAAGGAGCGCACTTTCAATTCGAGTGTGTCTACTTCCGCCATTCTGTCAATGATACAATATCTTCGAAATTGTTTGAAACAAACTTAGGCAGTTTCTCTCCTTTTTGTGTCCTCCAGCACTGCGAAACACCTGATTTTGTACCGCTTTGACCGGCAACCGGTGGAAGCTCTGGTGCATGCCGACGCCTATCTCCTGGCTGCCGGCATTGAGGTGATGCTGCGCGACGGAAATCTGCAAATAATTGATTACAAAAGTGTTAAGGCGCTGTGCTTTGCGGCCGACGGAGCACCCGCTGACCTTTTTACCACGCCAACTTCTTTCGAGCGCCGACCCAAAACGCCCGGCCTTTGGGTCAGTTTTCGGTTGCGGGATGATGCCGTGCTCGAAGGTGTGTTACCGCACAACATGCTGGAATGGCCGGAACAAGGCTATTTTCTAACGCCACCCCGCGCAAACAGTTACCGCCAGCGCGTCTTCCTGCCTCGCCAAGCCGTGCGAGAGACTGCTCTCCTCGGTTTGGTGGGCAAAGCGAGCTCGTTAGAGAGCAAAGCCGCAAGGCGAGTTGACCTCGATCCGGGCCGCCAACTTTCTATGTTTGATTAACATGTTTGACTAAACATGCCCGATGACCCTTCACCTCGTCCCTCCAGCCCGAGCCGAACTCCCGCTATCGCCTAACCGCTGGCTCCATACGCGATTCCAATCGTCAGGCGAACCGTGCAGCGGCTGCCACAGCGCCACCACTTCATTGACCTCAAAACTCGTTTCGCCGCGGCGTTTTTCCCAGGCCTCTTTGGCTTGTGCACGCAACCTGGCAAGCTCGTGACTCGGAATTGGGCCGCTAATGGTTAAATGCGGCAGGAAATCGAAGTTTTCCTCGTGAGCGAGTAATCCCGTGTTCAACGCGTCATGCAACTCTTGGAGCGCGTCATGGCCGCTGGCGATTTCCAGATACATAATATTCGTTTCCGAAAAGACCTTCACGTCGGCCAAGACGACCAGAAACGGTTTGAACCGGCTTAGAATAGTTTGTGCTTCGCGCGAAACACTTTCCGCCTGCGCCTTCAGCGGCCTCGGCGGCAAGAGCGTGATGTGCGCCTCGGGTTTCTCTTCGCCAGGCAAATTATGCCGCAGCAAATGAAGAAACGATCCCAACGGTTCTGGAATGTAAGTCACCAGAGCGAAGGAACCCCACTCTGGTAAATCAGAGAGCTTGGTATTCATCGGCTTGGAGCTTGCTGGCGCTTCTTCTAGCCGGATTGCGATTCCAGGGTCGCTGCGCTTGACGCGGCCAAACCTTCCAGCTTGCCCATCTGTTCTGTTTTCGGCTCTGGTGTCCACCATTTGGCTGGTTCAAAGCCGATATATTTAAAGATTTGCAATGCCCCTTGTGTCCCGTCTTCCTTTACCGTCTCCAATATATCGCCCGGGCAGAGAGCTTTGCCCTCCACCTTCATCTTATTCCACAAAGCGTAAGGTGTGGCTGCTTCCACCTCGTTGTCCACTTCATAATCCTTCGGCTTGACAACCGCCGCTCCTCCTGCGTGCGCCTGCCAGCGGAACTGCTCCTTCATTGTTTCTCGAATGCGATGGATTCGATAGCACGCCATTTAGGTTTCAGTCTATCGCGCCTTTCGCCTAAAGAAAATACCTGATTTGCAAAAAAGCATAAATCCTGAACTTGTCGTAGTAAGGTCGGCGGGCGGCCGGCTTTCTTCGTTGCCGCAAGCAATTTAAACGCTTCGCCGTCTGTCACAATGTTGTCGGAGACCTTTTTCACCTTCTCTTGCGATGAAAAAATTTTGGCCGCTGGCGGCCTTTCTCATAGTTCTACTGCTTTGGTGGGGTCTGGGCCGGGGCGAATCTCCGGTCACCCTGCATTTCAGCACTGCGCATCGGAGTATGATCGTCAGCACTGTCTCCACAAACGGCAAGGTCGAGCCTGTTGAATGGGCCGCCGCGCCCGCCGAAACTTCTGGAATCGTGCGCTCGGTCGCCGTGCAGCGCGGCCAGCAGGTCACCGCCGGTCAGCCGCTTGTTGTGCTCGATCCTACGTCCGCCCGCTCCGAGCTAGAAGCTGCGCTCGCCAAAGAGCGCGAAGCCCGCGCTGAAGCCGACACTTTGGGAGAAGGCGGCAAAGCGCAAACGCTCGCCGATCTCAATGATTCCATCGCCACCGCCCAGGCTGCTGTAACTGCCGCCCAGCGCAAGTATGACGCAGCGCAACATCTCGCCGAGAAACAAGCCGCGACCAAGTTGCAGGTGCAAGATGCTAAAGACGCCGTTGATCGGGCTGTCTTTCATCTCACCGCGCTCAAAGATCAGAAGCAAACGCTGGTTACCGCTGCCGACCGTTCGGTCGCCGACGCCAAATTGCGCGATGCCGAATCCGAAGTGGCGCTGGCTCGCCACAAACTAAGCGTGGCTACTATCTGCGCCCCCATAAGCGGTACGCTCTATCAGTTCGATCTCAAGATCGGCGCTTATCTTCGGCCGGGTGACTTGGCCGGCTTGGTCGGCAAGCTCGATCAAGTCAAAGTGATCGTATATGTGGATGAACCCGACCTCGGCCGCGTCGCTTTAGACATGCCCGTCAACATCACTTGGGATGCACACCCCGGACAGAAATGGTCGGGCCGCGTGAACAAATTGCCTACCGAAGTGATAGCTCTCGGCACGCGCACCGTCGGTGAAGTGACTACTGTAGTCGACAACCCGAACCACGATTTGCTGCCCGGAGTTTCTGTCATTGTGACGATCGTCTCCAAAACAGTGAACAACGCGGTGAGCATTCCGCGTTCCGCCTTGCGCACCATTGGCGGCGCAACGGGCGTTTACAAATTGGTAGATAAATCCATTGCCTGGGTCCCTGTCGTGACTGGCATCAGCGATGTGAATAGCGTGCAAGTTGTGTCCGGCATCGAGCCGGGCGACAAGGTTACCGATCGCATTGTTGAACCTGCCGATGCCGAAATTCACGCCGGTATGCGTGTGAAGGCTTTGCTGGATTAGCCCACCCAGCCACCTGCTTAAAGGCAAGCCGAACCGGCTGTGCGATCCTATCAAGACTTGGCACGCGCAGCGCAGGCCCCGATCCCGTCCAGCGATCCAGGCCATGGCCTCAAAAAAGAAATGGGCCTTGGCGACTTGGTGCTCGCCCAAATCCTGTGTGTAGTGGGCTCCGGGTGGGTTGGCGTTGCAGCGAAGCTAGGCCGCGCACACGCTGTCTTCTGGCTGATTGCAATCTCGCTTTTTTATCTACCGCTCGCCGCCGTTGTTATCTGTCTTAGCCGGAAGATCCCGCTCGAAGGCGGTCTCTACCGGTGGGCGCAGCACGGCTTCGGTGACTTTCTTGGATTCATGACGGCCTGGAATCTCCTCGTTTATGCAATCATCGACGTGCCCAGCATTCTTTATGTGCTTCCGACGGATTTGTCCTATCTCATTGGGCCGTCGGCGAGTTGGTTGCCGGAAAGCCGGGCGGCCACAGGATCGATCATTTTCGCAACCGCCATTTTTATTTCACTCGTCGCCATGCGCGGATTGGGGGCAGCTAAGTGGCTGCACAACGCAGGAAGCGTTCTGATCTGCTTGGCCTATGCACTACTGCTAAGCCTGCCGTTCTTAGTATTTTTCGCTGGAAAGCCGCGCCCGTATACACCGTTTCCCATTGGACGCCCCGAGATGAGTTGGCTTAACCTGGCAATATTCGGTCAAATCACGGTGGGCGGTCTTAGCGGCTTTGAATACGTAGCGATCATGGCCGGTGAATGCCGGAGCGCTTCACGTACTGTGGCTCGCTCGGTATGGATATCCGCGCCCATCATCGCACTCATGTTCATTTTAGGAACCAGTTCGGTGCTGGCCTTTGTGGATGGCGCACCTATCAATTTGATTGGACCGATTCCGCAAACTTTCAGTCTTGCATTCGGCGGAAGCGGTTGGGGCGCGGGCTTAGCGCGCTTCGGTATTTTTCTTTTGCTAGTGCGCGCGGTCGCAAGCGCCAGCCTGATCTTTACCGGCCTGACGCGATTGCCGATGACAGCCGGTTGGGATCATTTACTGCCGGAGTGGTTTACGCAATTACATCCAAATTGGAAGACGCCGGTCAACTCGATCCTATTTATGACGATAATATTGGCGTTTCTGTTGCTTCTCAGCATGCTAGGCGTTCGAGCCCAGGAAACAATGCAATTGTTGCTGAATGCAACCAATGTCCATTACGGTTTGACATATGTGGCGCTGTTTGCGCTGCCATTGTTCGGCGCCGCTGGTTTCAGAAGCGGTATCCCGCCATGGCTGAGAGTTGTTTCAGTGGCGGGTCTGATCTCCAGCGCAGTTGCTGTTCTCATCGCGATCTATCCGATTATTGGTGTTTCAAGCCGCCTCTCGTACGCGAGCAAAATAGCGGGCACGGTGATTGTCAGCAATTTGCTTGGCGTGGCTGTCTACCGTGGCCGGAAAAAGGGAACCGCCGTCCCTATTGAGATTCGGCATAGACACTCTTGACGAATCCGGCAGCGTTGGTGTTGGGCCAGTCGGGGTGCTGCGTCTTGAGGTCGGCGCTGACCTGTTTCCCGGCGTCATCCGACGATATGCCCTGACTCTTCAGCGCGAGCGCCCGCGTGCGGATTTCGGAAATCAGTGCCCGTTCCGCCACCACCAGCGAACCATCGCCAGGCGCGCTGTGATCGGGCAAGATATGTTCGACGTTGAGAGCGGCGATCTTGTCCAACACGGCAAGCCAGCTCGCTGGCGTGCCGCCATCGCCGAAGATGTTCGGTATGGTTTTGTTCTGCACCACATCGCCCGAAATCAACGTGCGGTCTGGCTCGACAAACGTCAGCTCGTCGCCCTTGGTGTGGGCTCCGCCAAACCAAAGCAATCGAGCCGTAACGCCGCCAAGGTCGACGCTAGCCTCATGATCGAAAGTTACGTCGGGTGGCCGCAAAACAACGCCGGCGAGCAGTTGTTTATTTTGCGCCGAAAACGTGCCAAACCTATCGATCATTTCCTGCCCATGCGCCTCCATTTCCTGCTGCTGCACCGCGTCGCGGATCAAGATTGTACCGGGAGGAAAGCCAGGCTCACCAACCGCGTGCTCCGGGTGAAAATGCGTAGTGGTGAGGAAGAGTTTCGTATTGCTGGGCGCAAGTCTTGCTGCCACGCGCGCGATAGTGGCGCCATTTTTCGGACCTAGGCCCGTATCGACAACAAGCGTTGCGCGACTCCCAACCACAATAGCGATGTTGGGGAACCCCATGATCGCCCAGACATGGTCGGAAATTTTGGTTGTGTTTTCAGTGATCATCGGCTGGTTCATTTGTGCAAATGCTTTGGTGGCCGCCAGTGTTGCCAGCGTCAGAAGTGTCAAACGTGACGTCATAGTTTTCTATTTTTATTATCCGCCGCAGAATCGTGAGAGAGTTTTAAGTGGTCCCAAATGAATCGACGCGAATTTATCCAATCCACCATGGCGAGTGCCTTTTTGCCGGCCACCGCTCTTTCTCAACCCGCCTGGTACGACCGCCCGATGCGCTGGGCGCAACTTGCCTTCGTCGAAGACGACCCGGGAAACTACGATCAATCGTTTTGGCTCGATTACTTTCGCCACATCCACGCCGACGCAGCCTGTTTAAGCGCCGGCGGATGCGTCGCCTTCTATCCCACCAAAGTTCCTCTTCACTACCGCAGCAAATGGTTGGGCGACGGCGACACTTTTGGAGACTTGGTGAAAGGATGCCGCGCCATCGGCATGAGCGTCATCGCGCGCACCGATCCGCACGCCGCCCACCAGGACGTATACGACGCTCATCCCGATTGGATTGCGGTGGACGCTTCCGGTAACAAACGTAAGCACTGGTCTGATCCGGAACTTTGGGTCACCTGCGCGCTGGGTCCCTACAACTTCGATTTCATGACCAAGGTGACGGAAGAAATCGTCACGCTCTATGGAGTGGATGGCATTTTTTCAAATCGCTGGGCTGGTTCCGGCATGTGCTATTGCGAACATTGCGAGCGGCATTTCAAAGACTTTGCGCAGATGGATCTGCCGCGCACCAGCGATCCGCAAAACCCAGCGCGCCGTGCCTACATTGTGTGGCATCAGCAGCGTCTTTTCGAACTCTGGCGTTTGTGGGATTCGAAAATCAAAGCAGTCAATCCAAACGCCGCCTTTTTGGCGAACGCCGGAGGTGGAGCGCTAAGCGAGTTGGATATGACCGTCATTGGCCAACTTGCGCCAACGCTCTTCGCCGACAGGCAGGCGCGCCGCGGTGTAAGTCCCCCTTGGACCAACGGCAAAAACGGCAAGGAGTACCGCGCCACAATGGGGAGCAAACCGATCGCCGGCATTTTCAGCGTTGGCCTGGAAGAAGAATATCGTTGGAAAGATTCTGTCCAGAGCGCGGATGAGATCAGGCTCTGGGTAGCCGATGGCATTGCCCAAGGCTTGCGTCCCTGGTTCACCAAGTTCAACGCGAAGCCGATTGATAAACGCTGGCTGCCGGTAGTGGCGGAACTCTACCAATGGCATTTCGAAAACAGCGGCTATTTGCGAAATGAAAAGTCATTGGCGAACATCGCCATGGTTTATTCGCAGCAGACGGCCGCGTTCTATGGTGGTGAAAAAGCACACGCCAAAGTGGAAGATCCCGCCCTTGGCTTTTACCACGCGTTGGTGGAAGCAAGAGTTCCTTTTGAAATGGTGCATGACCACCTGCTTGATGCGGATCAGCTAGCACCGTTCCAGACTTTGATCCTCCCCAACGTGGCCGCATTGTCGCTCAAGCAATGTGAACATTTGACGCATTTCGTCCAGCGTGGCGGCAGTATCGTCGCCACTTTTGAAACTTCGTTGTATGACGAATGGGGTGTGCGCCGTCAGGACTTTGGGCTCGCTCCTCTTTTTGGCGCCTCGTTCGATGGCGGCTTCGAAGGCCCCATGCATAATTCGTACCTTATCTTGAATCGCGGTCCGGCAACGGGCCAATTTCACCCGCTATTAGCTGGAATGGAAGATGCTACGCGCATCATCAATGGTGTGAACCGCGTCATTGTGAAGTCTGTCGAAGGTACCGCGCCATCGCCCTTGACCGTTGTACCCTCCTATCCGGATCTGCCGATGGAGGAAGTCTTCGTTCGTCCCTCAACCCGCAAAGACGCGGGCGTGTTTCTGCGTGAGATGGGCCAAGGCCGCGTTGTGTTTTTCCCTTGGGATATCGATCGCACATTCTGGGAAGTGCTCGGCGTAGATCATGGCAAGCTCCTTCGCAATGCAGTTCTCTGGGCAACGCGAGGCAACCTGCCTGTCACAGTTCGTGGACCCGGTGTGCTCGATGTTGCCATCTGGACGCAACAGAATTCCATGACCGTTCATCTCGTCAATTTGACAAATCCCATGATGATGAAAGGTCCGGTGCGCGAAATCATTCCCCTGTCCAAGCAAACCGTAAGTATCAAAATTCCATCCAACAAGACGATCAGTGCCCTGCATCTTCTGGTGAGCAAGGCGAAGGCAGACTATCGCTTGGCTGACGGAACTGTTGAGCTCGAGGTTCCCGCTATAGGCCTGCATGAAGTGATCGCACTCGATTTCGCGTAATAGGTTTCTCAAAACTCGAACGTCACGCCGGCCGACGGCAATATGGGGAACATCTCGCTGAGCGAAATGTACGCTTGTTTGGTGACTGCGTCGTATCCGTTGTAACTGTCGAACCGGTAGTTGGCGTGATCGAGCACATTCACGACTTCCACAAACAGCGTCATTTTGCCGTGCTTCAAAGTCTTCGATTTGTTCATGCGGATATCCAGCCTCTGGTATGCCGGCAGCCGGACCGTGTTACGCTCCGAACCCAAATAGTACGTTCCATCCAGCAGAGTGAAAAAACCCGGCACGGGAAATCCGCTGCCGTAAGAAAACTTCCCGCTTAGGTTGATGCTTGGGCGTAGCCGGTAGCTCAAGTAACCGTTGAAGGTGTGCCGTTGGTCCTCGTCCGAAGGGAAATGGATCAGCGTCAGACTGTCATAGCTTTCGCTGTGAGCATATGTGTAGGAAGCCCAACCAGTCCAACCATTTACAGTCCTTTTTTGAATAAATACTTCAGCACCCTTCGTTGTGGCGCTCAGGGTGTTCATGATCGGCGATTGAAAAAAATCCGGGTAAATTGCGCCATCGATAAGGCGTGCATCCATCAAAGGCTGGAACAGCAGATTTCTATCTTTACGCTCGAAGGCTTCCACACGAATCCGCGTCTGATTGCCCAGTCGTTGTTCAAAAGTAGGGGCGAAGTGTTCAGCTGTTGCCGGCAGCAAACGCGTGCTTCCGTTCTCGGCGTAGAACGACTCTATATCGGGAAACTGCGCGTAGCGTCCCCATGCAAATGAAAATCTGCCGCCTTCCCAGGGCGTGTACGCTAGCGACGCTTGTGGTGAAAGCGTCGCTAGATGGTTCGCCGTTACCGTGTCCCAGCGTCCTCCCATTGAGAGGGTCAGCCTTTTTGCCAACCGCGTGAACGACTGCCGCGCGTATCCGCCGCCATAAGTTGCGCCGCCACGATACCAATTTGTCGCCGTCAAGTCTGTGGCGTCGTAATAGTAATTAGCGAAGCCAGATCCATGCGTTGGCCGCACGACGCCGCCGAACTGCAATGGCGCGCCGTCGCTCCAAGACCACGTAGCGTCGGACTTCGCCACCCACTCGCCGTAATAACCGTACCCGAGTGGCTGCGAGAGGATGTTGGTGTTGTCGTACCGTTCTTCGGTGAACGCGGCGCCCGTCTTCATAACAAAGGAATGATTCGGCGTAAACTGCCAGCTGAGGTTGAGCAGTGTGTAGTGATAGCGCGCAAACTCCGCCGCGTTCAAGCCCAGTGCGCTCGCCCCGCTGCTGCGGTTCAGTTCCGACGTGCCGTCAATCAGCTTCAATGAGAAAGAATTGCTCCGCGTGAGCGCGTAATTAAATTGCGCTTGTGTGTCGGCAAACCCAAACGCCATCGATGGCATATCTTGCGACAGATTTTTTAGGAAATATTGCAAGTAGCTTTTGCGCGCACTCACCAGCCAGGACCCCTTGTGGTTTTTTCCAAACGGTCCCTCTGCCAGCAAACCGGCATCCGGCACGCTTGCGCTCGCGCGCACGTGGATTCTGTCTGTGCTGCCTTCCCGGCTCTCGATGTCGATCACGCCTGCCGTGCGGTTCTCATACTGCGGCCCGTAGCCTTCACTTTGCACTGTCATCGTGGCCACCATGTCGCCGTTGAAGACAGCGGTGGAACCCGATGGCCCCTCCCCTTGCACTGTGTGAAAAGGTTCGTGCAGCAAGATGCCGTCCAGATACAAACCCAGTTGATCGTAAGGAGCGCCGTGCAGGGTAAAGCGGCTATCGAAATCGTCATTCCCCGCCACGCCCGGCGCGCTCTGCAGTGCACGCATCGGATCGTCGGCTAGTACGCTCGCGAGATTTTTTGCCTCGGTTCCGGAAAGAGTGAATGCTGTTGGACCGTGGCTCTCTTCAAGGTCGAACGGATCCGCGTGCACTTCCACTGTGTCTTTGTGTTGAAGCGCTTCCGGGCTGATGGCCAGATCCAGATGAAGGACGTCGTCCGCTTTTAATTCAATCTGTTTTTCCAGCAAACGATAACCAACACTCGATACCACCAGCTTGTACCGGCCCGGCGGAATGGCCGGCATCCTGAACTGCCCTTCGCTATCCGTTTCCACACGAGCGCCTGATTCCACCAGTTGGACGGTGACTCGCGCCAGCGCTTCACCGCTTTGCGCGTCGTGAACGCTGCCACCTACCAGAGCGCTCGGATCTGTACTGGTCGCCGACCAGAACAGGAATAAAAGCAATGGGGCCATGCGAAGTCGTCCGAGCGGCCTCGGCGAACTTCACGATAGCGGTGAATCACCACTGGTTTCTATAAGATGGTAGGGGCAATAGGTACTGAAACTTAAACAGAAAGGCTGTCGGGGAGTTTCGCAGAGTACTTTAGTCGTTACCTCCGCTGCGGACGTAACAGACCCTAGGAAACGGCGAATAAATCGCAACCAATTCTTTAACTTTGAATGCGTTCTTGACTTGAGGTTTACCCGATAACCATCTGCAAATAAATGATTTGGGCTGGAGATTGCTCGCGCCGCTGATGGGAGTCAGGTTTTAGATCTTGCGGGAACAAGAATGAAAATCCTAGCGTGGCAGAATCAGTTGCCCTCTCAGGATTTACCCATTCGTTCTCGTCGATTGAAGCCGGTTGGTACGAGTACCTTGCCGGAAAAGCGAATCAATTTGCGATGCTATCTAGCAATCATATTTCGCAGCGGAAGACTCGAATCCTGTGTCTGGCGTGCTTCGGTTGGCATCGGTGCCACGGACTGCCCCAACGCTTGGCTTAGGGATACAAGAGAAATCTGAAGATCGGAGATTCGTTCACGGTCCGCCGCCTTATGCGATCCCCATACTGTTCTGAACAACAACGCCAGATCCGAGAAAAAACTCGCCCGCGCCAAATACTCGTTGTCGAGTTCGCGCTTCAAAGGCATCAACAGATTAATCTGACATTCATCCAGCGCGTGCTCCGGAACATGATGCAGAAAGCGTTCCTCGTCGCGGAACGCGAGCGAAGCCGCACCCGTCACGCCCGGCCGCACACGCAATGTATATGTTTGATGATGCGGCACTTTCGGACGCGGCCCCACCAGCGACATGTCGCCGCGCAGGATGTTCAGGAGTTGAGGCAGTTCGTCGATGCTCGTCCGTCGCAAGAGGGCGCCGATTGGGGTCACCCGCGCATCGTTTCGGATAGCCTGGG
>PMSX01000268.1 GCA_003167495.1 Bryobacterales bacterium | reverse complement strand
AGAAGATCGCGGTCGGCATCCTGAGCGTTGAGCTGGGTGTCCACGCCCCCCTGGTATCGCGCATACGCCAATTGCTTGCGGTCCTCCAGCGCGGCGACTAGTGCCTCTTCCTTTTCTCTGGCTTCCTGCAGTCGCCTGTGGGCGATCAGGGAGTTGGACACTTCTGTAAATGCAATCTGAATCGTTCTTTGATATTGGACAACGGCACTATCTCTTTGAGCCTCCGCGAGCCTCACATTTGCGCCGAGCCGGCCTGCGGTGAACAGTGGTTGGCTGAGCTGCGGAACAAAGCTCCAGGCGCTGTTCGGTCCGCTGAAAAGTTTAAATAGCCCAGTGCTCTGCCCACCGAGCAAGCCGCTGAGGCTTAGTCGCGGGAAGTAAGCGGCTTTTGCAACTCCGATGTCTGCATTCGCGGCGATTAGGCTCTGCTCGGCGGCACGGATATCGGGTCGCCGTTCCAACAATTCAGACGGCAGCCCGGCGGGAACCGCTGGCGGTAAAACATTTTCATCGAAATTGTCGCTACGAGCTATCTCGCCGGGATTCTCGCCCAACAGCAACGTGATTTGGTTCTCGGTTTGCTCGATCTGTTGTTGCAAATTTGAAATCGTCACACCGGCAGTATCCACCAACTGTTCCGCCTGCTTCACATCCAGGTCGGTTGCGATCCCATACCTCTGGCGGGTGGAGGTGAGATCCGCTGCTTCCTGGCGCGTGGCAATCGTCTGCTGCGCGATCTGGAGCTGGCCATCGAGCTCACGAAGTGTAAGATACTCTGTCGCGACATTACTGACGAGGGTAGCAATAACCGTTTTTTGATTTTCTTGCGCGCTCAATAGGTTGGCGCGTGCTGCCTCCGTTGCGCGACGCAATCGGCCCCAGAGATCCACTTCAAACGACAGGAGATTAAGCTGCGCCTGACCCCAGTTTCTGTTTTGAGAAGGTACGAGGGAGGCCGGCAATGGAAACGCACCGTTTCTTGAAAGGCGGTTCAAGTTTACGTTGCCACTCGCGCCGAACTGGGGGAACTGATCCGAGCGAGTGATCCCTAAATTAGCCCGCGCCATCTCGACGCGAGCGACCGCATCCCGGAGATCGTAGTTCCGTTCGAGGGCTGTTCTTATCAGACCCTGCAGCTTGTCATCTCGGAACACCTCCCACCATTGCAGATCAGCAAAAGAAGCCGCTTGGGTGTCGGTCAGCGGCTGGGGCGCGCGGAAGGTTTTCGGCACCTGGACGATCGGGCGATGAAAATCTGGACCGACGGTGCAACTTGTCGCAAAGCCTATTGCAATCAGGAGGACAATCGCTTGATGCTTCATTTGTCAATCCCCTTGCTGGGCCGAGGGAAGCATTGGTGGCACTGTACCTTCGACGATCACAGCAGCCGAGAGCCTCTCGACGATGTAATAAATCGCGGGCACAAAGAAGATGCCAATGGCGCTCGCCGCGACCATTCCGCCAATGACCGTGGTTCCCATAACCTGCCTGGCCACAGAGCCAGCGCCCGACGCCATCCAAAGAGGCACGCATCCCAAAATGAAGGCGAAAGAAGTCATGAGAATTGGTCGGAGTCGAAGTTTTGCTCCTTCAATTGCCGCTTCGGCCAAAGTCTTACCTTTTTCGTGTTCATCTTTTGCGAACTCGACTATCAGAATTGCGTTCTTAGCGGCAAGCCCGATGAGCATGACCAAACCGATCTGGGAGTACACATCGCTTTCGATCTGAACCATGTAGGCAGGCTCAAAGAGCGAGAGCAATGCACGCCGCAGCCACAGCGCAGCGAAGGCCCCAAATATCGCCACAGGTGTGCTCAACAATACACTGAACGGCAACGTCCAGCTTTCATAGAGCGCCGACAATATAAGAAAAACAAAAACCAGTGAGAACGTGAAGATGACCCAAGCAGGAACTCCCTCACGGGCCTTTTGTTCTTGATAAGACATGCCCATGTAATCGAAACCCATCTCGCGAGGCATCGTTTCCTTGAATACTTGTTCCAGAGCAGCGGTTGCCTGGTCCGCACTGTAACCTGCCGCCGCGCTACCGTTGATTTGAGCCGAGCGGTATTCGTTGTATCGCATGGTGAACTCAGGGCCTTCTCGCGGCACGAATTTGGCAAGCGTCGAGAGCGGGACCATGTCTCCCTGGTTGTTCCGGACGTAGAATTGGCCGAGATTGTCCGCATTCGATCTGAAGGGCGCTTCAGCTTCGATATAGACTTGCCATTGACGGCCGAAGTCGTTGAAGTAGTTGATGAAGAGGCCGCCCATGTAGGCCTGAATGGTCCGGTATACATCGCTCACGGGCACGCCCTGCTTTAACGCCTTATCGCGATCCACGTCGACAAACCGTTGCGGTACGTGTGGCAGGAAGGTCGTTGAGATCATGCCAATTTCTGGCCGCTTCCGAGCTGCCACCAGAAACTTGTCCAGATTGTCTGAAAGAAACTGAACATCGCGGCCGGCGCGGTCTTCAAGCAGGAACTGGAATCCGCCGGAGGTGCCGACTCCAGGAATGGCCGGTGGCGAAAAACTAAAAACGACCTCTCCGGGCAGTTTGCTCAGACCCGTATGCAAGCGCGACTTGATTTCTTGAAACTGCTGTGTCCTGGTGGTTCTCTCGCCCCAAGGTTTTAACGTGACGAAGAAGAAACCGTTATAGCTGGTGCGAACGAAGCTCAGCAGGCTAAAACCGATCACGCTGGTTGTGTACTCGACGCCCGGCGTCTCGGCAAGGATTTTCTCAACTTGCTCGGCCGCTTCGGCCGTTCGTTCAAGCGAAGCTGAATTTGGCAGTTGCATGTTGACATAGAGATAGCCTTGATCCTCATCGGGAAGAAAGCTGGATGGCACTTTCCCGGCAAAGAAAAAGCCTGCCATCCCCGCAACGGCGAGTAACGCGACCGTTAGCATGCTCTTTCGAAGGTGCCAACCCGACCAGTCGGCATAGCCTTCCGTCGCTCGTTCAAAGATTTGATTGAACTTATTAAATGCTTTCTGCAATATTCCGCTGCTCGCTTTCTTTGGCCGAAGCAAAAGAGCGGCAAGTGCCGGACTTAAGGTAAGCGCGTTGAAAGCTGATAGAAGCACAGAGATTGCGATCGTCACAGCGAATTGCTGATAAAGCCTGCCTGTAATGCCCGGAATAAAAGCTGTCGGGATGAAGACCGAAGCAAGAACGAGCGCAATGCCAATGACCGGGCCCGACAATTCGGCCATTGCTTTGCGGGCGGCTTCCTTGGAGCTCAAGCCAACCTCAATGTGCCGCTGAACGCCCTCAACTACGACGATTGCGTCGTCAACAACCAAGCCGATGGCCAATACCAATCCGAACATCGAAAGAGTATTTATCGAGAAGCCAAACAATGGGAAGAAAAGGAAGGTGCCGACAAGCGACACCGGCACCGCCAGCAACGGAATGAGCGTTGAACGCCAGTCTTGGAGAAATATGTAGACGACTATTATGACAAGTAAAATGGCGATGAAGAGCGTCTCCACGATCTCTCTCATGCCCTCGGTGACGGCGCTTGTTTGATCCAAAGCTATCGTGTAATTCACGTCGAGCGGGAGATTTGTTTTCATCTCCGACAAAAGCGCACGGACCGCGGCGGCCGTCTGGACTGCATTGGAACCCGGCAGTTGGTAAACGGCAACAATGAAGCTAGGCTTACCGTTCAGCCGGCTGACCATGCTGTAGTCTTGGGCGCCCAGTTCTACCCTGGCGACGTCTTTCACCCGAACAATGCCGCCATCAGGAGCCTCGCGCACAACGATGTTGGCAAATTGCTGAGGTGAGGTGAGGCGCCCCTGAGCGAGGACAGAATAGGTATACTGCTGGTTCTTTGGCGCGGGGTTGCCACCGACTTGACCGGCGGGATTCACGGTATTTTGCGACTGGATTGCCGAGACGATGTCGGTCACAGCGATTCCAAGCTTTGCAAGACGGTCAGGCTTGACCCAGAGCCTCATCGCATACTGCCCCGCGCCGAATACCTGCGCGTGACCCACACCGGGCAATCGCCCAACCGGATCGTTGAGATTGATGTAAGCATAATTAGCGAGGAACTCGGCGCTTCGCGTGCCTTTCGGCGAATACAAGGCGACCAGCATTAGGGGTGCTGTTGCGGACTTTTGAACGGACACGCCGTAGTTATTTACATCGGCAGGAAGCTGGGATGCAGCTTGTGTTTCTCGCGACTGCGTCAGAATGAGATCGTTATTTGGGTCAGTCTTGATATCGAAATTAACAACGACCGTCGTCTGCGAGTTGCCTGTGGCGTTTAAGGAATACATGTAGTTCATGTTGTCGACGCCGTTGATTTGTTGTTCGATCGGAGTTGCGACGGACTGTTCTAAAGTGCGCGCATCCGCGCCGATGTAAGTCGCCAGGAGCTGAATTTCCGGCGGGACGATGTTTGGGAATTGAGACACGGGCAAGGTCCCGATCGTGACGGCTCCCACGATCACGGCTAGAAGTGCGATAACGATTGCGACAATCGGCCGATTAATGAAGAAGTTCGACATGTTTATCCCTCGTTCTCGTGCTCTCTTACTCGCTCGACTGTGCAATCTGACGCGATAGTTTCGGCTTAACGTGCATGCCGGGCATTGCCTTTTGAATTCCTTGGACGATTGCGCGCTCTCCGGCCTTCAGTCCGTCGTGTACCACCCAAGAAGAGCCTATCTCTTCGCCCACATTGATTGGCTTGATACTCACCAAGTCGTTTTGATCGACCAAAGCGACTTGATAGCTGCCTTGAAGCTCGGAGACTGCCTTCTGCGGAATAAGCAGTGCACCTCGCAGGGTTTCAACTGCAACGCGGACCTTCCCGTATTGACCCGGTCGGAGAATATTCCCTGGATTCGGGAAGAGACCCGTGACTTGAATCGCGCCGGTGCTCTGGTTGACCTGCCGACCTGTAAAGGCGAACTTTCCCTCGTGCGGATAGGCGCTTCCGTCGGCGAGAACAAGTTCAAGCGGAGGCACCGGATCGGTCGGTTTGTGTTCCTTTGTCAGCCTGAGGTATTCCTGCTCGCTTACGGCGAATGTGACTTTGATTGGATCAACAGTAGAAACGGTTGTCACGGCATTCGTCACAGGGCTCACCAGGTTACCGATCTGAATTTGAGCTTCGCCGGCGATACCGTCAATCGGCGAATACAGTTTGGTAAAGCCGAGATTTATCTTTGCCGCCTCCAAGTTGGCCCGCGCCCCTTCGACTCCGGCGTTAGCGGCCTCTATTTGAGCCTTGGCCGCAGCAACTTGAGCTGTGGATACTTTTATCTGAGCCTTTGCTGAGATATTGTTCTGCACTGCGTTATCGAGATCCTGTTGCGTGACCGCGCGTTGCTTCGCAAGCGGAGTGTAGCGGTCTTCGTCAAATTGCGCTTTGCGCTGGTTGGCCTCGGCGCTCGCCAGTTGCGCCTCGGACTGTTGATATTGTGCCTGAGCCTGCGCTAACTGTCCGGTCGCCTGCGCCAACTGTCCCTTTGCCTGCTCCACCGCTGCTTGAAGTGGCCGCGGATCGATTTGGAAAAGTAACTGCCCTTTTTTAACGAAGGAGCCCTCTGAATAATTCTGTGTCAAGAGGTAGCCAATGACTTGGGCGCGAACAGCGGCGTTGACCTGACCGTCCAAAGTCCCAATCCATTCCCGGTAGACAGGGATGTCCTTCTGTTCGACGGTGGCCACTTCCACGTCCGGCGGTGCTGGTTCGGCCGCCGCTGCGGAGGTTCGGCCGCAGCTTGACAGTTGACAAGTGCCGACGCCCAGCAATAACGTCGCGCCGATCGCAGCGATTGGCCAATGGTGCTTTTTCATGGGTTTTATCCTTCAGTTGTCTCAAGCGCAGCGCGCCGATTCTCTTCTGAGCAGCGAGTCCCGTTGAACCATCGCTACCTTTCGCGACCAGAAACAAACTCATCCTAACGGTGGATGGAAAGAATCGCCATTACATATTCCAGGTAGCCGTGCGGAGGCAGCCTATTTTCTTGCCAATTCACTCTGCTCGGGCGCAACGCAGGCGTTGTGCGGATTCTCATTGCCGCAAGGATCATGGACGGATTCGTAGCATGATCTACCGGGAATATGTAATGGACCCGCTGTCCTACCGCCAATAAGATCAGTTTGAGAGTTGTGCACAGTGGACCCAGCTGAGCCATCGTGCACGCATGCCCGTTGAGGTGCAGTCCTCTGAGGAACTAAACAATGATCAATTCGAGCATCGAAAATGTCCACGCCAGTCGCGAAGTTGCAGCGGCGGAAACATTTCTCAACTCACCTAATGACGAATCGTTTACCGAACTGTTTCTAACCTTCACGCCCCGACTTGTGTCGTTCTTCCGATCACATGGTTGCGGGCTGGATTTGAGTGAAGACCTCAGCCAGGAAGTGATGCTTACGGTATATCGAAAAGCATCGCAGCTCCGTGATCACACGCGATTTCGTGCCTGGCTGTTCACCATTGGACGTCACGCGCTTCACCGTCATTACGGGAAGGAATCTGCTGAAGCAGTCACCGCTGATTTGGAGGACGTAGTCGACACGAGGACACGAGGACGAAACCGCCGGGGTCGTCAGGTTTCGAATTCCATCATTGGATGACGTTTGTGAAATCACACGAGCGCGAGGCGCTGATTTTGCGCTTTGTCGAAGATTGGGAATATCACGAGATCGCCGCGGCAACGGCGAGTCCGATAGGAACGATTCAGTGGCGAATCTTCAACGCTTAGAAAAAGCTAGCCACACATCTGAAGGCGCCCTCGATTCCCCGAGGAGAAGCAGCTTGATCGGCGGAAACCATCTTGTCATGGACCCAGACCACTTTGCCCGAGGGATTGCCCTCGCGCGTCCCAGTTAACAGGTTCTGGCTCCAGGAATTCACTAAAGGAGAAACACATATGAACACTATCACGAGACACTACATCGACGGCGCGTTTGTTGAACCCCACGGCCGCGAGGTCATGGACATCATCAAGCCGACCAACGGGCAGGTGATCGGTCGCGTCACGCTGGCCGATGAAGAGGATACGCGGCGCGCTATCGCGGCAGCCAAGAGCGCATTCACCACTTTCGGCCAGTCAACCAAGGAAGAGCGCACGCAGATTCTGCGCCGGCTCCATGAGGCCGCTTTGGCGCGCGTTGACGATCTAACGGCGGCAATGGTTGAGGAATATGGAGGCGTAGTTCGATTCGCTGGACTCATGGTGCAGTCCGGCGTCAACGCATTTCTGGCCACCGAGAAGGCACTCCAGGAGTTGCCTTTGACTCGCAACTGGGGCCAGACGATGGTTACCTTGGAACCAGTCGGTGTGGCGGGACTGATTACCGCGTGGAACGCGAACGCGCTGTTTATTTGCTTAAAGCTTGCCTCGGCTGTTGCCGCCGGTTGTACGGTCGTGATTAAACCGAGCGAGATGAGTTCGCTTCAAACTCAGGTGTTGATCGAGGCGCTGCACGACGCCAATCTCCCCAAGGGTGTGCTTAACGTGGTCACGGGCCGCGGCAATGTCGTCGGCGCCGAACTGGTGCGCAATCCCGATGTCGCCAAGATTTCGTTCACTGGTTCGGTTGGCGTTGGCAAATCAATCATGCGTGATGGCGCGGATACAATGAAGCGCGTCACGCTGGAACTCGGCGGTAAGTCGCCCACGATTCTGCTCGACGATGCCGTGCTCGACCAGGCCATCCCATCCGCTCTAGTCATGGCTTTTTTGAACAGCGGTCAAGCCTGCGCCGCGGGGACGCGCCTCCTTGTGCCTCAAAGCCGGCTCGATCAGGTTAAGCGGGCAATCGTTGACGCCATGCCCAGCTTTCCGGTTGGCGATCCGGCTGATCCGAACACCGCCGTTGGGCCGATGGTGTCACAGAAACAGTACGAACAGGTGCAATCGTACATCCGCAAGGGCATCGAAGAAGGCGCGGAGGTGCTCGTTGGGGGCGAGGGTCACCCGCCAGGGTTCGAAGCGGGATACTTCGTGAAGCCCACGGTGTTTGTCAATGTGAAGAACGACATGACAATCGCCCAGGAGGAAATCTTTGGTCCCGTGCTCTCTGTCATCTCCTATGACTCCGAAGATGAGGCGATCCGGATAGCCAACGACTCTAAGTATGGTCTCCATGCGGCCGTCCTCGGGACCGACATCCAACGCGCGCATCGCGTCGCAGGGCAGATTAATGCTGGGCGCATCGTGATCAACAATATGACCGATGATCCGAAGGCACCTTGGGGCGGATTCAAATACTCGGGAGTCGGCCGTGAATACGGCCAATACGGAATCGAGGCGTTTCTCGAACCTCGGGCTATCCTCGCATGATCGTCTCTTAGCCAACATACCCAGCAGTCGATTAAGGACACCAAATCATGGCTAAACACGCGAGCATTTCCTGCGAAGAAGCAGCAGATCGCCTCGCGATCCGGGAACTCGTCGAGGACTACGCACGTTGCGCCGATCAACGCGATGCAAAAGGTCAAATGGCTCTTTTTATCCCGGACGCTTATTTCGTGGTGTACATGAACGCCAGAGATCCGACGCCCTCGCGGGAGATCCATTCGCGCGAGGAACTCGTTGAGGTCTTCGCCGACCTGAAAATGTACACCGCGACCATGCACTTCCTTGGCCAAACGACGATCCTAACGCTTGCCAATGAGCGGGGCACAGCCGAAACGTATTGCATGCCCCATCACTACATCGCCGGCAAAAACCAAAGCCTGATGATTGCCGCTCTCAGATATGCGGATACCTTCGTGAAGATGGACGGCGCCTGGCTATTTGCGGAACGTAGGCTATACGTCGACTGGCTGGAACAGCGGGAACTGCCATGAGCATTCCGGTGGCGGGTCAGAAACGTCTTGTGATCGTGGGTGCAACGGGAATGGTCGGTGGTTACGCCCTTTACTACGCGCTGGATCATCCGAGCGTCGCGCGTGTGACGGCGATAGGCCGCAGGACGCTTGGCATATCGCATCCCAAGTTGGATGAAGTTCTGCATCGAGACTTCGCGGACTGTTCCGCACTAGCGGAGGCGCTTTCGAATCAGCACGGAGCCGTCTTCTGCCTAGTGTAGTGTCCAACAAAT
>PMSX01000212.1 GCA_003167495.1 Bryobacterales bacterium | reverse complement strand
GCGAGAAGGCGATCCGCCAAGCTTGGTGGCGGATTCGAGCAAACTGCAGAAGACGTTGGGTTGGCGGCCGAAAAGAGCGGATTTGGATGGGATCGTGCGCGATGCTTGGGAGTTTGCTCAGAAAGGGTGACCGCTGTCAGGCTGTTCTATCTTCCACTGATTGCTTCCAGATGCTTACTGAGATTTCGTTCAACTTCCGCCTTGCCGCCAATCGTGTCGTTGTAGAAAACTACTCTAAAGCTCCGGATGTCGAACGGTAGCTGTGCGCCTCGCTGCGCCAACAGAATCGTTGGTTTGCCCAGCGCATGCGCGTATCCTACTTCGTAGAACACGTTGGGGTTGGCGGGCGTTATTTCCGCGATCACAACCTCAGCCTGTTCGATCTCTCGCTGGATATCCTGAAAAATCACCCCTGGCCCAGCTTTCTCATCGATACGGAAGACTTCGAAGCCGGCGGCCTCCGCCTGCTTTTGTATCACCTCTTTATAAAAGGTGTCATACGGCTCCGCGAATTGCATGACAACAAAGGCTTTTGGGCTACCACCTTTGCATGCGAAATTCGAGAACGAAACTTCTTGGTCGCCCGTTGCGATCAGGCCAACCTGCCGGCCTTCCAGGGGGTGCGAGAGAAGGTGCTGCAATATGGGAACCTCATCTACGAGGACCCGTAATTCCTGGCCAGATAAATTGACTTCGAGCAAGTAGTCCCGGTTCGTCTGGAGATTTTGACTCTGGCCGGTAGCGACGAGCGCTCTCCAACCGAAGTTGCTCAAGTACTCACCAACTGAGTATGCTCCGCTCGCTGCGCCAAGTTCAACGAATATGTATGGCTGTTCTGGAGAGCGGTACCCGAGGACAATCCCGCCAGCCTGCTCCCTTCCGTCGAAAGGAGCTGAGAATCGGATATGCACGCGGCAATTCCCAGTTTGCATGGAGATACTACTGACCACCAAACCGATTGGGAACGATTGAGCTTGCGTGGCGGCTTTTGGGCCTAAACCGAGAAATTTCTGACCTACTCCAGAAATTTCCCATTGACCCAGAACGGGAACCCAGTTGGTTGTTCCGTTGCTGTGCGTACCGTTCGCGAGGGGTTTCGGTGGCATGGAATAGGAGAGTGCCTCTGCTATAGGTATTCTCGCACTTATGGGAACATTCGACGCGTCACCACGGGGCAGGATTGAGTTAACTCGAACTCGTCGCCGAACGAGCGGCTTCAGTGACCGTGGCAGTCTGCCTCGACGTTGGATCAAGCGCGAAGCTCAACGCATCATTCCAATTAGCAAACCGGTATACGCGCACACCTGGTACCCACAGGATCCAGTTCATTCCAACTTTATAAATTTGTGGCTTCATGCAGGAAAGTCCTCCTGCGAAAGGAGTGCTGGAAGCGGCGAGTTTCTCTCCCTCACTCAACGGCCACACCCACTGTGTTCAAAAGCTCTATCGGTGAGAAAAGTGGCACAGACGCGAGTGCCAGCCAGATGTGGCGTTTGACATGTAGGACAGTTTCTCATGACGACGCAAAAGAAGCTGATCGGCTCCGAGAGACCGGCGAACCTGAGAAGGTGCGAGTCGTTACTGATGAGGATATCTCGTTCAAGGGGAACTTGCTCAACTGTCCCCATAACCAAGGCAACGCGCCTTATGTGGTTATTGACAGAGCCGTCCTCAATCTAAAATATTGAAAACTGAGGCTTAATTAAGTTTTCCAGTGAGCACTCGATCACAAGCTGTGATTCGCTGTTCAAGGAATTGTCTGAAGTACGTTTTCGAGAAACGATAGGTCAAAAAACCACAGGGACTAGGAATGATAACCCTTGTTAATACAGTTGTTTAGAAAGAAATCCACATTTCCACAGGAGCTGTGATTACGGTTTTACTCGTAAGAATTTTGTAAAAGACTTAAGAAGAGTACTAAGGCTCGTTGATTGAAGAAGTGACGAATGGATAGGGTTTCTCTCACGAGTGAGCAGAATTATTGATTGATCCCAGTCAAACCCAAAGTGTGTTCGTGTATTGTAGGACGGAATGGGTCAGTGGTGCAGATTATTGTGTTGTCTCGCAATGCTTGCTGGCGTACGCCCTCTTGTAGCGCAAGTAGGCGGTGCGATTTCGGGCAGGGTTGAGGATAGCAGCGGCGGCGGTGTAGGTGGAGCAACGGTCACGGTGAAGAGCCTCGAGACGGGTGCGAGCCGGTCTGTGGAAACAAGTGCGGAAGGGTACTTTCGAGCGCTAGCGCTGCCACTCGGGGCACAGGAAGTACGCGTCGAGAAGGCTTCGTTTAAGCCTGTTGTGCGCAGTGGGATTCAATTGGCCGTGGGGCAAGAGGCCGTGGCGAATTTTCAACTGGAGTTGGGTCCCTTGACGCAAGAAACGGTGGTTTCGGCAGATGCGCCACTGGTAAACACAACAACGGCAGCGGTGTCGGGTTTGGTGGGTGAAAGCGAAGTGAAAGACTTGCCGTTGAACGGGCGCAGTTTTGATGACCTCATAACGCTTAACCCGGGCGCCATCAACTACGTGTTAAAGAGCGCGGGAACAAGCACGAGTAACGGCAACACGTTTAGTGTTTCAGGGCGGAAGCCGTTGGACAATCTGCTTCTGCTGAATGGTATTGAATACACGGGATCGAGCCAGCTTGCCGATACACCGGGGGGCGTGAGCGGAGAGCTGTTGGGCATTGACGCAGTGCGCGAATTCAACGTGCTTACAGACACCTACGGAGCGGCTTATGGCAAACGTGCTGGTGCGCAGGTCAGCGTGGTTACGCAATCAGGAGGCAACAACCTGCACGGTTCGCTGTTCGAATTTTTGCGGAACAGTGCGCTCGACGCGCGGAATTTCTTCGATCTCAATGCCGTTCCCCCTTTTCGCCGTAATCAATTTGGTGGCGCGTTGGGTGGTCCGGTCAAGAAGGAAAACCTTTTTTTGTTCGGAAACTACGAAGGCTTTCGCCAGGCGCTGGCTCTCAGTAGCGTGAGTATTGTGCCAGACGCCTTGGCGCGGCAGGGTTTGTTGCCTAACGGTAAACCTGTACCGAAGCTGGACCAAGCAATGTTGCCGTACATGGCCTTCTGGCCCTTACCAAACGGTGCCCAATTGCCTAGCGTGGCCGGTCAGCCAGGCGCGGCGCTTTCGTACAACAATCCGCGCCAGCATATTCGCGAAGACTTTGGAACAGTACGTAGCGATTATGTGGAAAGCGATAAGGACACGCTTTCGGCGGCCTACACGATAGACGACGGCGACAACTTAATGCCGATGGCCGATCCGCTCTTTGACTCAAATGTCACATTGCGCAGCCAAGTGGCAAGTTTGGAAGAGACTCATATTTTTTCGCCGACTGTTTTGAATACATTCACTGCAGGATTTTCGCGTGCCGCGTTCGGCTATGATTCGTTCCCGTTGACTGCTTTTCCATCGGACCTTTCCTTTGTGACCGGCGCCGATCCGGGAGGAATCACGATTGGCGGTGGCGTGACAACAACGGGTGGCGGTACGCTCACCGCGGCAGGCGCTAACAATGCATCCAATGTGTGGAATCGCCGCAATCTGTTCACTTATACAGACACCGTGCAGCTCACTAAGGGCGTTCATCAGTTCAGCGCCGGAGTTTGGTTTCAGCGTATGCAGGATAACGAGGATTCAGCATCGCGCCAATTGGGGCAAGCGACATTTAGCAGTCTCACCACGTTTCTGCAAGGAACGGTGAGTTCATTTCAGGTTGTGCCCAATGCCAATGAACTCGGCTGGCGAAGTTGGTTCGGGGCATTTTGGGCGGAGGATTCGATCAAGCTGACCCCGCGGCTTAACGTCCGGCTAGGATTGCGAGATGAATTCACTACCGGCTGGAATGAGGTTTTCGGCCGTGCAGCGAATTACGTGACAAACAGCAGCGGGATCTTGGAGACGACTCCTACGCTAGGACCATCCGCCTTTACGCAGAACAATGCCACCAGGCTATTGAGTCCCCGCGTCGGTCTGGCGTGGGATGCGTCCGGTAATGGCAAGACAGCCATTCGCGCAGGTTACGGAACGTATTATTCGTTGATTGACGCGCTGAGTTTCTTGCTGAATTCGCTGCCGCCCTACAACGGGTCGATTTCGTTGTCGGGACCGCTGGCTTCGATTACGCCGATCAGCCGTTCCTCTCCCATCGCGCCATCGTGTGGACCAGGAGTGCCCACGCCGTGCACAACTTATGCGCCACAAGGGGTGCAAGCCAACGCGCAAACACCCACGGTGCAGGAGTGGACTTTCACCTTGGAGCAGCAGTTAACGCATGAAACCGTTTTGCGCTTGACTTATCTAGGATCGTTTGGATATCACGAACTGTTAAGCGTGGATCCGAACACAGTGGCGCTGCAGATTTGCGCAAACGCAAGTGGCTGCATCGCAGGCGGCACGACCACGGGGGGAGCGAAAGCGCCGCTATCGAGTCAAAGCAAAGTGGCGTTGGGCGCTCCGTACATTCCAGTTTCGACGCGACCCAATCCATATCTAGGAGCCGGATTCTTTTGGTTAACTGAGGGTAATAGCAGCTACAACGGACTAGAAACGGATGTCTCCAAGCGTGTCAGCAAAGGCTTGCAATTTAGAGCGAACTTTACCTGGTCGAAGAGTCTTGATCTGAATTCGGGATTGACCGGTGCGCAGGCGAGCAACCAGGCGCAGATGATTCTCGACCGGAACGATCTGCATCGCGACTGGGGGCCGTCCGCTTTAAATGCTAAGTATCAGGGTTCGGTGTCGGCGCATTATGACTTACCGTTCCGCACCGGTCCAAGCATGGCAAGGCGGGCGTTTGGCGGCTGGCAAGCGGCAGGCATCGCCACCTTGTTGAGCGGGTTTCCGTTTACGCCGCAAGTGGGTTCGAACCGATCAGGCGATGGCGATACGCGCAACCCGGACCGTCCTTCGCTGAATGCGTCGTTCACAGGGCCGGTGATTCTAGGCCAAGCGACAGAGTGGTTTAATCCGAATGCGTTTGTTTTGCCGGCGTTCGGGACCTACGGCAATTTAGGGCGCGGCACATACGACGGGCCCGGATTGGCGGACCTAGATTTATCTCTGCTCAAGGACACCCGAGTGAAGGAACGGGCACGGTTGCAGTTTCGCGCAGAGTTTTTTAATGCGCTTAATCACACAAATCTTGGCACGCCGAACGCGACTGTTTTTTCGAATGGTGCGATTAGTTCTTCGGCGGGAGTGATTACCGCAACGGCAACGACATCGCGGCAGATTCAGTTCGGGTTGAAGTTGGTGTTTTGAAGTGAGTAAACGAACGCCCTTCGAACGGCCGTCCGAGGTGACTCTGGAATGTTCATCGTGGGTCTGCCACAAACCCCTGAACATGGCCGGAAGCCGGGTTATACCAGTAGCCGCAAATGGTTCCGTGATCGTTGATACCACTGACATGGGTCCAGGTAGAGCCCGGATAGTTGACAATGGTAAACACGCCGCCGCTGGTTCGTACGAACCCAAAGTGTCCGTCGGTTGAGGTTAAGATCCATCCTGAGACGGTGGCGCTGTTATTGATGGCCGAAGGAACGGTGGCGACAGCACCCGGCACGTTGATGTCGTGATATTGGTCATGGTCTTTCAAGAACCCATAGGTACGGTCGCCGAGCTGCTCTTGGGTGGTTATGTGACCTACGACCTTGCCGTCTGCGCTAATGCCCGAGGGATGCGTGCTCGCCTCCGACGGGCCGGGTGCGGTGAAATAGGCGTACGATTGTGAATCGGGGTGCCAGATCCACGCCACGTGGCCAAAAGGAAAGCCGTCCGCTTCCCCGATAGCGGTGCCGCCGTCGTTGATACCGGTCCCGTTAGCCGATGGATAGCCGCGAATTTTCGGAAGCACAGTCCAAGCGGAGCTAACAAGCGAATAGGTGACAGCGTGGTGAATTGAATTGGTGTCATCATAGTAGCTGATCGCCACGTCATAGTAACCAATCGCTACGCCACGGTTGTTGACGCCACTCAAAAAGGTAGCGGCCGCGCCCGGATAATCCAAAGTTTGCGCGGCCCCTTCTGCCACACGAAGCCGTGGGCCGCGTGACCCGAAACCTTACCCGAGATGGTGGAGGATCCGTGACGCTTTTCGGCTTCGTACCACCCCGCGACAAGTCCCGCGTTATTGATGCAGCACGAATTGACCTAGGGCGAATTGGGAATATCGATGTTGATGAACCTAAAGTGTCCAAAGGGTGGCAGTGTTGCCGCTCGTTTTGCCTGAGCGGGCTGTGCCTGCTGGATTTTGGCCGGCTTTCAGATGGCCGGCGAATGGAAATAGAAGCCAGGGTGGGGCGGACGCCCTCGTCCGCAGCCGACCCCCCGGTCGGCCTCTACTTTGCTGAGAAAATCGGCGTTCTCGCCAACCGCCGCTTGCCGGACCGGCACTCACGCGAAACGCTCACTCTTATGTCGCGCACCCCCTGTTCCCCTCAACTGCACCGCTCTAACCAAAAGTAATTTAATTGAGGTAGAATCCCTTTAATGGCCGGCCGCCATAACTAAATCAGCTAAGTGTCAGAGTGGGAGTTACAAACCATGAAAGATCGGAGTCGGCTTCATAGGGCAATTGGCGCAAACCTGCTTCTAATCACGCTGGCGTCGGGGTTAGCGCTTGGGTTTCAACACGTTCCCGGGCTTATGGTTGAAGAGCCGTCCAAAGCTGGCCTACAAACAGGAGACCGGATCTTAACTTACGACGGCAAACCACTTTCCTCGCCCGCCGCCTTCGACGCGTTGCAGGAAAACACGTTTGGCAAGAAGGATGTGATTCTGCAAGTGCGGCGAGGTCTCGACACGATAAATCTGAAGGTGCCCGCCGGAACGCTGGAAACGCAGGTACGACCCAAGCTTCCCGCTAATGCGGCAAAACTCTATGAGGAGGGCAAGTTAGCGTTGAAGTCCGGGCGCACGAAGGAGGCCATTGCGAAATGGGAGGCTGCCGCAAAACTGGCGGCGGAGCCATGGCTCTGGAGCCGTGTTGGCCAGACGCTGCAGACGCAACGGCAATGGGAGCAAGCAAGGCAAGCTCATTTGACCGCTTGGAATCTTTTGGAAAAGGGCGGCGATGCAGCGGCAAAATCGAAGACACTCTCGGCGCTGGGGTGGTGCAGCGAAAGCCAAAGTCAGTTCGCGGCGGCGGCCAAGTGGTACGAACAGTCGCGGCAGGTGGACCTGGCTGCGCGAAATGAAATGTGGGTGGCGGAAGATCTCCAGGGTTTAGGCAACGTGGCCTATGATCGCAGCGACCTTCCCACCGCGCAAGAGGATTTCAGTCGTGCTTTGACGATTCGGGAACGGCTGGTCCCGGACTCCTTGGAAGTGGCTAGAAGCCTCAATGGTCTGGGCAAGGCGGCCAGGAAGCTCGGCGATTTTGTGGCGGCACAAAGGTACTTCGATCGCGCTCTGGCCATCTCCGACCGGCTCGCCCCTAACTTGCTGGACGTGGCGGAGAGTCTGAACGGTCTGGGCAACACAGCCGTGAATCAGGGCGACGCGCTAGCGGCTCAAAGCTACGCGACCCGGGCCTTGACACTCCGCGACCAGCTGGAGCCTAACTCGTCAGACGTCGCCGCCAGCCTCACTATCCTCGGTCTGGCGGCGCTTACCCGTATCGACCTCCGAGCCGCGCAGGATTCCTTCGCCCGAGCACTGAAGATTGACGAGGCGCTGGCTCCGAACTCGCTCTCGACCGCCAAGGTTCTCAATAACCTCGGGCTTACTGCCAAGGCTCAAGGAAACATGGAAGCGGCACAGAGTTATATCAAGCGGGCGCTGGCGATCGAAGTGCGGCTAGCGCCTAACTCGTTAGAGCTGGCGGACAGCTTTGTTAAGTTGGGGGACGTCGCCTACCGATTGCATAACCTTGACGAGGCGGAGGGTTATGAAAAACGCGCTTTGGCGATTCAAGAACGGCTGGCGCCCAACTCACTGGATGCGGCGGATAGCTTGCAAATGCTCTGTCATGTCGCGCTTGAACGCGACGATCGGCCGGCGGCAGAGAGTATTTGCCAGCGAGCTTTGATGAGTTATGAACGGTTTGCTCCCGATTCGGTGCAGGCCAGGGGTGTCCTGAACCGCCTGGGTGTTCTGGCCATAAGGGAGCGCCGCTTCTCAGAAGCTCAGACGTATTTTACGCGTGCGATTAGGGTTGTGGAATCGCAGCGTAGGCGGATACCATCTGCCGATGCGCGGGCTGCGCCGTTTGCCGTTTATCACGAGGACTATGAGGGACTCGTTGAATCGCTCCTTGCGCTGAACGATATCCCAGCGGCTTTCGCCGCCTCCGAGGAAGCCCGAGCACGCAGCTTGCTCGATCTGCTGAACGAAGCGCTGGTCGATGTTCGGCAAGGCGTTGAACCAACGCTTCTCGAACATGAACAGCATTTGCAGCAATCGCTCAACGCTAAAGCGCAAAGCCAAAGCAAGCTGCTGAGTGGAAAACATAGTGAGCAGGAAGCGGCGGCGGCGGCCAATGAAATCGATGCCGTCACGGTTGAATACTATGAGGTGGAAGCAGCCATCCGGACGGCCAGTCCGCGCTATGCGGCGCTCACCAAGCCACCGGCACTCAGCTCCGAATACATTCAACGGCAAGTTCTGGATAAAGATAGCCTGCTGCTCGAGTATTCGCTGGGTGAGGACGCCAGTGTCCTATTCGCAGTCAGTCGAGACGCAATTAGGAGTTATCGCCTTCCGAAGCGCACGGAGATAGAAGCCTTGGCCCGCGAGACTTACGAGGCGTTGACCGCGCGGAACCGGCACCTCGCCAATGAATCCGCCCAGCAGAGAAACGCTCGGGTTCTCGAGGCCGAAGCAAACTATCCAAAGTTAGCAGCGCGTTTGAGCGAGTTAATCCTGGAACCCGCCGTCTCCGAACTGGCCGCCAAGCGTCTGCTGATCGTCGCCGACGGCGATCTGTTGCAAATCCCGTTTGGCGCGCTCGCTGATCCAGCGTCAAGAAACGCCCAGCCGCTCATGGTAAATCACGAAATCGTAAGCCTCCCTTCCGCTTCCGTGATTGCCATGCAACGCCGTGAGTTATCGGGCCGGAAACCTGCACCCAAGCAACTCGCCCTCTTCGCCGATCCCGTCTTTGAACAGCATGACGAACGGCTGCGTCTCAAAGAGCTGAGCGCAAAGGCGCAGTTGCCCACGCGCGACATCTCTTTCGAACGCGCCATCAGCGAGGCTGGAATCGGCGACGATCGATCGAAGATTCAGCGTTTGCCGTTTTCCCGCGAAGAGGCAAGCGCGATTTTAACATTCGCCCGGCCGGATGAGTCGCTCAAAGCTTTAGATTTCGATGCCAGCAAGAGCACGGCCACGGGCGGCGAATTAAGCCATTATCGGATTGTGCATTTTGCCTCGCACGCTTTACTAAATAACGATCACCCCGAGTTGTCTGGGATCGTGCTTTCTCTGATCGACCGGCAAGGGCGCTACATCGACGGGTTCTTGCGCCTGAACGAGATTTATAATCTAAACCTGCCCGCAGACCTGGTAGTGTTGAGCGCTTGCGAAACCGGCCTCGGCAAGCAAATGCAAGGGGAAGGCTTTATCGGGCTTACGCGCGGCTTTATGTATGCCGGGGCGCAGCGCGTGGTTAGCAGTTTATGGAAAGTGGACGACGAAGCCACGGCGGAATTGATGGGCCGGTTCTACGAGAAGATGCTGAAGGAAGGCGAGCCCGTGGCGGCGGCGCTGCGTCATGCGCAGATAGAGATGAGCCAGGAGAAACGGTGGCGCGGGGCATATTTTTGGGCAGGCTTTCAGATGGCGGGTGAATGGAGATAGAGTTGGGGGTCCGCAATAGAACATGGGAACTGGCAGCGCCCGCGGCAGGAAAAAAGATTGGCAACTGACGCAAGCGGCTTTTGACATGCTGCTCGCGCAGTTGGATTCCGACCGGGAGGCGGCCGGCAAGAAGTATGAGGAGCTGCGGCGCAAGCTGGTGAAGTTCTTCGGGTTCTGGGGGTCGAGGTACCCGGAGGATTTGGCCGACAAAGCCATTACGACCGCCGCCAGGAAGATTTTTGAAGGAGAGACCATCGAAAATCTGAACGGCTATATGCTCGGAACCGCTCGCTTGATCTATAAAGAGACCGTGAGAGACGAGGTCAGCGCGCGCGACGCCATGAGCCGGAAACCGCCCGAGGCTACCGCGAATCAAGCCAAAGAAGAGCAGCGCCGGAACTGCTACCAGCGGTGCCTGCACCGTCTGCCTGCGGACGACCAAAACCTGATCGTCAGATATTATCGAGGTTCCGAGGCCCCTGACCGGGATAAATTGGCAGCGCAGATGGGGATATCGTTGAATTTGCTGCGGGTCAGCGCGTTCCGCATTCGAAAAAAGTTGGGGGATTGCCTGCAACACTGCCTCCAACAGCCGCTGGAACTGTAATTAATGGCGAATTCTTCTCACTGTTAAGCAAAGGGATGATCACGATTTGACCGGCGATCGAACGAACGACGCATTGCTGACGCGGTATCTGCTTGGGGAGCTATCGGCTGAAGAATGCAGCAAGGTTGAACGCGACTGCCTGGATGACGACAGCATTTTTGAACAGTTGGAAGCGATTGAAGCGGAACTGGCGGATGACTACGTGCGCGGCGTTTTGGATGGGCGTAGGCGGAAGGAATTTGAAAAGCGCGTCTTAAGTACGCCAGGGGGACTCGCCCTCCTCGAGTCCTCCAAGATGATGATCGGGTCTGACGCCCGTCGCCGGCCGCCCCTATCCTATTGGAAAGCTTGGATGGCCGTGGCCGCCGCGCTGACGTTGTTTGTTGCGCTTGGCTGGTTTACGCTTGAACGGCGCTCTGCCCAGCCTCCGCGAAAGCAGGTTGCAACGAGCTTTGGACCTAAGGCAGCACCGGTATCAGCGCCGCCTGCGGCCGTTAAGACGCCTCTCATTGCTACCTTTGTTCTGATTTCCGGCGGCGTAAGAGGCGAGGGCGAAACCAACGAAATTACAATCCCTTCCAACGCCAAGATTGTACGCTTCAGAATCGACCTTCTCGCGAACGAATACAGCAGCTATGACGCGTCTTTGAATCGGGTCGAGGGCGAGCGGTTATTTGTGCAAAATCATCTCAAGCCCCGGCGATCGACTCTTTTCGTAGAACTGCCCGCTGCCATCCTGCCTCTAGGAACCTCCATCCTGACTCTCACTGGCAACGGCGAGCCAGTCGGCAAATACGTGATCAGAGTCCTGGCGCATTAGGGATCTCCTCATAAGCCAAACGCGCCCGGCCCCTTCTCACCCCGCTAAGCGACCGCGACGTCTTCCGAAACCGAGCCGGAAAAGTCACCGTCGCGGCTCGGCTAAAGGTTGTGGACTCACGCTGTCTAGGCGTGAACTTGCTTACATTCCCGGAATTCCGCAAAATATCGAAAAATCTTTTGTCGCGTTGTAATTTTTCCGCTAAATTGCCACAAACCAATGAAGGTGATTCAAACGGCAGCCGTTTGAAAAGCCCAGGAGGCATCGTGCTACAACCGCCATCTCGGAGGTGGATCATGAACTGGGAGAAAGCGCGAGACATCGCTCTAGCCACGCTCCTCGCCTCCCAGTTCTTCATCCCTGCGGCATTGGCCCAAAACGCGCCGTCCGCACCCATGACGCAGCGCAAAATCGACACACCCGGCTCCGTACCCTTGGGCCCTGGAGATACCGACGGCCACCGCGCAGTTTATCGGAACGACGAGACCGGAGAACTGATTTATGGCGATCTCAGCGCGCACAGCAGGCGGGTTATCTTCAAGGCGAAGCTCGATGACCTTCCAGGTTGGGCGCCTTCCCGGGATTTCTCCACAATTTTCCTGCGCTTCAGCGAAACGCCTAACCACCGTTCGGCATTTGTCAACGCCGATGGCACGGGTTATCGCGAGATTCCTCACCTGAGCACGGATTACGGATGCTGGAACTGGTCTTGGGACAATCGCTACATTTTGCTGTGCGGCCCGCCGGAGGAAGGAGCGAGCCGCTTGGTGAGCGTTTCCGTTGCCGATGGCCAAATCCGCGAACTGGCGAGTCTGAAAGGCGGAACAGTGAGGAACGCGGTGTTCTCTCCAGACGGCCGCTTCGTGGCCTATGAACTCATTCCTTCTGCGCCGGGCCTGATCTCACAAATCTACGTGTTTCCCGTGGAAGGCGGAGAGCCCCAATTGGTCTATGAGGACCGGCAAGCTACCGTAGTCTCTTCCAACTCTCAGTCACTCAGACTCCTCGATTGGACCGCCGCCGGCCGCTTCTTGGCCATCGCCAGTGAGAGCACGGGAAAGGGCGCACTCGAACTCCTCCCCATGCGAGATGGGAGGTCAGCCGGGGCACCGATTTTCGTCAGGTACGGAGATTTCAGATCTGGCGTCACAACAGCGGCTGGTGGGTTGGTCTACAGTTCAGTCAAACCGGGCGGCCTCTGGTCCGTCCATCTCGCATCGCTCGACACCAACGGTCGTCCGGGCGATTGGAAGCGCTTGGATCTGAATCTGGGCAACGTGCTCAATCCCGTGCCGAAATGGTCTCCGGACAGCAATCAGATCGTTTATGCCTCTCGGCACGAAGATACAGGTCAAAGTGGCGAACAAGTGGTCCGCCTGCGCAACCTGTCCAACGGCGAAGACCGCCAGGTGTATCACGCGGTCGGCAAACCCTTCTGTGTCTGGGCCATTCGACAACCCAAGCTATTCTGCCTCGACACTGCCGAAAAAACCGAAATGCTTTCGCTGGCAATCGACTCGCGCGAAATAGCCAAACTTCATACCTTTCCAATGCCTCGGTATGTCTGGATTGACTACCCAAGCCGGGATGACCGGGCGCTCTACATCTGGGACAGGCTCGCCGATGGCGAGAGCAATCTTCTGCAAGTGGACATCGCAACAGGGAAGGAGGCCATCCTGGATCACCTCCCTTCCGGGTCGTATGGATCGATATCGCCGGACGAACGTTGGCTCGTCAAGGGGACCGAGCAAGATATCCAGATACGCCCAACCGCTGGCGGCGCGTGGAAATCCTTGGCCTCCCTCAAAACGTTCGGCCAGTTCAACCTCACACCCGACGGCCAATGGCTGCTCTACCATGCTGTCGATTCCACCGGAAAACACAGCCTGTTTCGCGTCGCAACAGCCGGCGGCGCGCCCGAGCGTTTGGGAGATTTTCCGACAAAGAGCGAGTCCGGCACCTTAGAGGTCAGCCCCGACGGGAGCAAGATCCTCGCCTCCGTCGGCGACTTCGCCACCGCTTCCGAACTTTGGTCGCTGGAAAACTTCGTTCCTCCCGATCCGAAGAGTGAGGTGAGTGGAGTGGCATCTCATTCAGGCAAGCTTCCCTAGGAGAAAAAATGCGACAGATACTATCGATTGCTCTGGCACTATTAATGGCAATGCAGTTAGTGCCTGCGGCTGTTGGGGCGGAGAGCGTGGCAGCCGAGATCACAGCGCTGGCGCCCGGCACAAGGGTGGAACTGCGCCTTAAGAATAAACAGAAGATGCGCGGCGCCACAGGGGCGGTGTCGAGCACGGGTTTTGCACTTGCCGGAACGAGCGCGGGGGAGCAGCAGATTGCGTTCGACGATGTGGCTTCGGTGAAGCGGCTGGACAAGAAGTCGCATACAACTCGTACTGTGCTGATTGTGGTGGGCGTTGGGGTTGCGGTGACTGCTATCGCGCTTGGCATTTACTTAAAAAAGTGCGCGCCGTTCGGGTGTGATGCTAAGCCACTGTAAACAAGACTGAGAAAGAGAGGCAGTATGAATAGACGAAGCGGCTTGGCGGCGATGACCGCGGGCTTTCTTTTTGTGTGCGTATCCGGCGGTGTAGTTGCTCAGACACCGCAAACAATGCCTGTTAACCTCTTTGGGGGCCCGAATACAATGCAGGGTGGCAGAGCTGCTCTCAACGCAGAGCTCATGCAACTTCAGTCACAAAAAGCCGCCGCCGCAGCCCAGAATGGCGTCGTTTCTGATGCCTCGGGCAGCGCCGCGGAGTGGCCGCCACAGCACTTTAATAGTTTCGACGTGCCGGGCGCTATCGCCACGTACGCCCAAGCCATCAATGCGCTTGGCGCTATTACCGGATACTATACTGATGCCAACGGCGCGGCCCGTGGGTTCCTGCGGTCGCCTAACGGCAAAATAAGCACGTTTGAGGTGCCGGGCGGCGGAGACGGGCGGTACCAAGGGACTTACGCGTACGCCATCAACGACCTAGGAGCTATCACGGGATACTCATGTGGCGCGGCGGGCTGTCCTGGGTTCGTGCGGGACTGCGACGGCAAGCTTACGACGTTCGACGCTCCGGGCGATGTCTACGGCACCTACCCATCTGGCATAAACATTGTGGGAATCGTCACCGGGTCTTATTACGACGCCAACTACACGTCCCACGGGTTTGTGCGAGATGCGTGGGGCATGATTACGGAGTTCGATGGCCCGGACGTTTCGCCCAACTGGGGCACCACCGCTGTAGCTATCAATTGGGCAGGTACGGTATCAGGATGGTATGGTGACGTGAACAACATAGTTTGGGGTTTCGTACGGGAACCGTTCGGTACGGTTACCAAGTTTGGGCCCGTACTTCCTGGTGTCGGCTTTTCCGGCCAAGCGCTAGGTTTTGGGATCAACTCCTGGGGAGCGACTACGGGAAGCGTTTGGCCGTACCCCTCTGTCCGGGGCTACATTCGGTCTCCCAACGGCACGATGACTGAGTTCGACGCAGGCCCAATCCCACGTCGCCTTGCTGTACTTACACGTGGGGAGTCGCAATCAACGACGCCGGAACAGTCGTCGGCTTCGACAACGACTATAGAGGCGTCTACAACGGCTATCTGCGCACCAGCGACGGAACCGTAACGTCGCTAAACTTTCCGGCCACCGCCGCTGGCCCTAGCAATGCCAACTTCCCCCAAAGCATTAACGACTTCGGTTGGACCACAGGATGGTATCAAGACGCCGCTTGGGTTACGCACAGTTTCTTGTGGACCCCGTAGTTACGCCGTTCCGGCCATTCAGAACCGCTCGCGTAAGCAAGCGTTGCCACAAGGCATCACCAACACTGAGACAGAAATTCTGCGCTGAGCGGGGTTGCCTTATCGCTCCTACAGTTGGGGGGTGAACTCTCCTAACGCAGTTTGATCGTTCCGTTTAATCGAATTGAAAACCGATTTAAGAAGGAGATGCAGTATGAATCAACCAAGCGGCTTAGCGGCCATGACCGCGAGCTTTCTTTTGATCTCCGTATCCGGCGGCTTAGTTGCTCAGATACGCAAACAAATCCAATACAGGAGGAATTTTGAATATGTTCGTTGCTCGAAAGCTCATCGTTTCGCTAGCGTTTGCTTTGTTAACCAATTCAGTCAGCGCAGGATCTTTGTTGTATGTAAGCACTTTCGCGGGCAAATTCGGCACTCTCGACCCAACGACAGGGGCGTTCAGCCAAATCGGCCCCACTCTTGCAGACCCGGTCGTCGGGTTGGTGCAGGGGTCGAATGGCTATTTAGGTGTTTCGCTCTCTGGGAATTTAGATTCGGTCAATCCATCGACTGGGGTGGTCTCAGTTATCGGAGCCACGGGGTTGGGCACCTACGCCGATTCTACCGCCGAACTGGGTGGGACGGTGTATGAAACCGATTTCTACGGCAACCTCTACACGGTCAACACGAAGACTGGAGCGGCATCACTCATAGGCTACACCGGTATTCCGTCCGTTCCCGCCTATCTCGCCAAGCTGGGTAACAATCTGTTCGACGACGAGGCGTTGTTCGGGGTGGGTGGAAAGCTGTACGCCACTTTCGATGTTTTCAACATCTCGACATCGTCGGCGGTGTTCGGTCCGGAGCTTTACCAGATCAATCCGACGACCGGGGCGGCGACTATCGTGGGTTCCACAGCTCCCTATATCGATGCAGTAGCGGAGGTGGGCGGCACTGTCTACGCTTTCACGGCGGCCGATCAGGTGCTCTCGTTGGACCTGGCCACTGGTAATACCGCTTTTGTCAACAATTATGACTCAGCTGCATCTTTCATCACGGGAGCGGTAGCAACCCCTGAGCCAGCTTCGCTGGCGCTACTCGGCACCGGAATAGCTACCGTTCTCATTTTCCAGAGGCGAAGACACCGGGGTCCAGCTTCGTGAAAAAGGTAACGCGTTGGCAGGCGAGCAAAGGCCGCACAAGGTGAAGCAGTGGGATTCGCAACAATCGGCGATTCACCTTGGTGGAACTGGGCTGGAGTCGGAGGCCAGCCCAGAGAAATCAAATCAATCACTCAGAAGGAGATGTATGCGACAAATTCTATCTTTCGTATTGGCGTTGTTAGGGGCGACGCTGTTAGTTCCAACGGCTTTCAGCGCTGAGAGCGTGGCCAGCCAGATTGTCGCACTGCCTCTAGGTACCAGGGTCGAGCTTCACCTGAAGAATAAGCAAAAGATGCGCGGTACCACAGGAGCGGTCTCAGACACGGGTTTCAAGCTCGTAGGTGGAAGCGCGGGTGGACAGCAGATTGCGTTCGACGACGTGGCATCCGTGCAACCGATCACTTCTACAAAATGGAATGCGACGAAGATTGTGCTGATCGGAGTGGGAGTAGCTGCCGTGGTTACGGGAATAGTCATCGCGGTTGCGTTGCACGATTGGAAAACCCACCCTTTTGGTTCTATTTAGGAGCCCGCCTTGCAAGTCATAACTGGCAAAACGGAAACCCAACTTAAGAAGGAGAGATGCAGTATGAATAGACGAATTGGCTTGGCGGCCGTCACCGCAAGCTTTCTATTGACCCTATCCGGCGGTGTATTTGCTCAGACGCCGCAAACAATCCCTATGAATCCACAGGAAGCCCGCAAGGCAATGCTGGCCGCGAGAGCCGCTCGCCTCTCACGGAAGGCGCCTTCCGCTTTGGAGACCGCCGTCACACCCGAAGCGACAGGGGGCGGGCCGGGGAAAGCGCCATCGTACACGTTCAGCGTCGTGTACGCCTTTGCCGCAGTGACGGACGGGTAATTTCGCCGAAGGCGGCCTAATCATGGACTGGCAGGGCAGCCTTTACGGCACCACCTCTTTCGGCGGTGAGTCCCCCACGTGTCAACCGTTCGGCTGTGGAACTGTTTTCAAGATCGATCCGCATGGGAACGAAACTGTCGTCCATAGCTTCACTGGCTCTCCAGACGGCGAGGATACAGTCTACGGCAGTTTGATCCGCGATGCATGGGGCAACCTTTATGGCACTACCGATCAAGGGGGTGCTTTCGGCAATGGATCGGTATTCAAGGTGGACCGAGCCGGCAACGAAACGGTCCTTTACAGTTTCACGGGATTGGCGGATGGCGGATCACCGGTTGGGGGGTTGACCATGGACGCGAGGGGCAACCTTTACGGCACCGCGAGTGCGGGCGGCTACTACTCGCCAATATACGGCGAAAACTCCTGCTGCGGAGTAGTGTTCAAGCTGGACCAGGCAGGGAATGAAACGGTCCTCCACGCCTTCGAGATCACGGAGGGGTCATACCCCGAGAGCACGCCGATCCTTGACGGCAAAGGCAACCTCTACGGTACAACGTTTGGGTCGGTGTTCAAGCTGGATCTGAAGACCCTCACCCTGACCACGCTATATAGCGGCGCCGCGACCAGTACGCTGATCCTAGACGAGGCGGGCAACATCTACGGCACCTCCTCCGACGGCGGCGAGTTCAACGCCCCCACGTGCCAACCGTATGGCTGCGGGACGGTGTTCAAGGTCGACCGGGCTGGGAACCAGACCGTCCTCTATAACTTCACCGGCGGGGAGGACGGGGGGTGGCCAATCGCGGGTGTGATCCGGGATGCGGCAGGGAACCTCTACGGCACCACATATTCGGGCGGCACGTCAGCCAACGGGTGCGCCCAATTCTGTGGCGTCGTTTTCAAACTCGACCCCGCCGGTAACGAGACAGTCCTGTACTCCTTTACAGAAGCTGCGGACGGTGGAAATCCCACGGCGCCCCTGATTCAGGACGCCGCGGGCGATCTCTACGGCACTACGACTTTCGGCGGCGACTTCACCGGCACATGCGGGGGAGTCATCGGCTGTGGAACGGTGTTCAAACTCACCCGTTCACCGCAACTTCCATGGTGAGCGGTACGGCGAGCCCGCCAGATCTCATCCCTCACGCTGGCTCGCTCGCGTTGGAAAGCTTTTGGGCGTCGGGGATCAGCGCAACAGGAGACTTATGCAAACAGAAGACTTATGTAACAGGAGATGCAGTAAGAACAAACGAATCGGCTTGGCGGCTATGACCGCAAGCCTTCTATTCACCCTATCCGGCGGCGTAGTTGCTCAGACATCGCAAACAATGCCCGGCAACGCTTTTGGAGGCCCGGGTACAATCCACGGTGCCAGAGCCGCTCGCAACGCTGAGCTCATGCAACTTATGTCCAGTAGGCGCCCGGCACGTCGAACGTGCCGAGTAGTAACGGCAAAACAAACAAGCAATGCCGGGCAGGATTCACTCCTGCCGGCGCGAATAGCCTCTACGACAGTGGTAGCGGCCCACGCGCCGAAGTCGGTGGTTGCGCAATAGTTTCCAAACTGACCCGTTCTTATTGAAGAGATCACCAAAAAAGCTCCCACGGAGCAATTAAGTTAAGGAGAATACAGATGAATAAACTAAAGCGGCTGGTTACTTACCCGCTGTTTCTCATGCCGGCGCTATTCGCCCCGGCCTCATTGCTTGCGCAAAGCCCGTTCGACGGCACTTGGCTTACGAACGAAGGCCAGAGCAAGCTGTCGCAGCAACCTTACGTTTTTTCGGTGAACAAGGGCATCTATGACTCTCCGAGTTACAACCCGAAGATCCACGTGAAAGCCGACGGGACGGATCAGCCCGTCATGGGCCAGTTTTGGGACTCGATCAGCGTGCGTGAGGTTGATCCCAAGTCGATTGCGGTCACGGGCAAGAAGGCCGGCAAAATAATATACGAGCAGATTCGAACCGTATCGGACGACGGCAACACTCTCACATCGAAGCAGGCTTTCCATCCCGAGACCGGCAATGAAGTGATGAACTCCGAGGCTACGTACACGCGTTTGGGGACGGGCCCTGCGGGAGCGAACGGAACGTCCGGCTCCTGGCGAATGAACGCGCTTAAAATGAGTGAAAACGCCCGTGCGACGACCTACAAGAGCGCTGGCGACGAACTGAGTATGTCTGACCCCACCGGCGAGAGCTACACGGCGAAGCTGGACGGCAAAGATTACCCAGTCAAGGGAGCATATAGCTACAACGTTGTTTCGCTAACGCGAATCAATGAGCGCACGATAGTGGAGACGGACAAACGTGACGGCAAGGTAGTTTATGTATCTAGAATGACCGTATCTCCGGACGGGAAGAAAATGACGGTGGTTTTCACGGATAAGCGGACGGGCCGAACATCAACGTCCGTCGCCGATAAGCAATAGGCGCTGGATGACTGACGCCAAAGTGCAATCAAGCATTACGCACAGACGGCGATGACCAGTGCACCATTCAGTCGCCACGGATTTCGATCGGTCCACGGGCGCTCCGGCACGCGGAACAAGGGATTCGCCCCCAGCGCCAAGTTTAGCGGCGGGTGGGGATGCCTTTGGACGGCAGCACTCAGTTCCCCCGCGGGAGTGATCACCGCAACGGCAACGACATCGCGGCAGATTCAGTTCGGCTTGAAGCTGGTGTTTTGAGTTCAGCGCGGCCTTACTAGTTTTGCCCTACGTACCACGAATCTTTGCCTTAAAGAGACCCGCGAGTACGGGCGGTTCGACTCTTCTTTGACTGCTCGTACCAGTAGTTCTTAAACAACTTATTCGGAGTTTCCTTACTGAAAAACCAGCCCTTTTGCGTCTACTATACAAGCAAGCGTCGTGTTGGACTTCTGATCTTGGAAGGGAAAGCTGGCTCGTCTTTAGTGATTCGGTATTCCGTTTTTCAATCCATTTTTCGGTTACGCTTGGGGACTAATAAGAAATGCTTACTATTTCAACAGACGAGGCACCACGACCTTTGAAGCTGCGTGAGGGGCTGGATCGCCGCACTCAAGGTGATCGGAGACGTTCCTCCGTCGATATCCGGCTCCGTGTTGGTCTGTGGTACCAGTACCATCGTGCAACACGCGCGGGCGAGTTCGACTTTCTTCCTCGCAATCTATACACGCGCAACAAACTTCAGGAGGCCTTGCTGCCCGAAATGCACAAATACGAATTTTCCCAGCGCGATAACAATTCGCTTGCCTCGCCTTCTTGCGCTCTTTCCGCCGCAGTGGATTTCGTCTGGTGTCACCCGGGATTCGGCTGTAACGCCGCGAGTGAACCCATGGCTGTTTACACCGTAAACGCGATCTCAGAGTACCTTGTGCGCTTCTTCAACGTCGCCGTTATTGACCGCCGCAAAGCCGACCGCCGCTCTCCGTCACAGCTTCGGGCCGTCGACAAAACGTAGGGAAGAGAGCATCACCAGTTGTCAGCCACTACTCCTGTGGCGACGCCGTGCCTGACTGGTCAATTTTTCGCAAATCTTTGTTCCGCAGGCTCGCGGATATGTCTGCACTCTTCAAACACCGCGCCAAGTCTGCCAATACCTACGAAGACTGGGCAAAGATTGCGGGGCGCCGTTCTTCTCCCACCGTCGTTCGTCTGCGCGCTGGCCTCTTCTTGCGGTACCACTCCGCCACCGGCGCCAAGGAATTCGACATATTTCTTCGCGATGCTAAAACCTGGGCCATTTTCGAACACGCCGTCCTGCCTGAACTCGCCAACTTCTCCTTTTTGAATAGATCGCGCCAAAGTGCCGTTTCTTCACCTGCTGTCTTAGCTGACGCTATGTTCCACCTTTGGACTGCCACCGACTTAGGCCGCGACCTGAACGGCCGGCCCACCACCATCGCCGTCATTGATGAACTCGCCTATTATCTCTGCTCTGTTTACGAAGCAACACGGATTGATCGCCGCGCCCAGAAGCGCAACTGGCTCGGCCTGAACCCGGCCCGCTAATAAGCAAAAGGCGCGGACGAGCCGCGTTTTCGCCCAATCCTTCATCTAGGTGGAAAAGGTGTCTGACCCCTTTTTCCCTGACCCCTTTTTCCCCAAGAGCTGATTCTATTTGGGCAAACAATGGTGTCGGACCCCTTTTGGGGTACGATACATTGGCGTTAACGCGCGAGGGCGAGGGCCAGCAGCAGAGCGCGTTGGGTGCCTTTCCACGAATCATGCGCATCGAAGTTTTCGTTCAGCGAGTGCGCGCCGCTGCCGGAACCGCCGCCGCCGATGGTGATGGCCTGGATGCCTTCATTCATGGGCACGTTGGCATCAGTAGAACCTTCGCCCAGATGGGCGGTGAGTCCGAGGGCCTGATTCACTTCGAGGGCGGTTTTGACGATAGGGGAACTTTCGGGAGTCTGGCCAGCGGGGCGCAGGCCGACTAAATCCGTCGAAACGCTAACGGCGCCGCGATTGCTCCAACGCTTGTTCTCTTCGGCCACCGCATCGTTGATCGCCGTTTTGAATTTTCGGTTCAGCTTATCGAGCTCGCTGACGTCGGAGGAGCGCAGATCGACCTCCATCCAAGCTTCAAAAGGAATCGCGTTCACCGAAGTGCCGCCGCCGACACGCCCGACATTGAAGGTTGTCTTCGGTTTTTCGGGAACTTCAAATTGATCGATCTTAGCGATCGCCCGGCCCATGGCGTGTATTGGATTCGCCATGCCAAACGAACCGTAGCTGTGCCCGCCCGGACCTTTGAACGTCACTTTATAGCGGTAACTGCCAACGCCCGTGTTCGTGATACTGGCGCCAAGGCCGTCAATAGAAATAAACGCGTCGATGTCGCCCTTCAAGCTCTCACCGAAGAGTTCCTTCATACCGCGCAGATCACCCAAACCCTCTTCGCCAACGTCGGCCACGAATGTAATGCTCCCGGGCGTAGTGATTCTAGCTTCGTTGAGCGCGCGAATGACACCAAGCATGACGACAAGGCCACGGCAATCGTCACCGATGCCAGGGCCGCTCATCACGTCACCCGTGCGGGTGACTTTGACGTCTGTGCCGGGAGGGAAAACAGTATCGAGATGAGCCGCCAAAACAAGATTCGGGCGTGGCTTGACGCCGGAACGCGTGCCGATGACGTTGCCTGCTTTATCAATCCGCACGTCCGCCAGACCGAATTGCTCAAAAAGCTTTTTCAACTCGACCGCGCGCACCGATTCCTGAAACGGCGGGGCCGCGATTTCGCAGATGCGCTGTTGCTCACGCAGCATGTCAGGTTCGTTGCGTTTGACGATCTCGAACGCTTCTTTCACGGAAGGCTCGTTGACGAGAGAGGCAACAGTTTGTGCGGAAACGGTAACGCCGAAAACAACTAGTAGAAAAAGCCGGCTAGTATTTCGGCACACTAGGATCAACTTTATCGCTCCAGGCTGTGATCCCGCCCGTCATGTTACGCACATGCTGGAAGCCGTTCTGCTTGAGTAGATCGACTGCCTTTTGGCTGCGGCCTCCTGATTTGCATTGAGCCACAATGTCGGCATCCTTATCGAGTTCGTTCAGACGCTTTGGCAAGTCGCCCAAGGGAATCAAAATTGAGCCGGGTACACGGGCAATCTGATATTCGTGCGGTTCGCGCACATCAAGGAGGACAAACTTGTCGCCCCGATCGATCTTCTGTTTTAGCTCAAGCGCGTCAATGACGCCGGTGGTTGCTGGTGCTTGTTGAGTCATAGGTTTAATTCCGCAAAATTGTTGATAATCGATTAATTTTGTTACGGTCGGGTGATCGCCGCAAACGGGGCACTCTTTATCGCGGCGCAGTTTCAGCTCGCGGAACTTCATGCCGAGTGCATCATAGAGCAGCAAACGGCCTTTTAACGTGTCGCCTATGCCCAGAATGATCTTCACCGCTTCGGTGGCCTGAATCACGCCGATCACACCCGGCAAAATTCCAAGAACTCCGCCTTCGGCACAGCTGGGAACCAAGCCAGGAGGCGGCGGTTCTGGATACAAACAGCGATAGCAGGGGCCGTCTTCATACGCGAACACCGTGGCCTGCCCTTCAAAGCGAAAGATGGAGCCATAGACGTTGGGCTTTTTGAGAATGACGCAAGCATCGTTCACCAGATAGCGCGTAGGAAAATTATCGGTGCCGTCGACAACGATGTCGTAGTCGCGCAGGATTTCGAGGGCGTTCTCACTGGTGAGGCCGGCGTCGAATTTGTCGATGCGAATGTTGGGATTAATGTCCGTCATTCGATCGGCGGCGGAATCCAATTTCTTCCGGCCGATATCGCTGGTGCCGTGAATGACTTGGCGCTGTAAATTCGATACGTCGACCACATCGAAGTCGACAAGGCCTATGCGTCCTACGCCAGCGGCGGCTAAGTACAGACCAAGCGGCGCGCCCAAGCCTCCGGCGCCGATCATTGCTACCTTCGCATGCTTCAATTTGGTCTGACCCTGCATGCCGACTTCCGGCAAGATCAGATGGCGGCTAAAGCGCGCAATTTCGTCGTTCGTTAATGCCTGCGCTTGCTCTTCTACCGCTGTTGCGCCGCCGGCAATGCTGGGTACAATCGAAATCGTCTCGCTGCCGTGGAGCTTGGTGTCGCCTTTATCGAGGTAGCGAATGTCTTCGTCATTCACGTAAACATTGACGAAGCTGCGCAGTTTGCCTTGATCGTTAAACAGGTTCTTTTTGATATCGGGATAGCGTGCCGTTAAGGCGTTGAGCGCATCTGATACGGTCGCGCCGGACACGTCCACGGTGTCGCTTTGTTCGGTGAACTGCCGCAGTGCGGTGGGAATCAGGATTTTGGCCATTTCATCTCCTCGGGCTCCGCCGCAGTCTGGTCGAGATCGGGCAGGAAGCTATTTGCATGATCGAACTTTCCATTTTGGATAGAAAGCACTACAAAGGAATACCAGGGGCAAGAATTCTTCAGGTCGGTTGCTGAAAAGTAGGCATCGCAATCCGGGTGGGAATGGAAGATGCCAATCAGATCGAGACCGCGGGCGCGCGCGGCTTGGTCGGCGGCCAGCAAGTCTTCCGGCTTCAACTCGTAGCGGTCGTTTTGCTTTCCGGCATAGGTGTTTTCTAACGGAACGGCTTCTGTGACCAGCTTGTTTTCCCCTTGGGTATGACCCAACATCGCGCCGCAGCATTCATGGGGATACAGCCGTTCAGCATGTAGAACCATGGTCTGCCATGGGTTGGATTCGATTTCGATCACGGGCGACTGTTTCCCTACTATTTCTATTGTGTATGATTCCCTTGCTTGGATGACACACTTCGCCGGTTGGTTTCGGCTCACTGCAAATATGGTCGCACGGCGTTTGCTGGGCCCTTCTTAGGATGGCAAATGCTGTTTGAGCTGGGGAAAGAACGCGACGGCAAAGTCGGTGGCGGTTTTGATGGCTTTTTCCAGATCCCCACCGCTTACGCCTACGACAACGCGCACCAACGCGGTGTCGCTCCGGTTGTAGCGGATTGCATCAGTGACGGTGTAATACTTGGCCCAATACTCGCTGGCGACGGTGCGATTGTGAGATTGATACCAATAGAGGACAACGCTCTGATTGTCGCCGCGGGCCACAATATAGCGGTTGGCTTGGATAGGCTGTGGCTGGCCGGGCACAGGGATATCGACAATTTCGCTGCTCGAAGGAGCGTAGCCAGCGCCGGGTAGGCAGTTTTTGGGAGAATGGGGCGCTTTACCTGTTCTTTGGGTTTCGAAAAAGGCGACAAAGAGTGTGGCAACGCGCCCGGAACTTTGATCCTGATAAACGCGCGACAGCAGGTCGTCGGCGTTCAGAACTTCCTTTTCGTTGTCGGAGATGTCAGTATCCTCAACGTTCTTCCAGGTGGTGCCAGTGAGTGTGAATTCGGCAAGCGGGAGACGATCGGGTATCTTTTCTTTACGCGAAAAGCCATAAAACAATCCCGCCTGAGTCAGCAAGACACCGCTCAGAATTACAAAACTTTTCGATCCTATGATACCCGTCATTTGTTATGCCTCGCCCATTCTGCGCGCGACTATGTTGATGAGGCGGTGAACCGCCAGCAACGCGGCTAAGTCCACAAAATAAACGATAAACCCTTCCGCTTCATGATAAGCCCCGGCAGCAAGCACCGGGTTGATTTCAGAGAGCAGGCCCGTCAAGGCAACACGGACTCCATTGGCGCCGATGGCGATGGGGACCGTGGCGAACAGCAAAGCCCAGCGCATCCACACCTTCTTGTCGGTGAAGTACGAAACCACAAGCGCTATGAAAAGCAGAGTCATGAGCGAGCGAATGCCACTGCAAGCTTCCGCAATGTCAAGCGTTTGGCTGGGAATGATCAACGTGTTCCCTTGACGCAAAACCGGTATTCCCATGGCGCCAATCAAGATTTCGCCCAGTTCGCTCGCCAGTGTCTGTAGCTTCATGGTGAGCGCGGAATAGATGATGGCAGGGATGGGAATCATGAAGAGCAGCAACACGAGTGGGAAGAGCAGAATTTTGATCCATCGTGTGCCGCCGAGGTATAGAACCGTGCCGAAGAGAGCGATGACAAAAGAGACGCGGGCAGAAAACAGCTCCGCACCCAAGGTGGCCACAACGGACAACAGCCCGCCAAATACAACGACGAACAAGCCAAGAATATTGGGCTTGCGTGGTTCTGCCATTAACTCGGTGCGGCGCTGCCAGGCAATGATACCGGCCAGGATCGGCACGAAGAAACCGTGCCCCATGTTTTTGTCAGTCGCCCACTGTGTACCCATGCGGTAGAGAATGGGCCAGTAGCATAAGACGAGCAAGCCGCCGAACCAAGCGATAATGGGCCACGAAATTTTGTTTGAGATCGCTGTCTGCTGCGGGGCAACCGGCACACTCACCATAAAAGATTTCTGCTCCTCATTCAGACACGCTATCGGCCAGATCCTTTACCAACTAGGGAAGTATACGAAAATCGCGGAAAATTCTCGTTTAAAGGCTGGTACCGAGGTTGCTTAACCAACAGGTTAGCGCATTCTTCGATGGGAAGGACGATCCTTTCTTGTCCTAGATTTGCTCCTGGGTACAGCTAACATGGAGTTGACCTCTATAATTTCCATGGTGATACGTCTGCTTGTCTCGCTGTTTTGGATGGCCAGTCTTGGGGGCGCCCAGAATTTCTTTCCATTGAAAGACGTGCATCCCGGCCTGCACGGCATAGGCCGGACAGTATTTCAGGGCGAGCGCATTGAGGAATTCCAGGTGGAGATTCTGGGGGTACTGGAGAATCTTGGCCCGCACCAAACCATAGTTCTGGCCCGGCTCAGTGGCGGACCGTTGGCGGAAACGGGCGTGCTTCAGGGCATGAGCGGCAGCCCGGTCTACATTGGCGGCAAATTGCTGGGCGCGGTAGCTCTGGGGTTTCCATTTTCCAAAGAGCCCATCGCTGGGATTCAACCGATTGAGAGCATGATTGCCGATGCAACCTTTGGTGAACCCGTGAACCGGGCCGGAGCAGCGGAACGTTGGTCTGGGAAGCCGGGTGAATTGGCGAACCTGCCGGTACCGCTTTCTTTCTCGGGCTTTTCGGCCTCGACGCTGGAGGTATATACGCCGCGCTTCAACAGCCTGGGTTTCCGTCCCCAAGCGGGACTTGCGCAAACCGGCGCTCCCCGCCAGACGACCGCAACCTCGACCTCAAACGAGATTCTTCCCGGCTCGATGATCAGCGTCGGCCTGATCACGGGCGATATGAACATGACGGCGGACGGCACCGTTACCTACGTAGACGGAAAACGGATTTACGCGTTCGGTCACCGTTTTCTGGATGCCGGGTCGGTGGAACTGCCGTTTGCCCACGCCGAAGTGATCGTATCGATCCCGCTGCTGAACTCGTCGTTCAAGCTTTCCGTTCCGCACGAATGGGTGGGCGCGATCGTAAGCGATCGTAGTACCGCCGTAGCAGGCGAGATCGGGCGCTCGGCACACACCATTCCGCTGACGGTGACGGTGAACTCTTCCAGCACGGGCGCTCACGCTTACCACATGCAAGTAGTGAACGACCGCCTACTGACACCGTTTCTTTCGCAGACAGCGCTCTTCTCAACTCTTGACGCGACGGAACGAAGCATTGGCGCGGCGACGCTGCGCATCGAAGGGCGCGCCGAGTTTGAGGGTGGTTTGCCCGCGCTGGTCATGCGGGACGTATACGTGAGCGATAACGCACTGGCTCAGCAGGCGGCAGCCACTGCCGTTGTGCCGCTCGGTTTTGTCGTAGGCGGCGGGTTTGCGAATCTGCGGCTAAAGAGTCTGGCGTTTACAATTTCAGAGCTCGATACGAAGCGTCAACTGCGGTTGAGCCAGGCATGGGCTTCGGCGCACGAAGCGCGGCCCGGCGATACGCTGACCATCACCACGCTGCTCGAAGGGGAGAACGGCTATGAAACGGCGCAATCGGTGAAATACAAGATCCCCATTGGCGAACCCACAGGCGTGCTGAATTTCAGCATTGGGGATGCCACTATCCAGAATTTTTCGGAGTTCGCCGGTCTGAGCCAATCTTCGATACAGAGCGCTGCGCGGCTGATCGAAACTATCAATCTGTATCACTCGAGCGAAGGGTTGTACGTGCGGATTTGGCGACCGCAGCCTGCGTTTACGGTTAAGGGACCAGGCCCTGACAACGAGATGCCCGATCCTCCACCGTCGGCGATGCTCATTTTGGCCGATCCATCGTCGTCGGCCAGCAGCACCGCGACGAATGCGGCAGCGCGTGGGTCGGAGGCGGGCGAGCTGACGATTCCGGTGCCTGGATATGCGGTGTCGGGGGCGAAGACGGTGCAGGTTGAGATACGGGACTAATTAAGGCAGTTCCAACTCGCCGTGGAAAGATTTCACTGCATACCCTCCCACGCGCACGCTACCGATTTTGTTTCCAACCTTCTCCGCGGAGATGAACAACTCACTGGGGCGGCCCATCTCCGCACCTTGTTCGATGCTGATGCGTTCGCCGGATTTGACCCAACCTTGACGAACAAAATAAGCGGCGGCGCAGCCAGCGGCAGAACCGGTGGCTGGATCTTCACCCCGCGGTACCAGCTTGCGGGCGTGGTAGCGGGCCGTGGGAGTTTCGGTCTCAGGTGTGAGGAAGTAGAATCCGCGCTGGTGATCTCCCGCGGCGAAATACTCGCGGATGCGCGCCCAATCTGGTTGGAGTGTCTTGATGGCTGCAAATTTCTTGAACATCACGATCAGATTCGGACGTCCGGTAGAGATATTCAAAATGGGCGCGTCGCTCAGTAAGTCAGTGGGAGATACGTTTAGGAGTCGCGCTATGTCTTCCGGTTTATGTTCCTCCGCAAAGATCGGCTCGGGCTGCAGCATTTCACCGTACACGAAGCCGTCAGAGTGCTCCTCGAAATCTACCGGAACGGCGCCGATCTTTTCTTGCAGTACGATCTGCTTCATCGCAGGCTTGCGAAGAGCCATGGCGGTGCCAAGCGTAGGGTGGCCGGCGAAGGGGAATTCTTCGAGAGGTGTCCAAATGCGCACGCGATTGGCGGGAAGAACGAACGTTGTTTCGGAAAGATTTGTTTCGCGGGCGAGGGCTTGCATTTCCTGATCTGCCAAGCCTTGCGCGTCGAGGAAGACGCAGAGCGGGTTGCCTTGCAAAGGGTGGCGCGTGAAAACGTCCCAATATTCGAAGGCGTAGCGGCGCACGGCGGTTTTTCCAGCAAAGAGCGCAGTAGAGCCGGCAAGCAGAGACAAGATGCACCTCCGAGTGGGGATCATTTGAAGATTGTCGCAGAAGGCTAGGGAGCGAACGGTTCTGAGCACTTTCGGGGGCCTCCAACCAACGTTCAGTACACCCGTTGCAGCCAAAGGCATTTTTTCGCCGTGCGCTTGCCATAATAGCCGTAAATGCGTTCCGCTGCCATCTGCTACGCGCCGGTTGATGCGGGCGCTGCTACCGAGCTTCGCTGTTACCTGGAAACAAATTGCCCGGTCGCGATAGAAGACGGCGTCATGCAGATGGGCGCGGATTTGTTGGACTCGGTAGAGACAGGTCTTTCGCTCGATTATGTGCTGGTTTTGCTCTCGCCGGATGCCACGCAACCCGCGTGGGCGAGAGCGCGCTGGGAATCCGTATTGTTCCAACAGGCGAAACAACTGCGCACTCGCATTGCCTATGTCCTGTTGACGGACTGCAAGTTTCCGGCGGTGCTGCGAAAGGAAACCTTCTTCGATTTATCGCGCGATTTCACAAGCGGACGCCGGTCGCTGAAGCGGTGGCTCTTGGCCGAGTTGACACCAATACCGCCTACGCCCAAGCTGCCGGAGCGTTCATCCGGTTTAACGCAGGCAGACATAGACGTGCTGGAACCGCTAGCCGATTGGCCGGACTTCGCGCATGTTGCCGATCGCGACACGGCATTGGCTTTCTCTTACGCAAGGCATAGCGATTTTGAAGCAGTCGTCTGGTTGAATGGCGCGCGGCGCGGGCGAGTGGGAGTCTTGGGAGATGTCTCTCACGGCTTGGGATTGCGGCTAGAGGGGAACTGGGAGGATAACGCGCGCGCTCTTCGCGACTATTGCGCCGAACACCGAGTGCTCTTACTGTTTGAGAATCTCGACTCATGCGACCCCAAAATTGTGGATTTCGGAGGTAAGGCGTCGGTGGTTGTTGTAGAAAGTGAGGAAATAGCTACCAGACGGGCGCTGGCGGAGCTACTGCGTCTGTTCTCCTCATGGAAGCGCAACGCAGAAAGGTGTTTGGCTGCGCTGGGAGACGTGGAGTCGCATCTGGATTCTCCGGAGATTCTGCGGGAGGAAAACTGGCAGGAAGCGTGTTCACTGTGCTCCGCAGCCGTAGCCTTGCTGAAAGACTATGGTCGCCTGGCGGAGGCGTTTGACTTACTGACTCGCATTTCAAGCGCGACACAGGTGCGGGGCGATCTCGCCGCGCAGGGTCAGGTGGAGTGGGAGACGAGCTGGATTTTGGAACACTGGGATCAGCCAGTACAAATTCCGGGACGCCTTGCTGCGGCAATCTCCGAGCCTACACAACTAACTCTGTTTTGACGAATTAAGTCGCTTACGCTCCTGGCTCGGTTTTGGCAGGTGCGGCTGCATTGAGAGAGCTGCGCATGGCAGTGACAGCCTTGATGAGACTGCTCGCCTGATCTACTGGTACGGGTAGATATTCGAGGGCGATGTAGTTCGAATAAGTGGACTTACCGATGGCAGTATACAAATCGGCCCACTTCATTTCTCCTGTGCCTGGATCATGACGGCCGGGGGCATCCGCAACATGGAAGACATTCACGTAGGGTTCGGCGTCCTTGAGGATTGCCATGGGATCGCCATTCTGAACTTGTTCATGATAGAGATCGTAGAGAAACCGGAAGCGCGGGTGATCGACTTCTTTTACCGCTTTTAAAGCCTCAGCGGCGTTGGTGAGAAAGTAACCAGGGTGGTTCACTTTGCTGTTGAGGTTCTCAATAATGAGAGTCACCTCAGCCGCCTCCGCTAAGTCAGTTGCGCGCTTGGCGCTTTCCACCAGACTGGCGTATTGAGCGTCGTGCGTCATATCAGGCTGTACGTTGCCGCTCATCAGGATGATTTGCGGGACGTCGAGCTTTTTGGCCCATTCGAGGGCATGGCGGATGTCCGCCAGAAAGGCATCGCGGTGCGCTGGATCGACTAACGACACTGGCCGTTTCACCCAATTGTGCGAAGCCAGGATGGTGTCCATATGCATCCCATACGAAGTGACCATACGCTTGTACTTCGCAGCGTCGGCATCGGACCAGCCTTCGTATTCGTCGATCAATTCCACCGATTGAATGCCTGCATCGGCGGCCGTAGCAAGCTTCTCATCGAAGGTGCCTTTTAGTGTCCAAAGCATGACACTCGATGTGATGCGCGCTTTTTTTGGCGGCGGCACTGGCGTTGGCGGCGGTTGCTGGCCCATTGCTAGCCGCGACGACAAAACCAGCCCGGCGGCGGTTTTCAGAAAATCTCTGCGATGCTTCATGATTTTTTCTTACTCCCTTTCGGCGCAAAATAGCCGCGGCGAGCCTGCAGTTTCAGGCCATCTTCCGTCACTTTCACCTTTAACCGATGGTAGGAGCCGTCTTGCTTCACATCCTGCGGAGTGAATTCGAGTAGATAGAGGTATTCGGGCGCCTGAGTTAGTTTGTGAAAACCGCCAGCCAAGTCGTTGCTGTTATGGAAATATGTGCCGCCGGTGCCATCGGCCAGCTCGGCCATGACGTCTTCGTTGGCCGTCATCGAACTGGCGTGATATTCGGATTTCGCCCTTACCAGTTGCGGAGATCCGCTCGCGGGATCGCTCGCATCCTGCATAGTAACGTAGAGTCCGCGCGCATCCAAGGCGCTGATGGTGACGTTGGCCTGCGCGGCCATATCCATGATTTCAGATTTGTCGGTCAAGGCTTCTGGAGTCATGCTTAGAAATCCCGGTGAAACCAAAATGAGGGTGTGCTGGCCAGGCAAAGCAGCCATTTTCTTGACCACCAGCTTGATCGTTTGCAGCGTTACGCGGGTACCTTGGTCTCCCAGGCTCAATGCCTGCATTGCCGCCGAACGCGCCATTTGCTCCGCCGTCGAACGCTGGCGGGGATCAAGATTGGCGCAGACAATTGCATCTTGGGCGGCAGTATCAAAGGCGCGCTGATCGTTCTTATTCAAAATGAGGTCGGCTTGATAGTAGCTGACATCAGGGCAGTTGCGGCCGATGGGGCGAAAGACACGCTGCTCATGGAGGCTCATAATTGCCTCGGCCAGCTTGGCGCGGTCGCGAATCAGGCCGCTGTTGGTCTTGCCGGAAGTAGAGAGCACGGCTGCCACGTCGTTGTCGTTCAGCGAACCCGCCAGCATTTTGGTAGCGGCCTTTTGCGTTAGCGCCAAGTCGCTCGTTTCCAGGTGCAGATCGTCGAAAAGAAACACAATGACACGTGCGGGAACCACAACTGGCGAAGGAGCAACACTCGGAATAGTTATAGGATCTGGCTTGGGCGCGTCTTCAACGCCTGCGGCAACCGCGCGCTTCTGAATCGTAAAACCGGTGAGTGTCTGGAGCTTGTCTTTATCGAAGACCTGGAAATCTTCTTTCTTGAGCGTGCCAACGGCGTTTCCGTGGGAGTCACGGACCAGCACGGGCACAAGAACCACATTTAGTTTGGTTTCGAATTTGAAAGTATCGCTTTGGGGAGCCTGAGCGTTTTGAGGAGCCTGACAAAACGCGCTTGGCACGCATACGACGATCAAGCATACGACAATAATAAGAAGTCGTCTCACAGTGGTAACCCGCAACGCTGCGCCCATTTTACTCCTGTCGTAGCCGCTTCAGGAATTCTCCATGTTGAAAGAAGCCCTTTTCGGCTCACATCACGACTTCACCGAAGGCGATTTGAACCGCGCGATCGTATTGCTGGCGATTCCTATGATCCTCGAGATGGCGATGGAATCGCTATTCGGGGTGGTGGACGTTTTCTTCGTGTCCCGGCTGGGACCGGACGCGGTCGCTACAGTTGGGCTTACGGAGTCATTGCTCACTCTGGTGTTCGGCGTTGCCATCGGCTTGAGCATGGCTACAACGGCATTTGTGGCGCGGCGCATTGGAGAAAAGGATCCGGCAGGCGCGGCCGAGACTTCCTTTCAAGCGATCTTACTGGGCCTGCTTATCTCTGCCGTGGTGGCCGTTATTGGAATTCTGAGGGCGAGGGCGTTGCTTCACGTAATGGGCAGCACGCCGGCAGTGGAAGCAAATGCGCGCTATACGCAAGTCATGCTTGGCGGATCGGCGGTCATCTTTCTGCTCTTTCTGATCAACGCGATCTTTCGAGGCGCTGGCGATGCGGCGCTGGCGATGCGAGCGCTTTGGATTGCTAACGGCTTCAACCTGATTCTGGACCCTTGTCTGATTAACGGATGGGGACCCTTTCCGCGGCTGGGTGTATTAGGGGCCGCGGTAGCGACCACTACGGGGCGCGGCATCGGCGTGCTGTTCCAGTTATGGGCGATTAGTTCAGGCGCAAACCGCATTGTGATCCGGCGACAGCAAATGCGTCTAAATTTACCGGTCATGTGGAACCTGTTGCGGGTGGCCAGCACGGGGATCGTGCAGTTCTTAGTTGCCATGGCCAGTTGGGTGGCGCTGATTCGCATTGTCTCTTCTTTCGGCAGCGCGGTGGTGGCGGGTTACACTATCGCAGTGCGTCTGCTGGTATTCGCGATTCTTCCGTCGTGGGGCTTGAGCAACGCGGCAGCAACACTGGTTGGTCAAAACCTCGGGGCGAAGAAGCCCGAGCGCGCGGAGAAATCGGTATACCGCACAGGTTTCTACAACATGATCTACATGGGCTTGGTATCCATCGCGTTCGTGTTTTTTCCCGGCGTGCTGGTGGCGATCTTCACACACGATCCCGCCGTTTCCTCTCCTGCCATCTCGTGCCTCGCCATCTTTGGCTTGGCGTTTACCAGTTATGCCTGGGGCATGGTGCTGATGCAAGCGTTCAACGGTGCGGGAGACACCATGACACCGACACTCATTAACCTGCTGGCGTTTTGGGCGTGCCAGATTCCATTGGCGTATTGGCTTGCGATCCACTTAGGGTGGGGACCGCGCGGAGCGTTTATGGCCGTGCCGATTGCCGATTTGGTGTTTACCATTGCGGCTCTCGCGGTTTTCAGGCGCGGCACTTGGAAGCAGCAGAAGATTTGAAAAGGGAACGAATCCAGCCGGGCCGTTACGGACGCATCACCTGGTTCGAAGGACGCGCTTTCCGAAAACGAAGCTGACGAGCAAAACCGGAAGCAGCACGCCGTAGCCGGGCTCGGGAACCGCGACAGAGGCAATCGAATATGTGGATGAAAACGCCGCTGGGCTGCCGTCTTCGAAGTGTCCGGTCGACGTGCACGGGAAAGACGCGCATTGAGCCTGGCCTGCCGGCGTTAGATCGACGTGGGTCGTAAAAGAGTTCCCACTGGGGTTGGTGAAGATTAGGGCGGAAAAGCTCACCGTATAGGTGAGTGTCGTCCCGTTCCCAATCATGATCGTTGCCGTCAATGACGTGGGGCTGTAATCCGAAGGATCACTAAACGACAGCAGGACGGGCGCCGTATCCCCGGCCGTAACTGTGCTGGGCAGAGTGAACGTACCTGATAGGGTTGAACCGGCGTGCAGCGCCGACAGATTAAAGCTGATGGATTCGGTAGTGCTGGCTTGCGTCAAGCCTGCTCCGGTGATCAGCAATGCGCACGAAAGAAATATTTTCATGGTTGTTTCCGCCACTTTCTCTGAAACTAGAAAGTGAAGCATAACACAATCAGCTGGTGTTTTGGGCGTGCCAGATTCCATTAGCGTATTGACTTGCGCTCGTCCCTCCGGCGCCACGTGCTTTCTCGAAAGGCAACTGGAGAATCATCTTAAAAGGCGCACAAATGAAACGCTGGCGCTGCAGATGCTACTAAGCTTCCGGTGGATTATCCACTAATCGAAAACGTTCCGAAATAGGAGAGTAATATGAGATACTTCACACTTGGTTCGTTATTAGTTGGTGCTTTGGCCTGCTGCTCGCAGGCGACTGCCCAACTTGCCTCAAACATAAGGCCTTGTCCCGCGGGCATCCAAGCCGATGGGTTGCTGGACTGGACCAAGCTACCCACGGCTCAGCAAGGAGTGGCGTTAAACGCGACTATTCCTGTCCCAGGAATTCAGGGACTTACCGCGACCGTGCAAATTCCGGCCACTGGGATTGCTTCCATCTATCCCTACGTAAACTTTGTCGTCGACTCTCCGATCGACCTTAATGTGGCGGCGAATGATCAGGTTACGCTGATCTTTAGCCAACCGGTAAGAGGGGTGAGCACTTCGATCGGACTTTCAGGCCGCTTTGTGCGAACTGTCAGCATGTCGGCGTACGGCTCAGCGAGTGAAATATCAACTTCTCCTTCAGCTGCCCCGCCTGGCGCCCAAGTAGCGGCCAGCGCTCTTGACGTACCATCTCCTGGGGACCTCGCCACTGTTCCCCTTCAAATCCGAAGTGAGTCGCCGAACATAGGTGCGGTGGTCATTCAATTTGAAGGGGCCTCAGACGAAGACTTCTCTTACGACATCACCAATCTTCGCATTGAAAGTGGGGTTGGGCCGGACCTTTCCAAACAGGTACCGACAAGCGGTTTGAAACAGTGGCTGCGGGCGGACAGCATTTATCAGCCCTACCCACCAGCTTATGTGTCTAGCTGGCCCGATCAGTCCGGTAACCACGCCGACGCGACATCACCTGGCGGATTCGGAGCAGCACTTCCCGATGGCCCCAACTGCTCGCCCGTCGTAAAGTTTGGTGGAACCAGCGGCTTATCTGCCAACGTCCCGATTAATGGATGGACAGGGATGACCGTCTTTCTTGTGTCCAAGTCATCGGACAGCATCGGCGAATGGTGGTTGAACCAGCCGCTTTTTTGGGCTGACGCCGCACCGTGGGGTGCCACTTTTGTAACACCCTCCCAGTCAAATGTATTCTTCCGCTTTGGAACGGGACAGGTGAATAATGAACCGATGTATACGCGCCCCGTAAACGTCGGCGGCGATTATACGCTGACGACAGCGATTCACGATAGTGGCACCGACCGGTTGTACCTGAATGGGTTGCTTGCCCTGAGCCAAGGAGGCAAGACGACTACGATATCCGGCGTTTCATCGACCGAGCAGATTGGAGCAGGTTTATTTAACACCTTTTTTACTGGGGCCATCGGCGAGATTCTAGTATATGATCGAGCTCTTGGCGACGACGACCGCGCCATAGTTGAGCACTATCTCATGAAAAAGTTCGGACTTTTCTAACCCGATACGGCCTGGGTAGCGGACTACAAGTAGACGCATTATTGTTCAACCGCCGCCGTGCTGATGGCGATAAAGGCGTTTGTTTCGTCCGACGAATCGCCGCCGCCGTTGGTGCGCTGCATCATGATGACGCCCACCAAGTCGCGCGTTGGATCGACCCATTCGTAAGTGCGATAAGCTCCGCCCTTCACGAAAGTGCCGATGGAGTTGTAGCGGAACATGCCACGTACGTCGCGAACCACTTCGTAACCGAATCCGTGGCCTACGCCCGTCACCCAGCCAGCCTCCATATCGCCGGTGTGGGAGATTGTCATGAGTTCGACGGCGGCTTGCGAAAGAACGCGCTTACCGGCAAGCGTCCCTTTATTGCGCATCATTTCGTTGAAGCGCAGCATATCGGCGGCTGAACTGATCAATCCGCCGGCAGGTGAAGGGATTGTGCTGGCCGATCCCCATTGCGCTTCGATGCGTTCGGGTTTACCGCTTGAAAAGTTATAGAGGGTTGCCATGCGCTCGTGCTTTTCAGGCGGCACAACAAAGCCAGTGTCAGTCATGCCCAGCGGATCGAAGAGGCGCTCCTTTAAGAACTGATCGAAAGGCTTGTGGCCAACGATTTCTACAATCCTTCCCAGAATGTCGATGCCGATGTTACTGTAATTCCAACTTGTGCCCGGCTCGAAAAGGAGTTCGCTGTGCGCGCCGCGGCTCACTAACTCAGCCAGAGTTTTCGGCTCCGGGCCCTTGCCTGTGTCGGCGGAACTCGGCAGACCAGAAGTATGTGTCATCAAGTCTTCAATATTGATCGGTCGATGCGGCGCAACGGCCTCACAATGCGCACCAGCACCGGCCCGGCAGGGGTTCATCTTCATGCCCTTGTACTCAGGCAAATACTTTTCAACTGGGTCAATCAGAGAGACGCGGCCTTCGTCAACCAGGACCATGATGGCAGCGCAGGTGACGGGCTTAGTTAAAGAGGCTATGCGAAAGAGCGAGTCTTTCCGCATGGGAGAGTTACTTTCTATGTCGCGCAGACCGACCGCATCGAATTCAACAACCTTGCCGTGGCGCGCGAGGATCGTAACTACACCGGAAATGGTACCGGCGGCTACAAATTCCTGCATGCGCGCGGGGATTTCGGCAAGCTTGCGCGGACTCATCCCTGCCGTTTCAGGATCGACCGGGCTGAGATCGAATTTGTCTAATGCCAGAGCGGTTAGCGAGCAGGCAACGACACATGGGACAACGATCCGAGCTATTAACATTATTCAAACGACTTAGCTAGAGTGAACAGTCGACGCTACCGGTTCTTCGGTGACGACGTTGCCTCCACCACCACCAATCCGCATCTTATAGAACGAGCGCCACGCAAAATACATGGAGGCCAGCATAAAGGCTACTGCCAGGAATTTGCCCAACACCGCAGAACCACCTTCCTCGAGCGAAACCGCCAATTCTACAGCCAATAAACCGAACAGCGTAGTGAATTTGATGATCGGATTCAGAGCGACCGAAGAAGTGTCTTTGAAAGGATCGCCCACCGTGTCGCCTACCACGCACGCATCGTGCAAAGGCGTGCCTTTCATTTTCAACTCGGTTTCTACAATTTTCTTGGCGTTATCCCAAGCACCACCGGCGTTGGCCATAAAAATGGCTTGGTACAGACCGAAGAGCGCGATGGAAATCAAATATCCGATGAAATAATACGGCTCCACAAAGGCGAAAGCCAGGGTGACAAAAAACACCGTAAGGAAGATGTTGAACATGCCACGCTGCGCATAGACCGTGCAAATTTCGACGACTTTTTTGCTATCTTCAACGGAAGCCTTGATTGCCCCTTCCAGCTTGATATTGGCTTTGATGAATTCCACGGCTCGATAAGCGCCCGTTGTAACGGCCATGGCCGATGCGCCGGTGAACCAATAGATGATGGCGCCGCCGGCAATCAAGCCAAGCAAGAACGGCGGATGCAGAATGGAAAGATTCGGGAGTAAGTCGGGCCGCAAACCATGTGTCAGCGCCACGACAATGGAAAAGATCATCGTGGTTGCGCCCACCACGGCCGTACCAATCAGCACCGGCTTCGCAGTGGCCTTGAAGGTGTTGCCGGCTCCATCGTTCTCTTCCAGGTGATCTTTCGCTTTTTCAAAGTTCACGTCGAAACCAAATTGCTGCTTGAGCTCGCGCTCAATTCCAGGAATCTGTTCGATGGTAGAGAGCTCATAGACCGATTGCGCGTTGTCAGTCACTGGACCGTAAGAATCGACGGCAATCGTTACCGGGCCCATGCCTAAGAAGCCGAAAGCAACCAGGCCGAACGCGAAGACAGCGGGGGCGACCATCAAGTTGTCCATGCCCAGCGTGCTGATGCTGTAGGCGACCGCCATGAGAGATAAGATCGCGAGACCCAACCAGTAGGCGCTGAAATTGCCGGCCACAAAACCGGACAGAATATTCAACGATGCGCCGCCTTCTCGCGAGGAGGCGACGATCTCGCGCACGTGCGACGATGAGGTGGAGGTGAAAACCTTGACCAATTCCGGTATAACGGCGCCTGCGAGTGTGCCGCAGGTGATCACCGATGACAGTTTCCACCACAAGCTGGGGTCGCCACCGAGTTCGGGAATCATGAGGTACGAAACGAGATAGGTGGCCGCAATGGAGACCAGCGAGGTGAGCCAAACCAAGTTGGTTAACGGCGCTTCGAAATTCATTTTGTCTACGTTCGCGTATTTCGCCTTGGCCAAGGCGGCGTTGAGTAGATAAGATCCACCGGAGGAAACCACCATCATCACGCGCATCGCGAAAATCCAGACGAGCAGTTGACTCTGGACGAGCGAACTATTCACCGCGAGCACGATGAACGAAATCAGCGCCACGCCCGTGACACCATAGGTTTCGAAACCGTCGGCACTGGGTCCCACTGAATCGCCGGCATTGTCGCCAGTGCAATCTGCAATGACGCCTGGGTTACGAGCATCGTCTTCCTTGATTTTGAAGACGATTTTCATTAGATCGGCGCCGATATCGGCGATTTTTGTAAAGATGCCGCCCGCGACGCGTAACGCGGCCGCGCCAAGAGATTCGCCAATGGCAAAGCCAATGAAACAAGGTCCAGCGTAATCGTGCGGAATAAACAGCAGGATGAACAGCATGAGCACCAGTTCCACGCTGATGAGTAGCATGCCTATACTCATGCCGGCTTTCAATGGAATTTCATAACAAGGGAACGGTTTTCCGGCCAAGCTGGCGAATGCGCAGCGCGAATTGGCGAAAGTGTTTACGCGGATGCCGAACCAGGCGACGCCTGTGCTGCCACAGATACCGACGATGCTGAACATCAAAATAATGAACACTTTGATTGGGCTAAAGTGTTGCAGAAAACCGAAGTAGAAGACGATGATGGTGCCGATGAACGCTTCCAGGATCAACAAAAACTTGATTTGGGTAATGAGATAGGTCTTGCAGGTTTCGTAGATGAGCTCAGAGATCTCGAGCATCGACTTGTGAACCGGTGCATTCTTTAGTTGGTAAAAGATCACCAGGCCGAAAACCAGTCCGAGGGCTACTACAAGCAACCCGCTCGTCAGTAGTGTTTGGCCGTTGATCGCGCCGTTGAAAAACGTGGCCTGCGATAAATCCGGCAGAATCAGGTTGGCTTCCCCCCCGGCTTGGGTGCTTCTGTCCTGTGCTGCGGCGAGCGCGGAAATCATGGGAAACAGTGCCGCCGCGGTCAGCAACGGGGATTTGCCGCGGATTACTGGATGCGTACTCATTGACGCCAAGATAACGCAGCGCTGTCCGCATTTGCAAGGTTTTCAGACGGTTGGGAGGAAAATGTGGCTCCCGGGCCCACTAGGTAAAAACGGACTACGGGGATATCGGGAACTGGTAGGGACGGGCAGATTCGAACTGCCGACCTGTCGCTTAGGAGGCGACCGCTCTATCCATCTGAGCTACGTCCCCGCACCTGTAAGCAGTCTAGCAGCGGCGGAAAGAAAAAATGCGGGGCTCCGAACAAGCCGGAACCCCAAGAACGACGTCGGGTTTTGGATGGAGAGAATAAATGTGGACCCGTCGGCGGGCCGAGTTTTGCTTAACCCAAGGTTAGAATATCCCGGCAATGTTTCTCGAAAATGTTCATTCGGTGAATAAAAGTGTTTGCGGGCCATTATTTGGAGCCACGCCTACGGCGGCCTAATTTATATCAATCGGAGGGTTTTTGCTTATTGGAATGGGCGCGGCTGATATCCTGTCAACTGACGAGGTCGTTTTTTGTCCCGAATTTCCTCTGCATTTAGCAGTTTCTTCTCGATTCTCTTTTCCGGAGTTTTACCTGAATCCGTAGCGTCAGAATTTGGCTACACGAAGGCGAAACCGGTAGTTGCGCCGCCCGAGCCACCTAAGGTGAAGCTCACAGACGGTGCGTTGCAGATTTTGCAGACCTTGCAACGCGATGCTCGCCTGATTGACTTTCTTATGGAAGACATTGCCGCGTACTCTGACGATCAGGTGGGGGCGGCGGTTCGCTCGGTGCATGCCGATTCGAAGGTTAGCCTCGCTCGGCACGTGACTTTGACACCGGTCATTGATGGCGTGGAAGGAACGAATCAAAAACTCGACGGCAGCAAGGCGCCTGATCCGAACCGCATCAAACTCATTGGAAATGTTCCCGCGAGCGGCAAAGCACCCGGCGGCATGTTGCGCCATCGCGGCTGGCAAGCCACTTCGGTGAATCTGCCAGCCATCGGCAAACAGGATGTGAGTATCCTGGCGCCGGCCGAAATTGAAATTGAATAACCGCACTCTTACTTCATGTCGCAGTTCATCATTGGTATAGATCTGGGCACTACCAACAGTGCTCTTGCATACGCGCCGCTCAATGGCTCAGATAAGGAACTGGAGGTGGCACTTTTTCCGGTTCCGCAGTTGGCCAATCCTGGCGAAGTGGCGGATTTTGATTTGCTCCCCTCGTCTATCTATCTGCCTGGCGAGAAGGAATTTGTGGAAGGCGCGCTGGCGCTGCCGTGGAACGGGCAACCTTCCTATATAGTGGGCCGGTTTGCGCGATTGCGCGGGGTGGAGAATGCGGGCCGTTTGGTGAGTTCGGCCAAATCGTGGTTGTCGAATCAGGCAGCCGACCCGGTACAGCCGCTGCTGCCGCTGAATGCTCCGGAAGGGGTGGCTAAGATCTCGCCACTCGAAGCGTCGCGACAGTATTTGCTGCATCTGCGTTCTGGCTGGGATCATGCGCATCCCGACGCGAAGCTCGCACAACAAACGGTACTGATTACAGTGCCGGCCTCGTTCGATGCGGCCGCTCGCGATCTGACGCAACGGGCGGCCAAACTGGCTGGTTATCCGGAAGTCACGATTCTGGAAGAACCGCAGGCTGCTTTTTATGCCTGGATTGAGCGTAATCCGAATTGGCGCGAGCTGGTGAAGCCTAACGATCTGATTCTGGTTGTCGATATTGGCGGCGGCACCACGGATTTCACGCTGATCTCCGTAACTGAAAAGGACGGTGAACTGCAGCTTGAACGCATTGCCGTTGGCGACCATCTTCTGCTTGGTGGCGACAATATGGATCTCGCGGTGGCGCGCTTTGCCGAGCAGCAGTTCGCCGACAAAGGAACCAAACTCGACGCGCTTCAATTTCATTCGCTTTGGCAGCAATGCAGAACAGCAAAGGAAACGCTGCTGGCGGATGGTGCGGGCGCGAGCCACCCGGTGACGATCTTGGGCCGAGGCTCGGGATTGGTGGGCGGTACGGTCAAGGGCAAAATCTCGCGAGATGAAGTTCGCAATCTCATTGTTGAAGGCTTTTTTCCGCTGGTACCAGCCGATGCAGCGCCGCAACGCAATCGGCGGGCTGCGCTGGCCGAAGTTGGGTTGAACTATGCGGCAGATGCAGCAGTGACTAAGCATCTGGCGCAATTCCTGCGCAATGCGGGCAACGTGAAACCCACGCATTTACTTTTGAATGGCGGCGTACTGCAGGCTTCGGCTATTGAGCATCGGCTTTTCGAAGTTCTGAATTCCTGGCAGGCGAATGCCGTGGTTGAGCTGAAAAATGACAGCAAGCAGGCTGATCTGATGCATGCTGTGGCGCATGGCGCGGCTTACTACGGCATCGCGCGATCAGGCAAAGGCGTGCGTATTCGTGGCGGCGTGCCGCGAACTTATTATGTAGGCATTGAGAGCTCCCTGCCCGCGGTGCCCGGCCTGCCTGCGCCTATGAAAGCGCTCACGGTGGTGCCTTTCGGTCTGGAAGAAGGGTCAAAGGTGGAGCTGCCGCAACGAAAGTTCGCGCTGGTTGTTGGAGAGCCTGCCGAGTTTCGCTTCTTTTCTTCTGTTTCGCGCCGCAGCGATGCTGCCGGTGTTTTGTTGGACGAAATTACGGATAGCCTGGAAGAACTTGCGCCGATTGAAGTCTTTCTGCCGCCTCACACCGACGGCACTCGCGAAGAGATTGTACCCGTTACCCTAGAAACCTATGTGACAGAGACCGGCATGCTGGAACTTTGGTGCGTGGCGGGCGATGGACGACGCTGGAAACTCGAATTTAACGTGAGGGAAAAGGCCGCGGCGACATGAATATCGGAATCGATTTAGGAACCACGAACTCGGCGCTCGCCTATATCGATCCGCGCGAGGCGGCTGAAGCCGATTTTCCTCCGATTCACGTTCTTCCCATTGAGCAGCAGTTGGATCAGGTGCGAACAGGCACCCTGCGGACGCTGCCGTCTTTCCTTTATTTGAGTGATCCGCCGGTGGTAGGCGCTTATGCGCGCGATCAAGGCGCGCTGGTGCCGACGAAGACAGTGCATTCGGCGAAGTCTTGGCTTTCGAATTCCGAAGCGGATAGGACGGCAAAGATTCTGCCTTGGGATTCGCAAGAAGAGGGCCGCGTTCTTTCGCCGGTTGAGGCTTCTACTCGCTATTTGGAGCACCTGCGCGATACCTGGAATCGCTTCAAAACGACTGCGCCCTTGTCCGAACAGCAAGTGGTGCTTACGGTTCCGGCCAGTTTTGACGAAGAAGCGCGCGAACTCACAGTGCAAGCCGCGCGCGATGCAGGTATTCAGAACCTGACGCTGCTGGAAGAGCCCGCAGCGGCGTTTTACGCCTGGATTGCGGGACATCTATCGCGTTCGAATAAGGAACTTTTCGATAAGCAGATCGTGCTGATTTGCGATGTGGGCGGCGGAACTAGCGATTTCACGCTGGTGCGAGTGGACCGCGAAGGAGACCGCATTCAGTTCACCCGCACGACGGTGGGACGGCACCTTTTGTTGGGCGGCGATAATCTCGATCTCACAATTTCCTGGTTGGCCGAATCGAAATTGGGCAAGACGCTGTCGCTCCGGCAACGGAGTGCGTTGCGCAGGCAATGTTCGGCGGCGAAGGAAAGTTTGTTGGCGACGGGTGGTCCGACGAGTGTAGAAGTCACGATAGTGGGCACTGGTTCGTCTCTGATTGGGGGCACGCTCAAGACTACGATCACCCGCGATGAGGTGTTGGAACTGGCGCTGGGCGGGTTCTTGCCGCCTTGTGAGCTGACTGATAAACCGCAACAAGAAAAGCAAAGTGTGTTTCGCGAATTGGGTTTGCCCTACGTTTCCGATCCGGCAATCACGCGCCATTTGGCAGATTTTCTGAGGAATTCGCCCGCCGTCGATGCGATTCTTTTTAACGGCGGGTTCTTCATTCCGCAGGTGTTTCGCGATCGGGTGCGCGACGTAGTGGGGCATTGGTTTGGGCGGACGCCGGTGGTCTTTGAAAACCACGATTTGGATTTGGCGGTGGCGATTGGGGCGGCGTACTATTCGTATGTGCGCGCGTCGGGGAGTGGCGTGCTGGTTCGGGGAGGGTTGCCGAGGGCGTATTTTCTCGGAATACAGGATTCGGAAGGGGATTCGAGCGCGATCAGAACTGTTTGTTTGATGCCGCGCGGGACGGAAGAAGGCGCCGAAATCAAGCTGGAACAGCCCGAATTACAGCTTATTGCCAACACTCCGGTGGCCTTTCGTTTGTATAGCTCGCTGAGCCGGACGGAAGATGCGGCGGGGGATGTGGTGACGTTGACTGGTGAAGGCGATCTGAGTGATCCGGCCAGCGATCCGCGTCTGCACGCGCCGCTACATGCGGTAATTCGCTTTGGCAAAGGAGGCGAACGTCTGGTTCCCGTCACGTTGGGTGCCCGGTTGAGCGAAGTAGGCACGCTTGAGACATGGGCGGCTTCAAAGATCAGCGAGCATCGCTGGCAGCTTGAGTTTCAGCTCCGCAAAACAGCCGGGGCTACCGAAGTGACCCAATCCGCTGTCCGTTCGAGCGCGGTGATTAGTGCGGAAGCGCAGGCGGCGGCAGAGGAATTGATTGAACAGGTTTTCGGTAAGCAGGGTTCCGGTCTCGCGCCCGAACAGCTTCCGGCGCGGCTGGAACAAGCGCTCGGGCTCGGACGGATGTCTTGGCCGCTAGGGACGGTGAGGGCGTTTGCCGATAAATTACTCGCGCTTGCCGACGGACGGCGCAAGAACGCGGCGCATGAAGTCCGTTGGCTCAACCTCACTGGCTTTTGTTTGCGGCCGGGGTTTGGCTTTCCGGGCGACGATTTCCGTATAGAACAGGCGCGGCGGATTTACGCGAGCGGCATCACTTTCAGCAATCAGGTGCAGTGCGAAGTGGACTGGTGGATCTTCTGCGGACGGATTGCGGGCGGCTTGAATCGGAATCAACAGGCCGATATCTACCAGCGGCTTTCGCCGACGCTGGTTCCGAAACAGAAGAATAAGCAGCGACTGAATCAAAGCCTCTACCGCGAGATGTGGCGGACGGCTTCGAGCTTGGAACTGCTGCCGACGCAAACGAAGGCGCAGTTAGGTGATTCGTTGCTGGATATTGTCAGACGCGGCGACATGTTGGATGCGGGCACGTGGTGCTTATCGCGTTTAGGAGCGCGGAAGTTGTTCAGCGGGCCGATCAATCTGGTGGTTTCGCCCGCGGTGGCGGCGCGTTGGATTGAGGGGCTGTTGCGGTTGCCACATACGCCAGCGCTGCTGGAAGCCGTGGTGCAAATGGCGCAACAGACGGGCGATGCGGCGCGTGACATGCCGCCAGCAACGCTGGACAAAGTTCGGAACGCGGTGGAAGCGAGTTCACGGTCGGGCGAGCTGATGAGGCAGTTGTCGGGTGCGGAGCAGGATCTGGCTGGATCAAGTAGGATCTTTGGCGAGGAGTTGCCGGCGGGGTTGGTTTTAGCGACAGTGGCGGCGGAATAGGGTGCGGGAGACAGAAATTGTCGAGCAGATACGGCTACAGGCGCTTTCCGGCCACCACGACAAAGCGCTGATTCGGGGGATTGGCGACGATTGCGCGATTGTGCGACCGCGCGCGGGCGAGGATCTGGTCTTCACGTCTGATTTTGTGCTGGAGGACCGGCACTTCACTCTTGCCACTCACTCGCCGGCGGCGATTGGCGAAAAGGCGTTGGCGCGAAGTCTCTCCGATCTGGCAGCGATGGGCGCTGAGCCGGTGTTCTGTCTGGTTTCACTAGCGGCGCCGGCAAAGCTCGGGGGTCCGTTTGTGAAACGCTTCTATCAGGGACTACTGCGCGCCGCAGACCGCTATTCGATCTCACTCGCAGGCGGCGATCTTTCGCGCTTCGACAAAGTGATTGCCGACGTAACCTGTTGCGGCCGCGTACCGCGGGGCAAGGCGCTGTTACGGAGTGGGGCGAAGGCTGGCGACCGCATGTATGTAACGGGCAAACTCGGCGCCGCCGCCCATGCTTTCGCTGCTGGCCGGCCTATTCTTCCAAAGCCGCGATTAGCAGCAGGCATCGAACTGCGCAAGCTTGGCGTTTCCGCCGCTATTGATTTGAGCGATGGCCTCTCGCTCGATTTGGCGAGGCTGTGCGCGGCATCAAACGTCTCAGCGGAGATAGCTTCAAACCGGTTGCCCGTGGCACGGCACGCGACGCTGGATGAAGCGTTACACGGCGGTGAAGATTACGAACTGCTGTTCACGGCTGCGCCACAGATTCGAATACCCGCTGCGATGAGCGAGATCGGTGTAGTGACTCGCAAGCGGCCTAGCCACGTTTTGATGGACGGCCACCCGCTGCAATCCAAAGGGTTCGACCATTTCGCATGACTCATGAGCCGGAAGCCCAGACCATTCTAGATTTGATTGAAGCGTTTCGCCGTTCGAAAGTCATGTTTACGGCGGTGAGGCTGGGGATCTTCGACCAACTGGCGATTGCTCCGCAATCTTGCGCAGCCTTGGCCGTCCAGCTTTCGCTTGACCGGCCTGCGCTCTCACGCCTGCTTGACGGTTGTGTTGCGCTGCGGTTACTCAAACGCGATGGCGGGTTGTACAGTAACAGCAACGCGGCAACCCGCTTTTTGACTAAGGCCAGCCCTGAGACGCTCAGCGGCTATATTGTCTATTCCGATCAATCGCTTTACAAGCTTTGGGACCACCTGGACGATGCCGTCCGCGAAGGAACAAACCGCTGGACGCAAACATTCGGCAGCCGCTCCGCATTGTTCGATCATTACTTCCGCGATGAGACTGCGACGCGCAGCTTTCTTGCGGGTATGCACGGCTTCGGGCAGCTTGTGTCGCCGCGCATTGTGAATGCGTTTGACCTTTCGCGTTTCGAACGTCTAGTGGACTTGGGCGGCGCGACCGGCCATCTTGCCATTGCGGCCTGCAAAACTTATCCTGCGTTAAAAGCCACCGTCGTTGATTTGCCAGCGGTTGAGCCGTTCGCGCGCGAGCATATTACGGAATCTGGTTTGGCCGATCGCATAGAGTTTGTGAGGGGCGATTTCTTTGCGGAAGATTTGCCGAAAGCCGACCTCTACGTTTTGGGCCGTATTCTGCATGATTGGGACGACCCGAAGATCGAGAAATTGCTGCGGAAGATTCTTTCCACGCTGCCGAAAAAAGGCGCGCTGCTGGTGACTGAGACACTGGTGGACGACGACCGCGGCGGGCCGGTCTATACGTTGATGCAAGACGTGAACATGTTGGTGTGCACGGATGGGCGCGAGCGGACCGAAGCGGAATACTCGGCGCTGCTGCAAGGCGCGGGCTTTTCGACGGTACACTTCCAGCGAACGGATTCGCTGGTAGACGCCATTCTCGCGACGAAGAACTAAAACCACATGCCTATTGAGCAACCCACGATTGAGAAAGTAGCTTACGGCGGCTGGCCGAATTGTTACCGTTTGTCGAACGGTGAGAGTGAATTGATTGTGACGACCGATGTTGGCCCGCGCGTGATGCGCTACGGGTTCATTCGCGGACAGAATGTGTTTGTCGAGATAGCAGATCAACTGGGGCGTTCGGGCGAGCCTTGGTGGGCGATGCGCGGCGGCCACCGTTTGTGGGTTGCGCCGGAAGTGAAGCCCGATACATATGCGCTGGACAACGGCGCTGTGCAGGCAAGTGTTGATAATGGAAGGATCTCTCTGTTGCAGCCGGTTGAGCCGGAGACTGGTTTGCAGAAAGAGATTGCGGTGGCATACGACGCGGCGGACGGCGGCGTGATAGTGACGCACCGCATCAGCAACAAAGGCGAGCAAACGCGCCGGCTTGCGCCGTGGGCATTGAGCCAAATGGCGAAGGGAGGCACCGGCATTGTGGCGTTGCCGGCGCGCGGGGGCCACAGCGAACAACTGCTGCCGACCAATCCGCTGGTGATGTGGGCGTATACGAATTTCGCGGATAAGCGCTGGCTGTTCACGAGGAAATACATTGTTCTGAGGCAAGACCCCGCTGAACATTCGCCGCAGAAGACGGGATTGTTTAACGTGAACACGCGCGCAGCGTATTTGCTGGGTTCGGATCTGTTCATCAAGCGCTGCCAGGCGGATGCGGCTGCGCCCTATCCTGATTTTCACTGTTCGTTTGAAATTTTCACGAATGGCGATTTTTTGGAGCTGGAGACGCTGGGGCCGTTGGCGGATTTGACGCCAGGTGCGACGGTGGAGCATGTGGAGCGGTGGTCGCTGCACAGGGATGTTCGGCTGGCGGCGGTGAGTGAAAGTGAGATAGAACGAGTGGTTGAGCCGCTGTTTAGCGAGTAAAGCTAGTCGTATCTCAGGGCTGCCATGGGATCCCGTTTTTGACGCACTCCGGGTGTGGGTTGTGAAGAGCATAGGAGGTTCGAGGCGGTTAGGCGACCATTTCGAGGCCTCCGGGGGTGGTTTCGGGGACAGGAGCCGGGCTATTTTGCGGGGCGGCCATTTCGGAAGTTACGTTTTTGCTTTTTTGCGGTGGATCGGGTCGAGCGAAGCGCTCTTCTTTCAGTTCGAAGGCTCTTTTCTTTA
>PMSX01000158.1 GCA_003167495.1 Bryobacterales bacterium | reverse complement strand
TCTCCGATAGGACCATGGTTGCCGCATTTCAGCAACCGTTACGCTTGTTAGTTTCAGAAACCCAATGGCGTCGTCACGATCACGAAATATGAACCCGGTGCATCTTGTGAACTCCTTCGACCAAAGACCAGGGCGACAAACATCAATGCGTCGGCATTACGTTGGGGGCTGGATGCCAAACAAGGTATCCGCACTCAGGCGGTAGGGGAAAAATGTCTCTTGACATCCCCTCTTATAGGACTTCCGGATGCCCAGTAACACAGGAGCTATCCGGAAACTTGGCTGAGACATCAGTTTAAATATTGAATATCCAAACCGGACAGTGTTACTCGTTCAATCCAACCTGCCGAATGCCCTGTACCTGTTTTAAAACAAAGGCTTTAAAACAAACGCATGAATCACTGGGCACGCCGCCTGATTCACTAGCCATGCCGGCGGGCTCTGCACTGTGCAGGCACTCTTGACTACTGCATAGCCGGTGATCTGTCCGGCGTCATTAATGGACTCGGCGGATTGCAGGTACAGCGGCGAATCGGCTGCCACGACTGTGTTGAGATCCGTGTACGATCCGTCTTCCCACAGCAGCGCGCGGAAATTCGGAGGTGAGTTCGCCTGGCAGCCCGTGCCCGTACACGGTAGCGCGGCGAAGGCGGCTACTTGACGCCAATCGTTCAGAGTGTGACAGCAGGGTGCGATGGTCAAGAAGGCGCCGGGATATGCTCCTAAATCCTGAATGCCTGCGTCTTTTGTCCACAAGAACGGGTGGAGATTCCCGTCTTGGGCCGATTGCGCATTTCCATCCACGTCACCATGTTCATTGATACTCGTGGCCAGGTTAGATGTGCCTCCGAGTGTTCCGAGATTGATTGGCGTTCCGTCGGCTTCCCAAAGCACGGCATGCGGCCCGGCTGGCTGCTCGTTCGGAGGTAACGAGACGTTCGAGCATAAGCCCGACGTCCCAACCGCCTGCCCTTGATTATTAATCCCGAAGGCAAACCCTACCGTATCGCCCTGGAGCGGTGGAAGCTCGCGAATTTCCCCGTTTGAGTTCCAAATTGCGGCCTCAAACTGCAGCACCTGGTTCGGTGTTCCCGTTTCGCATGTGGGATCCCTATGATTTGTCTCGGCAAAGCCGGCCACCCGTCCAAAATCGTTCAGCCAATAGGCTTGGCTATTGTGTCCCCCGGCGAAGGGCTCAAGCGCCGTCAAGCGCCAATCGCCCCATACCGCGCCGAGACACTGGCGATGGGTGCCAAAGCCGCAGAAATCTTCGCCATTCGGGTCGGGCTTACCCGTTTCTGAAATAAGCGCCGACTCGCCCCAGAAGTTTGGCCCGCCCGCCTCGCTGCTGCAATCCGGACAGTGCCGCCCGCCCAGCGTGCCCAACTCCTGGAGCGGGCCGCCTCCGTACCACAGAAATGCGCTCTGAGCCAGGCCGTTAGTCTGGCTTTGCGTCGCAGCGCTTCCTGCTATCCATCCCAGCTCGTTTATGCCTAATCCATAACTATAGGCACCGCCCAATGTGCCGAGATCAACTAGCTCATAGCGCCGCACGCTCCGCGCTTTTCCTTGTTGTTCTTGCGCTTGTAACAGCGGAATCGCAAGCAGGCTCGCGACAGCAACAAGGAACAGTGTGATCGATTTCATGTCATCTCCTTAACGATTGAGGTTTCAAGGCGGCTTCTTGTCCGCCTTGCTTTCGCCATTCTGGTGGCAAAACGCCGAAAAGACTATGTATCTGCGAGTGAATTCCAGGTGAACTGCAGATGTCCCGGGGGGTACCCTGTCGCGCTCTTCACTGGCCTACAATGGTGAATGCTTCCCGTGTTGGCTAGGATGCTGAACCGCAAGTTAGCGGAGGTTCGCTGCTTCCATTCTTTTGTTCTCGATCTGCGATCCGGCGAGCTGTACCGTGAAGGGGTCAAAATTCCTTTACAGGAGCAGCCGTTCCGGATTCTCGAACTATTAACGGAACAGCCCGGCAGTCTAGTCAGCCGAGAGGAGATCCGCAAACGGCTTTGGCCTAACGGCACCGTCGTCGAGTTTGAGAATTCTATGAACGTCGCGGTTAAAAAGCTGCGGCTTGCGCTCGGCGATTCGGCCGATCTTCCACGATACATAGAAACGGTCAAGCGCAGGGGCTACCGGCTGATTTTGGGTGTGGACGACCGGCCCAATGCCCCGGACGTTTCGAGCGTTAACCCCGAAACGGCGAAGCCGGAGGTGCACTCTCTCTGGAAGAGGAACCCGTGGGTGTGGCTCCTCACAGGGATAATCGCGGTTTGTCTCACAGCCGTCGTCATCTGGTCATTTCTCCACCGTCCCGCGAGATTCTCCGGCCAGGATGCCATTGTGCTCGCGGATTTCGTAAACAGAACCGGTGATGCGGTATTCGACGATACGCTTCGGCAAGGCCTGGCCATTCAGCTCGAACAATCACCGTTCCTGAGCATCGTTCCCGAGGACCGTATCCAGCTCGCCCTCGCGATGATGTCAAAACCTGCGAACGCGCGGCTCACTCCGGAACTGGCAAGCGAGATTTGCGAGCGTGTCGGAGCAGCAGCCGTACTGGAGGGCTCCATCAGCAATATCGGAACGCGCTACGTTGTGGGACTGCATGCCCGAAACTGCCGCACGCGAGCGTCCATCGACGACGAGCAGGCAGAAACCGCACGAAAGGAAGAGGTGCTGGATGCGCTCACTCAAGTTGCGCGCAAGTTCAGATCGCGGGCCGGAGAATCGCTTGCATCCATCAGAAAACTGGACACAACGCTCGCAGAGGCGACCACGCCTTCACTTGATGCACTAAAAGCCTATAGCGCGGCTCGTGCTATGGCTCTCTCAACCGGAACCGTTGCCGCCGTGCCTTTGTTTAAACGCGCCGTGGAAATCGACCCGCAATTCGCGCTCGCGCACGCGATGCTGGGTCTCGCTTACTCGGCGATGGGCGAGTCCGTCCTGTCTGTTGAAACCACGACCCGAGCCTACCAGTTGCGGGATCGCACCAGTGAGCGTGAACGCTACTTGATCACCGCCAACTATGATCGCGAGGTGACAAGGAATTTGCAGCGGGCGCAACAGACGTGTAACTTATGGACGCAGATTTATCCTGGCGACGCCGATGCGCATGCGGTGTGTTCCGGCTTTATTTCCCAGGGCGTTGGAAATTTCGAAAAATCCATTGAAGAAGCGCGCCGCGGTATCGAACTCGATCCGGATCATGCCTTTGCCTACATAAATCTTGCGGCAAGCTACCTGTACACGAACCGGCTGCAAGAGGCAGAGACCACGATTGAGCAAGCATTTGACCGCAAACTGCGGGTTCCTGAGCTTTTTTTGATTGCTTACAATGTCGCCTTTCTGCGAGGTGATATGGCGGACATGAAGCGGCGCGCGACTCAGGCTGAAGGCATATCCGGTGCCGAGGACTGGATGGCTCACTTGCAGGCTCTTGTTTTTGCTCGTTCCGGACGCCTGCAGCCGGCAGAGAATATGTCGCGCCGTGCGGTGGATGTCGCTCAACAGGTAGGGCAACAAGAACGTGCCGCGACCTACGAAGCCGCAAGTGCCATGTGGCAAGCACTACTTGGGAAGATTGAGACCGCAAGGCAACACGCGATCGCAGCACAGCGGTTATCAACCGGCCGCGACGTGCAGTACGCGTCTGCTCTCGCGCTGGCGCTCTCAGGCGATTCAGCGCGGGCCACAACAATCGCGGATTCTTTTGAAAAGCTGTTTTCCGAGGATACGTCTGTGCGATTCACTTACGTGCCCGTGCTGCGCGCAGTCGTCGCGCTCAACAACGGTTCCCCCTCCACAGCCATCGACGAGCTGCGCGCAGCCGAGCCTCATGAGCTGGGCATCTCCGGCATAACTTTCTTTGGATTTTTCGGTGCCCTTTTTCCTGCGTACCTGCGCGGCGAAGCCTACTTGACTCTGCATGAAGGCAAGAAAGCGGCCCAAGAGTTTCAGAAAATTATCGATCATCCGGGCATTGTCATGGCCGATCCCGTCGGTGCATTGGCGCATTTGCAGCTCGCAAGAGCCTTCGCCGTATCGGGCGACACAGAGGGGGCTGGGGCTGCGTACCAGGATTTCTTGACAATTTGGAAGGACGCCGACCTCGACGTCCCGGTTCTTAAGCAGGCGAAATCGGAATACGCGAAGCTGCGGCATTAGCCAGTTGCATTCGGTTAGCTCCGCAGTAGGGACGTTGCGCGTACCCATTCTGCCCGGACCGTCGGCCGTCCGGAAGTTGGCCACGCCGAAGGCGTCGGCCACGTTTCGGGCGAGCGCGGCTGGGGCTGAAGTGAAGTTGTCAGCCTCAGCCACACGCGCAGATAATCGGATCGATGATTGCGCCTGAGGCGCGGATGGTATCGCCCTAGTCCGTGCGCTGCGCCGCGCCAAGAAGTCTCCCTAAATCGTTTAACCGGAAGTCTTTTGCCCGCAAGGTGAGCGCTTTCGCATGATGTTAGTCAACCAAATAATTTACCGTGATTAGCGCCGCGCCCCCAGCTGTTCAAAAGTCAGGTTAAGAATGGGATAATTCGGCCAATCAAAATAATCGAAATGCCACCATTCCGTTTCATAAACACTGAAGCCCTGTTCTTCCATGGCATGCCTCAGCAACGCACGCAGCCAGCGCTGCCTTGAAGTTCCGCCCGGATAAAAGGGATAGGATCGCGGGGACATTTCGTCATAAACTCCAACCATCTTCACCGGCAGCCCGGTGGCGAGTTCGTACATCGTCAGATCAACCGCGCAGCCGCGGTTATGCCGTGAGCCCTGCGCAGGATCAGCCACGAAAATTCTCCCCTCCTGCGGCGTTCCGTCCCAGAACATGCGAGTGACATACCAGGGCCGGTAAGAATCGTGGATTAGGAGTCCAAAGCCTTGTTTGTGGAGTTCCTGACTGGCGCGTACCACAGCTTCCGCCGCGGGGCGCTGCATGAAAGCTTTGGCCTGTTGATACAGCGGCGAACTTAGGAAGTTATCGGTGGTGGCGTAGCGGATATCGAGTTTAATGCTGGGATCGAGTGCGGTAAGCTCCACCAGGTCTGGCTGCTTGAAAGCCCCAGTCTCTTTGGGAGGCTGTGCCGCCAGCGCTTCAGCCCGCAACTCCGCTATCGGCATGAGTGGCTTGATGCGGAAAATCCTGCCGTCCGACGGCCCCACGGCGCGACGCTTAAAAACCACTCCTCCTACCTTCACCTCGGTAGCTCGACCCTTGGCATCGCGGGTAAAAGTGATTGTTTCGCCATCGTAAAGCCCGCGCTTGGGATAACGATAGACGTTCGCAGAAACCTGTTCCAAAGGCTCATACTCATACCATTCGATGAGCGCAGTCAGTTTGCCATCCTTTTCCAGAACGTAAAGCGTGTCATAATCCCATCCGTATTCGCCGATAAGACCGTCCCATATACTGGGCGGCGGTTTAGGTTGGGGATCGGTTGCGCGACGAAAGATGCGCGCGTCTGTCTTCACGGCATCATGGAAAACTTGCAGTTTCGTTCCATAAGAGAGGCGGTCATCCGTCACCAGTTCGTCATCCTGCTGGCGAAGTTCCAGTTTGTTCCCGCCGTTACTGGAAAGTGTGGACAATTTGCCATTTTCTTCGAGAAGATCCAGTGTTTCGCCACCCAGCTTGTAGGGCGATGCGGCGGCCCGCGCCAGTTGAAGCGGTATCGGCTGCGTTTCAGCAAACTTCGGAAGTGCCGCTCCTTTCCTCGAAGCCAGCATGAGCCGGAGCGCGTGGTTGGCGATTCTGGTCATGGTCGCGTTCGCGCTATCCGTGGTGGTTATCACCACGACGCCCAGCCTGTCTGCCGGCAGCGCTTCCAGTTCGGTGGCGAATCCATAGATAGCGCCCCCGTGTCCCACTAACGCATGTCCATCTAGATCCCCCAGCCGGAAGCCGATCCCGAAACCCTGCTTTTCGCCGGCAATTTCAAACTGGGGCTGCCACATACTTCGTAACGTTTCAGGCTTCAATAAGGCTCCGTCGCTTCCGCGGCCGCCGGCAAACAACATGCCGATAAACTTCGACAGGTCAAGCACGGATGAATACATGCAGCCCGCCGGAGCCATTCCCAGTTGGAAAGTAGGAGCATCGAACACGCGGCCATCATAGGTCCAGATGGACGCGTGCGCCAGTTTTGCAAGAACTTCAGGTGTGGGCGCGAAGGCGCTGGCGCTCATGCCCAGCGGTTTGAGAACCGCGTCCCGAACGTAGGTTGTAAATGGCTGGCCGGATTGTTTTTCGAGCACATATCCCGCGACCGCAATCGCCGCATTCGAATATTTGATGTGTGTGCCGGGTGGGTAAACAAGTGTGGTGTCGTTTAGGCTTTCGACCGTCGCTTGCAGAGTGGGTGCGGTGGAGTCAAAATAATGCCCGATGGGCGGTTCGCGCACGAGTCCCGAACGATGCGACATGAGTTCACGCAGCGTGATTGACTTCGCAAACGGATTCGCTGGATGAAAATTGGGAAGGTAGCGACTAACGGGAGCGTCGAGGTCGATCTTTCCCGTTTCCACGAGCTGCATTATGGCTGTATCCGTGAAGAGCTTGGAGACTGACCCGACACGGTAAATGGTGTCTGCGGCGGCCGGAATTTTTTGTACCTGATCAGACAAACCGAAACCCTGAGCCCAGACAACCTGCTGGCCATCGACAATCGCGATGGAAACAGCAGGCAGGGATTGATTTTTCATTTCCTGTTGAATGGCCTGCGTGAGCGCCGCTGCGACGTTAACGTAAGCCGGAGTTGCTTGCACATTTGTCTGCGCGCACAGTGAGGCGCAGAACCAACAACTAAACAAAGGAATTAAAAAGCGCGTTTTCAATGGCAATCTTCTGGTATTTTGTATTTTGTATTTATAACATGCGGAAACTTCTCCTGTTCCTAGCTCTGTCTCCGTTCATTCAAGCAATAGGTGCCGAGCCGCCAGGCGTTCCTTACATTCGCGAGCACTACGTGAAGTACGACTTCAATATCGCGATGCGGGATGGCGTCCATCTGTTTACAAGCGTCTATGTGCCGCAGCATTTGGAAGCCCCGCTGCCCATCCTCTTAATTCGCACTCCGTACAGTGTGCGCCCATACGGTGAGGACGAATACCCGAATAATTTGGGACCGTCTGACGTCTTCGCGCGGGAGGGCTACATCTTCGCCTATCAGGACGTGCGCGGCCGCTTCCACTCTGAGGGAAAGTTTGAAGAAGTTCGACCTTACAAAGTAAAGAAGAGCGGCCCGCAAGATACCGACGAGAGCACCGATACCTGGGACACGATCGACTGGCTGATAAAACACATTTCCAACAACAACGGCAAAGTGGGAATGTGGGGAATTTCCTACCCTGGCTTTTACGTTTCGGAAGGAATGATTGACGCACATCCAGCGCTTGTGGCTGTATCGCCGCAAGCGCCGGTGGGCGACTGGTTCATGGGCGACGACTGGCACCATAACGGCGCTCTTTTTCTTGCTCATGCTTTTCGTTGGTTCTCGGCAAACGACCGAGCCGGCAACGATATGACCGGGCGAACGCAACAGCGGAACTACGAATACCCCACACCCGACGGCTACCGGATGTTCTTAAAGGAAAGTACCTTAGCGAATATCAATGACGATCTTCTAAAGGGGTCAGTGGAATATTGGTCAATCTTTCGCGACCACCCCGATTACGATCAGTTCTGGCAGGAAAGAAATGTGCCGCAATATTTGAAAAACATCAAGCCCGCCGTGCTGACCGTCAGCGGCTGGTTCGACGCCGAAGATATGTATGGTGCGCTCTCCACTTTCCGGGCGGTGGAAGCCGACAACCACGCTCCGTTCAATGGGATTGTCATGGGGCCTTGGTTCCATGGCGGTTGGGAAGCAAGCGACGGCGATTTTCTGGGTGCCGTTACGTTCGGATCGAAAACAGCCGAGTTCTACCGCAAAGAAATCGAATTCCCCTTCTTCCAGCATTTCTTGAAAGGAGTCTCCACGGGGCAGCCGCCGAAAGCCTACATGTTCGAAACGGGAGCCAATCGCTGGCAGAAGTTCGATGCATGGCCGCCGGCCGCCGTTCACGCCACCAGCATCTACCTGGCGCAGGACGGCGGACTCCAGTTCAATTCGCCGCCCAAAGATCAATCGCCTGCTTTTGACGAGTACACCAGCGATCCCGCGCATCCTGTGCCTTCCGTCGGGTACATCGCCAACACCATGCCTCGCGAATATATGGTCGACGATCAGCGCTTTGCGTCCACCCGCCCCGACGTGCTGGTGTACCAGACGCCTCCCCTCGACAAGGACATTACGCTGGCGGGCCCTATTTTGGCAACGCTCTTTGTCTCAACCAGCGGCACCGACTCCGACTTCGTCGTCAAGCTGGTTGACGTTTACCCGGACGATTATCCAGATCCTTCCCCCAATCCAGAAAAACTGCACATGGGCGGCTATCAACAGCTTGTGCGCGGCGAACCCTTTCGGGGAAAATTTCGCAATGGCTTCGAACATCCGGAGCCTTTCACGCCGGGCAAGGTCTCAAAGATTGAATACACAATGCCCGATGTTTTTCATACCTTCCGGCGCGGCCATCGCATCATGGTGCAGATTCAGAGTTCGTGGTTTCCGTTAGTGGATCTCAATCCGCAGACCTTTACCAATATCTATAAGGCAGAACGTTCGCAATTTCATAAAGCGGATGAGAAGATTTATCGCAATGGTGCAACGGCTTCGGTATTACGAGTGAACATCCTTCCGTCTCAATGAAGCAATTCCTTTGCATTGTCTGCGTTTGTTCATGTGTCGCGGCGCAGGAAAGCCAGGACGCGGTTGTCGCTCAACTGAACACCGCTTTGGCGTCGAATAACATGGCGGCGGTGCGTGCGCTCGAGCAGAAACTCTTGTCGGAGCCGGCGTCGCTCAGCACACTGCTCGCAGCCGGCTTTCTTCTCGCCCAGCAAGAGAAAATGTCTGACGCGTCGGCTGTTTTCGAACGCTGCTCTCAGCAGTTTCCCTCCTCGTTCGAAGCAAAATACAACCTCGCACTGGCGCGCATTGCTCTCGCCCAATATCCGAGCGCGTTAGACGCACTCAACTCCATCTCGCCCGTAACCCCTGATGAGAAAGCTTCAGTTGAGTATCTGACTGGAAAGATCTTCCTGAACACAAATCATCTCAAAGAAGCACAGAAAAGCCTGGCTAACGCTTACGCGCAGCGCCCAAAGGAGGAGAACTATGCGCTGGATCTGGCTCTGCTCTATATTCGATCCGCCGCCTACGTGGAGGCGATTCGAGTTCTAGAAACATCCTTAGCCGTGCATCCCGCATCTGAAGATCTGGCGCTCGAGTTAGCGCTGAGTCATATTCTTGCGGGAAACTATTCCCAAGGCTTAGCCATTTGCCGAAACTTACAGGAGCAAGACCCACGCTTGGGCATTTTACGAGTGATCGCCGCGTTTGCTTACTGCTCACAAAGGAGCTTCCATTCTTGTCAGGCTGAGGCGTCAGCCGGCCTCGCGTCGCCGCATCCCAACCCTTATCTTTACTATCTGCGCGCACGAGCGGGTTGGGACTCACATTCGACGGAACATGGACGCGTGTTTGACGATGTTTCGACGGCCATCCGGCAGATGCCCACATGCAGTGCCTGTTTGGTGCTGCGAAGCCGGATCTTGGAAGCATCTGGCGACAACGTTTCCGCTATAGCCGATATAAAGAGAGCCCTTGAAGGCGACACACAAGACGCTGCGGACTGGTACCGGCTCTCTGTGCTTTATCGCAAAGAAGGCCGAAAGGAGGAAGCCTCCGCCGCGGTGCAGCACTACCGCTCCATCCACGACAATGGTTCGAATCAGGAAGTGGAGAGCTTTCGCAAACAATTTCTGGACACAATGGGAGACCACTGAGCGACATTTGCGGCCTAGCGCGGCCAAGACGACGCTGGAGCCTGATTCCCGCGACAGTCAGGATTGCCCTTGAATCGTTGGATCTTCTGCTAAAATCGAAGGCAGGTCAATCGGGCGAGAACCTGAATTGAACCTACTTTGTTGTTTTTTGGTTAGCCGCAAGTTTAACAAAACAAAAGTCGGGCCACCCTAGCTCAGTTGGTAGAGCGGCTGATTCGTAATCAGCAGGTCGCCGGTTCGATCCCGGCGGGTGGCTCCATCAATCCAAAGGACTTATCCGTTCGCCGGTCAAGAAAATGGATTCAATTGAATCAACCGCTCCAAGAGGCGAAGGATTCGGAATCCATTGATTCAAAGGCAGAGTAATTCCCTCAAATAGCCTCGCTTCTGCGGATTGCCCATCCGTCTGAAAACCATTGTCCGTCGAGGCGCTCGCTCGATCAGCAAAGCCTAAGCACCAGCTGTCGTTCCGGTTGGTTGTATCTCTTCCGATGCGTCGGAATATTTATAGTATAATGGACTTGTGGAGAGCATTATGAATGCTGGGATGGACACTCTGACGCCTGCGGAAGCGGCTATCGTAGCAGGGGTATCTATGCGCGACGTGCACCGGGTGATCGACGAACACATTCTGCCGGAAAGCCTCTACGACATTCGAGAGGCCAGATCATTCAGAAGTCACGCCTGTGTGTTTATCGCTTTCTACTTTGAAGCGGCCAACCGACTGACTTCTCAGGAGCGGCAGCGCGCGATCGCACTGGCGAGCCGGCATTTTTCAGGCAAGAAGCCTTTCCCGAAGGTCATTCACGACGGATTTCTGACTATCGACTTCGCACCGTTCTGGACGAGCGTGGATGGGCGTCTCCGGCGTCTGAATGCGGCTCGCGCTCTGGTATCTATGGATGACGAGATTCTCGATGGAACTCCGACAATCAGGGGAACACGTGTACCCGTCTACGACGTCGCCGAGTCCGTCGCAGCCGGTCATCCGATGGAGAGGATTCTCTCTTCGTATCCGAGTCTCAGTCGGGAACAGGTCGAACTTGCCGCGCTTTTTGCAGATGCGAATCCACAGCGGGGGAGACCCAAGCAACGTATGGTTCCGCCCTCAGGCATGAAGGGCATCTCGTCTCGTCGCAAGCAGCGGTCCGTTCCGCGGTGACTAAACTTCTCATTGACGAATGTCCGAGTTCAGAACTGGCTCTGATGGCTCGCGAGCGAGGCCACCACGAGGCGTCTCACGTGGTATGGATCGGTAAGTCCGGCTGGAAGGACTGGGAATTGAAGCGACTCCTGCTTGCAGAAGACTGGGTGCTGGTGACCAGGAACAGTGACGACTTCCGTGGACTTCGTGAAATGCCAGGCTCGAAGGGACAGTATTCCAACGTATCTATCCATGCTGGCCTGATCTGCCTTAATGCGGCGGCTGGGATGACCTTGCGCTCCAGAGAGAGCTCTTCTCCGAGGTGCTGGATGAGCTGGATACGAACCCGGACCTGACCAATCAGATTCTGGAGGTGACGCTTGAAGACAGCGAGACTGGCATCCAGATCGAGCGGTACACGTATCCGCCGGATTGAGGCCATCCCGTTTGGCCCAAATACTCAAAGCACGGCCCGTAAGGCCCGAAAACTCGAATCGAGCGAAGAGGGTAGATTGCGATGGCGCGCCAAAGCGCGGCGAGCACCCTGGCGAACCGGTAACTCGTCGCCGTTTTCAGTTCTGCTTCAACCTCTTCGCCACTTCTTCAAAGCGCTAAAATCGAGCTTATCTGCAAAGGCGAATTGTGAATAGGAGGAGCCGTGTTTTCCTCGGTCTCGTTGACGCGCATTCTGAACGACTGGAGCACTGAAGCCGCAATGGAGCGGTTGACCCCGCTGGTCTTTTGCGAACTGGATCGTATCGCGCAGACGAGCCTCAAGGGAGCAATGTGATTCCCAACGAACACCAGCGCGCGGCCGAACTCTTTCACAAGATTCTGGAATTGCCTGCTGGCGAACGCCAAACAGTTCTAGAAAATGAATCTTCTGGGGATAGCGATCTGCGCGCCAGAGTAGAGCGCCTTCTCGCGGCAGACGAGCAGGCTTCCAATGGAGTCTTCCTGGAGCGGCCGGCGCTATACGACGCCGCCCGGCTCATCGCGTCGCCCGTGCTAGGCAGTTTGCCACCGGCCGGAACCGTTCTCGGTAACTACCGTCTTGGCGAGCGTGTTGGCGAAGGTGGCATGGGCGTTGTGTACCAAGCGGAAGATCTGCACTTAGCCCGCCGCGTGGCGGTCAAGATTCTAATTCAACCCGCCTCGCCGGAAGGCAAGGAACGCATCCAACGCTTCCAACGCGAAGCCCGCGCCGCCGGCCAACTGAATCATCCGCACATCGCCGCCATCTACGACGCCGGCCTCGATCACGACTTCTATTACATCGCTATGGAGTTCGTCGAAGGCCGCACACTGCGGGCGCTCCTCGCCGCCGAATCGCGCTTCATCGATTCGAAAACAGTGCTTGAGATCGTCAGCCAGACCGCCTCGGCCCTCAGCGCTGCGCACGCTGCCGGCATCATCCACCGCGATATCAAACCCGAAAACATCATGGTCCGGCCCGATGGCTTCGTCAAGGTGTTGGACTTCGGCCTGGCCAGCGTGCGCGATCCATCTTACGGCAGTGGATCCGATCTGCGCACGCAGCCGGGCCGTTTGGCGGGCACCACATATTATCTATCGCCCGAGCAGGTGCTTGGCAAACCCGCTATCGCGCGCAGCGATCTGTTCAGCTTGGGCGTGGTAGCGTATGAACTCGCCACCGGCGTGCGTCCCTTCGAGGGACTTTCCGATGGTGCCATTTTCGACGCCATCCTGCATCGCGACCCGCCTCCTCCTTCGACGATTCGTCCGGCGCTTGGCCATGACCTTGACGACCTCGTTATGGGCGCGCTCGAAAAGGATCCCGATCTGCGCTTTCAGAACGCCAGCGACGTCCGAAGTTATTGCCGCCGCCTCACGCGCGGTTCCATCTCCACTCCGGTTGGGTTGGAGCGGGCCGGAGTGGCAGCCGCAATCGCGAAGCGAATCGGGCGCAGAGTGCGGCTCTGGCCGCTGCTGGCGGCCGGGCTGCTGTGTCTGTTTTTCGCCGCCTTCTTCTGGCTCAGCCGACCCCTGCCCGCGCCGCACGTCACGCACATCACTCAGATCACTCACGACGGCCTCCCGAAAGACTTTTTTGTCAATGATGGCGCCCGCCTGTATTATGCCGCTGGCAGTAGAGACCCCGACTTCCGGATGTTTGAGGTCAGCGTCAAGGGTGGCGAGCCGGTGTCGATGCCGCTGTTGGCGGGCAAGTTCCCGCTTGATATCTCGGCGGACGGTTCTGAAATGCTTCTCGGTCAATACCATGAAGGCTCGCTTTGGGTCGCTGCCACGTTGGGCGGTCGGCCGCGGCGCATCGGCGAATTGAAATCAGAGAATGCGCGCTGGTCGCCGAAAGGAGATGAGATCGTCTATTGCACCGGACCGGAACTGCGGATCGCTCGCAGCGATACCTCGCAATCGCGGGTCTTGGTCCGGGTCGGAGGCTACGCCCGTTATCCGGCATGGTCTCCTGACGGCCAGTCTATCCGCTTCACGTCGGAAGCAAAGAACTCGCCAACCTTGTGGGAAGTGGCGGCGGACGGTACTCATCTACGAGCACTTTTTCCCGAATCAGAAGATATGGCGCGCGAACAGGGTACCTGGACGCCGAACGGAAAGTATTTCCTGTTCTCAGCCCGGCAAACCACGCAAGATCTTTGGGCTATAGTGCAGCCGTCTCGTTTCTCGATCCGCAGCTCGAATCTCGTGCGGTTGACCAACGGGCCGCTCAGGGCCGATCGTCCACAGCCCAGTTCCGACGGTCGCCGGATCTTTTTTCGCGGCCGGCTAGACCGAGGTGAACTGGTCCGCTATGACCGGAAGTTGTATGAATGGCTTCCCCATCTACAGGGTTTGGCGGCCACGCAACTCGACTATTCGCGCGACAGTAAGTGGATCGCTTACATCAGCTATCCGGAAGGCTCCGTTTGGCGAAGCGCTTTGGATGGGGGTGACCGGCTGCAACTGACAACTCCGCCCCTGTTCGCCCGCAATCCGCGCTTCTCGCCGGACGGTGCGGAGATTGTTTTCTACGGCGGGAAGCCCGGTGAACCCGACCGCCTTTATCTGGTATCCACCGCAGGCGGCGCAGTCCGCCAATTGACCCATGGCGCGACTGGACCAGGCGGAGATGACGATGGGAGTTGGTCTGCGGATGGTAATTCAATCGTCTTCTGCGCTCAGTTCGATGAGTTAGCCAGCGAGCGACTCGGTTTGGCCTTGGGAGTTATCGATATGAAATCCGGACGCTCAGCAAAGCTGCCGGGATCGGAGGGGCTGTGGTCGGCGCGCTGGTCTCCCAACGGCCAGTACATCGCTGGAATGGGATATCCGCAAAACCGAGTGTGGCTTTATAGCTTAGCGACTCGCCAGCGGAGGCAACTCACGACCATGGCGGCATCTTGGCCCAGTTGGTCATCGGACAGCCAGTACATACAATTTGCCCACGACACCGAATGGTACCGTGTCCGGATTCGCGACGGAAAAGTGGAGCGCGTCCTATCTTTAAGCAACCTGAAAACGGCCGAGGGGAGCTTGGGCTGGCTGGGGCTAACCCCGGACGGTTCGCTGATTTCCACCCGTGATGTGGGCAGCACCGAAATCTACGCGCTCGACTGGGAAACGCCGTAATTCGCTCGCCATGGCGCGCGTTTGGCTAACTCAGCGAAAAGCCCCGGCTCTGCGCCAATAATTCTTCGTATCTTCCCGACTGCATGTGGGCGAATCGCCCGTCTCTCCTCACCCTGACGTCTAAGACGCCAGTACTTCGGCATTTTGACTGCGCGCGAAATCCACCAGAATCTGACGCATCAGCCGGGACGTGAAGGCGAAGAAGTGCGTCTGATCGCGCCACTATCCCGCGGCGCTGGTCATCAGCCGGACAAACGCTTCTTCGACAAGCGCGGAGGCTTGCTTCGAATGAGCCGCTCCTGACCTTTAGCCGTACTCAGAACTGGATTCTGGCGATCAGATTCCTCCAGTCGTCGGCTCTGTCATCTGCCCAGATCAAGATCAGCGTCTCGACCACCTCACGGATTGAAGCACTCTGCGGAATAACCAGAAGCACTCCTGGACTTGAGCCGCCTGACGCAACAAAGCCTGTGAGCGCCTGCGGCATCGTTCGCTTGTCATGGCTTACAAGATGATCCTCTTCAGGTCATTGTCTGCCTGAAAGCGAATGCTCAAGACTTGGCCAGATCCTCGGTGCTAAGTTCGCGGCGGGCGCGCTCAAGCCGTGCGTGCAGTTCGGGACGGCTTTGGCTCAAATGCGGGACTGAACGCTGTGCCTCTTCTTTTCCGTCGCGGATATTGGCTTCAACCTCGGTCTCGTGTGCCAGATAGAACGTGATCGCACCGTAGACTTGCGCCAGCGTGAGAGAGGCGAAGTTCTGGCGAATAGTTTCCGGCGAGTCACCCGCTTTGAAAGAGTAAACAATGGAGTCGAGGGAGACACGCGTACCCTCAACCTAGAATCCGCCGTTGCGCTGTTCGATGTATTTGCGACGCTCCACCATTCCAGTGTAAAAGTTTTGGAGTAAAGCGTCCGGATAGCACCAAGATCAAAAACGGCTAACTGCGGCGACCGCCGTGTGCTCCTGAGCACACTCCCGTGAATGCCCGTGAAGCTTTATCATACTGAAACAAATACGAGTTTAATAAATACCGACTAGTTGGTACGTTAACCTCATGGCCGACGCCAAAGCACCAGCCGCTGCGAAAACCAAGCTCTTGGACGCCTCCCTTACTGCCATTCGTGCCAAAGGCTACTCCGCGACCACAGTTGACAATATTTGCGAAACTGCCGGTGTGACGAAAGGCGCTTTCTTCCATCACTTCAGGAGCAAGGAAGAACTGG